>JAHJIN010000294.1 GCA_018823415.1 Chloroflexota bacterium | reverse complement strand
GGTCGCAGCGCGGGCAACCGCTGCCGAGATTCCTGGCGGTTATACCAGCGGGCGGCCTGGCGTTTGGCCTGGGCCAGCGTGCGCCCAGCGACGCGGATAGATGACTGGGCCTGTGCCAGATCGGGCTGTCCGTCCAGGTCGTCAGCCAGGCCCACCACAAACCCAAAGGGTTGCTCATACCACCGTTTACGGCGACGCGCACCGGCGGCCTTGGCCAGAGTCGGGACTGGCCAGTCCCCATCGTCATCGTCATCGTCATCGAGAAAACGTGCCAGATCTGCGGGGTCGAATAACGCGTCCAACCAACTCATGATCATTGCTCCTTAGCGATGCCAGCGCCAGCACCTGGTCAGTCCCTCTACTCATAATATGAGCTATATGATTCTCTCTACTATCTACACACTTTCTCTGGCGCTGTGAAAAGCCCCCAGAATGTTGAAACCGCCATGTTGGATCTGTGGAGGCCACGTTTTTTAGAGGTTGCCGTTGGGGGCACCTAGCTCTGCCTCCTCCATGCGCTGGGCCAGCTCATCGGTCGTCGGCTCGGTGTAGATCATCACGGTGTCCAGGCTGCTGTGCCCCAGAATCGCCGCCAGGTTGCGCAGGTCACCGGGGTGCGCCTGCAGATAGCGCGTGGCAAAGGTGTGGCGCAGGGTATGCGGCCCCAGGGCGTCCAGTCCAGCCGCCAACGCGTACTTGTTCACGATACGAAACAGCGCCCCCCGGTCCTGCAGCGGCCCGCGCTGGCCCACCCAGAGCGGGGCCTCGGGCTGGCCGGGGTGCTGCTCCAGGTACGCGGTCAGGGCCCGGCGCACCTCGGCGGTCAGAGGCACCTGGCGATGCACGCCGCCCTTGCCCCGGCGCACCGTCACCATGCCGGACCGGGCGTTCAGCTCGAGGTCGCCGTAGCGGAGTTGCACCGTCTCGCTCACCCGCAAGCCAGTCCCGGCCAGCAACTCCATGATGGCAATGTCCCGCCCGTCGCCAGCCTGGTGGACGGCGCGCAGCAGCCGGCGCAGATCGGCAGCGCTCAATGACTGGGGCTGGCGCCGGGTCAGGCGCACCGCCTTGACCAGCACCGTGGGATCCTGGGTCACGTGGCCCTGGGCCACGGCCCACTTGAAGAACCGCGACACCGCCGCGAGCCGGTTGTTGATGGTCGCGGGCTTGACGCCGGCCGTCTGCTGGCTGGCCTGGTAGTCGGTCACGTCGCGCCGGATCACGGCCGTGGGCGCGCACGGCTGGCGGTAGGTGGTCTCCAGCCACGCCGCGAAATGGCGCAGGTTGCGGCCATAGGCGGCGATGGTGTGCGGCGACTTGGCCTCGTGGTCCAGGAAAGCGAGCCAGAGGTCAAGCAAGGCCGCAAAGTCATCATACGAGTTATTCATCGGGTTTCCCTTCGCCTCCGTAGGCTGCCATAGTTGCGCCGGGATTGCTACAATCGGCTGGGCATTTTCGCCACCGCTGGCCCGTTCACAACGCCAGGGCCTTGCCGTAGTCGTTGCCTACCAGGGCCGGGGACCTGGGGGCCGGGTCGTGGGGTCAGAAGGTTCCGTGTATGGCCGGGTCGTATGTCTTGCCGTCGGGCATGGTGGCCCCTTCCAGGTCGGCCCCGGTCAGGTTGGCCTCGCTCAGGTTAGCCCCGTCCAGGTTGGCCGCGGTCAGGTTAGCCCCGCTCAGGTTGGCCCCGTCCAGTCTGGCCACGATCAGGCGGGCCCCGCTCAGGTTGGCCGCGGTCAGGTTGGCCCCGCTCAGGTTGGCCCCGGGCAGTCTGGCCCCGCGCAGGTTGGCCTCGCGCAGGTTGGCCCCTTCCAGGTTGGCCCCGGGCAGTCTGGCCCCGCGCAGGTTGGCCTCGCGCAGGTTGGCCCCGCGCAGGTTGGTCCTGTCCAGGTTGGCCCCGCGCAGGTTGGCCTGGAACAGGGTGGCCTCGCTCAGGTCGGCCCCGCGCAGGGCGACCCCGCGCAGGGCGGTCCTAGGGAAGTCTCGCTCACCTGCTCGGTAGCGCCGGATAAGTTCTGTTGCGTCCACGTCTATACCTCCATTTGTAGTAGGCCCCGGACCACCGGGGCCGCGTCGTGTTACATCGTTTCGCCCAGGACCTGGCGGAGGCGGCGCCCCACCACGTCCCCGGCCCGCGCCGATGGGCAAGCGGTCAGGCGTGTTTGGTGCCGTCGGGCATGGTAGCCCCGTCCAGGTTGGCCCCTTGCAGGTTGGCCCCGCTCAGGTTGGCCCCGCTCAGGTTGGCGTGGCCCAGCTTGGTCCCTTCCAGATTGACCCCGCTCAGGTTGGCCCCTTCCAGGTTGGCCCCGCTCAGGTTGGCCCCTTCCAGGTTGGCCAAGTAAAGGTCAGCCGCTTCCAGGATGGCCCCTTCCAGGATGGCCCAGCGCAGGTCGGCCCCACGCAGGTTGGCCCCCTGCAGGTTGGCCCCGGTCAGGTCGGCTTTCCCCATTCCTAGAAAACCGCCACTTACTCGGACACCTTGAAAATCTCGCTGGCCTGCTTTGTACTGTTTGATAAGCTCCTTGTCTTTCATTCCCGGTCACCTCCATTCGTGATATGATCGGCCGCCGCTCGGGGGGGCAGCCCGCTGCCGGCCCCGGTCACCGCTCCCGGTCCTGGTCCACCACCAGGCCGGCCGTCTCGCTGGCCGCCCGCGCCAGGGCGTCCACCAGGCCGCGCACCTCGGGCAAGTACACCACCACGCTGGCCCCACCCGCACGCCGGATACGCACCGCTGGGGAGCGCACCGGGTCCCCGGGGCTGCCCTGGGGCCAGAGGTCCACCACCAGGCCCGGGCTTGCTGTTATCGTTGGCACGTTTTCGCCTCCATTGCCAAGCCGGGATTGCTACAATCGGCTGGGCATTTTCGCCACCGCTGGCCCGTTCACCACGCCAGGGCCTTGCCGTGGTCGTTGCCTACCAGGGCCGGGGACCTGGGGGGCAAGATCAGGGGGTCAGCCGTGGATGCTGCCGTCGGGCATGGTGGCCCCGTCCAGGATGGCCCCTTCCAGGTTGGCCCGGCTCAGGTTGGCTCCGCGCAGGTTGGCCCGGCGCATGGTGGCCCCCTCCAGTTTGGCCCCGTTCAGATCGGCCCCTTCCAGGTTGGCCCGGCTCAGGTCGGCCCCGGTCAGTTTGGCCCGGCTCAGGTCGGCCCCACGCAGGTTGGCCTCGCTTAGGTCGGCCTGGCTCAGGTAGGCCCCGCTCAGGTTGGCGCGACTCAGGTTGGCCCCGCGAAAATCTCTCTCGCCGGTCTGGTATCGTCGGATCAGCTCAACTGCGT
Source organism: Chloroflexota bacterium (assembly GCA_018823415.1). Lineage (GTDB taxonomy): Bacteria > Chloroflexota > JAHJIN01 > JAHJIN01 > JAHJIN01 > JAHJIN01. The sequence goes on along the minus strand of JAHJIN010000294.1, from coordinate 7 downwards.
CCATGGG
>JAHJIN010000293.1 GCA_018823415.1 Chloroflexota bacterium | reverse complement strand
CCTATGTCGCGCCGTTGGCGTTCAACACCGACACGCCCACTACCACCGTCTGGGCGCGCGCTACCGACGCCCTGGGACACACCGCGACGCCGGTCTCGACCACGCTCAAAGTGGACCTGACGCCGCCCAGCTCCGAGATCCACTACAACGGGTACACCTTTGGCGTCTGGATCGCCAACGTCATCACGGATACCCTGGGCAACCAGCACCTGGTCCTGGGCGGGGTCATCAGCGATAGCCTCTCGGGCCGCACGGCCATGAACTTGCTGGTAGACGGCACCCAGGGCACGGCCGCCAGCGCCATCGGGGTCTGGCACCCCTTCCCCACCATGCCCGAGATCGAGGTGAACTGGTATTACACCGCCACCACGGAGCTGGGCCGGGGTAACCACATCTTCCAGGGCTGGGCGCAGGACGAGGCCGGCAACCTGGAAACCCCCTACCAGATCGCGCAAGTGATCTGGTTCCCGCCGGACTCGCCAGACCTGAGCGCCACCAGCCTGACGGTGTCGCCGCCGGTGGCTCCGCCAGGCGGCGTGGTGAACTTGACCGTCGCCGCGCGCAACAGCGGCCAGCAGGAAGCCTGGGTGGTCGTTACCGATACGCTGCCGGCCGGCCTGACAGCCGTCACCGACACGTTGGGCTATGGCGTGGCCTACGACCCGGGCAATCGGACCATCACCTGGCCGGCCGTGCTCCTGTGGCCGGGCCAGTGGAACCGGTACACCTTCAGCGCCCAGGTGGATGCCAGCCTCGGCGCGACGGTTCTGGAGAACCAGGCCACCGCCCACGGCTTCTGGCCCAACACCGACGCGCTGACCGGGGCCGCACGCCAGTACTTCCTGGACCACGAGCGTACCGTCGTGGTCACGGCCACCGTGACCGTGAACCCGGCCCCGCCGGCCGACGTCACCCCGCCGCAGGTCAACCTGTCCATCCTGAGCGACCGGGTCGTGACCGGGCGTGACGTGCTCTTGAGCATCTGGGCCGACCCGGACGCCCGCTGGATGTTCCTGCGCGAGTGGACGCTAGACCCGGCCACCGGGGCCTGGACCGTGGCCCAGGAGAGCGGCTGGCTGCCCTACAGCGCCACGCACACCTGGACCCTGTCGGCCAGCGACGGCATCAAGTACATCGGGGTCTGGGTGGCAGATGGGGCGCAGAACGTCTCCTTGCTGGATGCGCACAGCCTGGACTTGGTCAACCTGGTGGGTGGCAGCCAGGCCCTGGGTGCGGGTCAGCGGACGCAGTACCGCTTCGACCTGCGCGCGAGCGCCCTGGCCGTGTTCTATGTGACCGCCCAGGCCGGCGACCCGGACCTCTACATCTGGAACCCGCTCAACGCCTGCCGGCCCAACCACTACAGCAACGGCCTGGATACGGTGGACGAGCTGGGCTTCTGGGCTGACGAGGACGGCCTGTACCTGGTGGAGGTGGCGGCCATGGGCGCCAGCCAATACCAACTGACCCTGGCCGGCAGCGAGGCGTTGGCCCAGGGCCAGAAAGGTCTGCCCAAGGCCCGGATGCTCACCGAGCAGGAAAAGGCCCGGCCCGAGCACCCGCTCACCGTCTCGGATCCGCTGAGCGCCGGCAGCGCGGCCACACTCACCACCCCGCCGCCCTACGAGATCTACCTGCCGCTCGTCGCCAGAGAAGGATAGCACCACAAGCTTATCGCCTCCCGCAGGCTGCTGCGGGAGGCTCGACGGGACATGGCTATGTCGTCTGCCGACACTGTGACCTTGGACCTGAACCAAGGTTTGCGCGTTAGTGGCGGACTGGAAGGCGTGGATCGGAGTGAGGATGCGGCACAAGTGGGCCTCGTGCTCGTTCCAGAATACCCTGACCCCGAGCGCCGACCTGCTGCACCTGCTCCGGAACCTAGTAGGGTATATGTGGTCTGCCACGAGTTGGCACTCCGGCGGGTGCCGGCCCACGGGCAGGCTGGCAGGCCATCATGGGCGCGTGTATGCCAGACTGGCGATAGCGCGAACGGCGGTTAGGCGGATAGATCTAGATCATGGCCTCATTCTCCGCACGGCGCACGGCCTCAGTCCAACGCGATCAGGATTTTCATATAGCGCCCCTCCGAAGCTCCGCGTACCTCGTACGCCTCCCGGCCCGGCACTCCCCAGATCGGACCCACCTGATCAACTTTCTGACCCGCTGATGGCGGGTCAACTGCTCGGGGCTCTATTTCTTCCTCAGCTTCACCCCGTGGCGGACAGCTGCACCCCTCCCCCAGCCTTACGCTCAGTCGCTCCATCGTCTGCTCTACGAGCGCCGGCGCGGCTTACTGGTGCACCAGGTAGGTGATGCCGGAGGCCCCCAGTGCGGCCCCAAGTCAGCTTATAATGGATAGGATTCATGCGGCGCGCAGCCGCCGCATGAATCCCGACTTGAACTAAGCCGAGCGCTACACCATCATCCCAGACTTGGGATTTCAAGTGCCACGCCTAGCTGCAAAACCCTGGGG
>JAHJIN010000292.1 GCA_018823415.1 Chloroflexota bacterium | reverse complement strand
GCTTCCTTGATGGACAGGAATGCGCGCATTTTTCGCCCTCTGCTATACTGTGCTGCCGCAGGCTGGTATGAAAACCAGGTTTGTTGGCAGGATGTGATCCGACGGTTTCCCCCAATTGCCCTGTATTACCGCACCATTCCCTAAACAGGCACATTATAGCACGAAATGCCACGAAACTGCGTCAACAGTTTTTCAACGCTTTCTTAACAAAACCTCAAAATCTGGCGTTCCGGCGCCGGCCAGGTGGACGTTTGGTACATCGGGCTTGCCCAGCCGCAGCTTTTCTGCTATACTATATTCGCGTTGGCATACAGCACCGATCGGGTTATCATCCCATCGTTCCTAATCTTGTAGACAAATGTGTACCAGCTAGTTTACACACAGTGGGCTGCGCCTGCCAGACGGCAACGGTTTCGTCAATGGGCGGCAGTCGAGCGGGGACTTGGGCATCTCGGATGTGGAAGGCAATCTGATTGCGCCGTCAGTCAACTACAAGCGGCTGCGGCTCGTGGAGCGCGGTGGCACGCCTCTCACGGAAAGTGGCTCGCGTAGCGTCCCCCGACAATATGTCGGGGGTTTCCGCCGGAGATTCTATGAAGGCTTATCGTATCCTGATCGTGGACGATGACGCGACGCTAGTAGATCTGCTTCTACAACCGCTGCACGCCGAAGACTACCAGGTGGTGGCAGCGTTAGACGGAGCCACCGGCCTGGATCTATTCCAAAAAGTGCGCCCGGATCTGGTCATCCTGGACCTGATGATGCCAGGCATCGATGGCTTTGCGGTCCTGGCCATGATCCGCCACAGTTCTCAGGTGCCTGTCCTGGTGCTCAGCGCCAGACAAGGCACTGATATCAAAGCACGTGCGCTGAACGAGGGCGCCGACGACTATCTCACCAAGCCCTTTGATCTGGACGAGTTGCTGGCCCGCGTGCACGCGCTAAGACGTCGGGTGTTGTATGGGGCCCCGGATGAACGGGCCGACATCCAGCAATTCGGTCGGCTGTGTATTGACCCTCGTAAACGCCGCGTGACCTTGGGTGATGAACCGATCTATCTGACCCCAACAGAATACGCCCTCTTGCTCGAGTTCGCCGCTCACCCAGACGAGGTGCTTCTCCACAGTCTCCTGTTACAGCGGATCTGGGGGCTGGAGCACTATAAAAAGACCCAGTATTTGCACGTCTATGTGCAACGACTACGGAGCAAGATCGAAGACGATCCGGCGAACCCGCGCTACATCGTCACAGAGCCCGGGGTGGGCTATCGCTTTTACCCGGCAGCCTTGACGAGTCCGTCTGAAAGTACGGACGCGGACGTATCGGCCTAGCTCATCCCGCGAAATTCAGGCCCCGATTCGCAATCACAACCTATGTGATCAGGCCTATGGGCCCGGATCCAAGCTCGTGTGCCAGTGTACCGACTGCGAATCAAGCCCAGCGCTCCACGGGCATCGTGGCTGGCAACGGTGGTGCGCGCGAAGACGAATATGCGGACAAAGGAACGGCGATGGAGCAGTACCACATTCTGGTCGTGGATGATGACGAAGCGCTGGCCAACCTGCTTGAGGTTTCCCTACGCTCGGCGGCCGGGTATCAGGTCGACATAGCACTTGATGGGGAGACGGCCCTGGCACTCTGGCCCAAACTGGGCTCCGATCTGATCATCCTGGATCTGATGATGCCCGGTCTGGATGGTTTCGCCGTTCTGGCGGGGGTCCGCCGCAGTTCCCGGGTACCCGTGCTCGTGCTCAGTGCGAGACACAAGGTGCAAGATAGGATACGTGCACTGAACGAAGGGGCCGACGACTATCTCACCAAGCCCTTTGAGATGGAAGAGTTGCTGGCCCGCGTGAACGCCCTGCTGCGGCGGGCGCCGCCCGACGTGGTAGACGGGCCCACGGATATTCGTAACTTTGGCGACCTGTGTATTGACCCTGAAAGACGCTGCGTGACGCTGCGCGGGAACAGGCTACATCTCACCCCCACCGAATATGCTATCCTGGCCGAGTTCGCCACCTGCCCTGACCAGGTGCTCACACACAGCAAACTATTCCATCGTATCTGGGGATCAGAGTATCACACGGAGAATCACTATCTGCACGTGTACATCCAGCGGCTGCGGAGCAAGATCGAAGACGACCCGGCCAACCCACGCTACATCGTGACAGAGACTGGGGTGGGTTATCGCTTCTGCTCGGGTATGGCTGGCTGAGCGGAGACACATCCGAAGCGGGCGAGGGCTATTCTTTTGGCGAGATTGCCCCGATCTACGATGTCTGTTCGATGGCTGCCGGCGCCCACCAACCTGGACCAGGGGCTGGACCGCACCAGACTGGCCGCCCGGTGCGTTTGCCCGGTTTCACACCTGGGCCGCGTCCGGTTCATCGATCTGCTGTTCCGGGTTGTCGAATCCCCGGTCTGGGTTGTCCGAGATGTACTAGTCCGAGTCCCTGATGCCTGATTGAGGCACATGACCATACCCTACCCTACCATGTGAGTATGATCTGGAAATCGCCGCTGGTCCGGACGGTGAGGGTGGGCAGGCACTCACTTGGCCCAACGGTGGACAGCCATCTGTGCAGCTGGCAGGCTCTGCTTGTCCAATCCACTGCCACTCCGCATGAAAAGCCAGTCGAGGGACTGGTTTCTTAATGCCCGGCGATTGACCGTTAATCATACGTATGATATAATTCAGCCGAAACATATGAATCGCACGAAATGCCTGATGGAGGAGCTGATGAGCGAACTGCAAGTGAGCATGACCGAACTGCGCCAGAGCCTGGGCCGGCTGGTCAATCAGGCAGCCTACGGCGACGGACGGATCGTGCTGGTAGCCCATGGCCAGCCCAAAGCCGCGATCATCGGGGTGAAGGATTTGCAGCGACTGAAGCGACTGAGCGAAGACCGGCCCGCTCTGCCTGACCAACATGCCCAGGCACTGGCCGCCGCAGACCTCTTGCGGGAACGGATCCAGCGTTGGCAAGACGCTCATGGTATCACTCCCGAGGACTCTGTGATCACCTTGCGCCAGTTGCGGGAGGAGCACGCGGATGAAGCCGCTAGTTTGCGCTGACGCCAGCCTGGCCCTCAAGATCGTCCTGCCGGAATCAGACAGCGCCCGGGCACGTGCGCTATGGGACGAGTGGCAGGTGCAACGGACGCTGGTCATCGCGCCAACGTTGTGGGGTTATGAAGTCACTTCGGTGATTCGGAACCGTGTCCACCGAGGAAAATTGGCGCCAGACCTGGAGCGGGATGTCTTCGTGGCAGTACACCAACTGCCCGTGCAGATGCTCGCACCCGCTGGACTACACCAGCGTGCCTGGGAGCTGGCACAGCAATTCAACCGTCCCGCCGCCTACGACGCGCATTACCTGGCGCTGGCTGAGATGGCCGGTTGCGATTTCTGGACGGCGGACGAGCGGCTATTCAACACCGTACAAGCGGACCTGGGCTGGGTGTACTGGTTGGGGGCCTACCAACCCGCTGTCGAAGTGGGTTCGGGTCACTGAGGGGGAGCTGCGGAGCCGAATCCCGTCGCTTCGGCTATTCCACGCTTGTATGCTGGTAGACTATTGGGACTGGGAAGAGTCCTCTGCAAAGAAGGCTCGTGGCTGTCTAGCCACGAGCCTTCTTGTTCTCTGGCGTCGGTTCATCAGGACATGGGCGACATGATTATCAGGTGAGACTTTCAGGCGTTATCTGCCCGTTTTGGCCCTGTTTTGGCCTCTTTGCGGCCCTTTCTCACCTGATAAGGTGGATTATCGCCCCTATTTCCTGGACCTACCTCACGCCCTACCCCACCTCCACCTGGCTCACGCCGCCCTCCTGGTACACCCGCAGCAGGTGGTGGGTCTCGTGGGCCAGGGCGTCGTCGTGGGTGATGACAAAGAGCTGCTCCAGGCCCTCGATGCGCATGAGCTGCGCCGCCAGGTTCTCCCGCCGCTCGTCGTCCAGGTGCGCCGTCGGCTCGTCAAAGAACGCCAGGCGAATGGCCGACATCTCGCCCAGCAGCGCCAGCCGCACCGCCAGCGCGGCCGCCACCTTTTCGCCCCCGGAGAGCTGCGCGAAATCGCGCGCGTGCTCGTGCTGCGTCACGGTGATGCCATAGTCCGCACCCCACTGCAGCGTCAGGGCCGGGTCGTTGAGGATGTCCACCAGGATGCGGCTAGCTGCGGCCGAGATGGCCTGCACCAGCGCCCGGGTGATGGTCGGCCCCGCCGCGCGAATGATCTCGCGGAGGAAGGCCAGCGCCTCGGTCAGCCGGGCCAGGGCCGCCTGCTCCGCCGCCAGCGTCGCCAGTTCGGCCTGCACCGGCCGCAGACCCTGGAGCTCGGCTTCGAGTTGGGCCAACTGCTCGCGCCCGGCGTTCAGCCGTTCCTCCAGGCGGGCTTGCTCGGTGGTGAGTTGCTGCCGCTCCGCCGCCAGTTGCGCCGGCCGGGCCGGGTCATAGCTGGCCTGGACTGCCTGGAGCTTGGTTGCGGCCCGGGCCTGCTGCGCCGCCGCCCGGTCCCGTTGGGCCGTCAGTTTGTCGACCTGGGCCTGCCGCTGGGGCAGCGCTGCGGCGGCCTGGCGGTGCTCCAGGTAGCGGGTGTGGTCAGGCTGGCTGGCGGTCAGGGCCGCGCGCTGCACGGCGACCTCATCGTCCAGGTGAGCCAGGTCCTGGAGCTGAACGGCGACGGCGGCCTGTTTTGCGGCCTGCTGGGTCTGCTGGGCGCGCGCGGCCGCCAGGTCGACGGCCAACTGCGGCCCCTGGTCCACCACGACCTGGAGTCGCGGGCGCTCATCGCGCGGGTGCCCCAGTTGGTCCAGGCGCGCCTGCAGCGCGGTTATCTGAACCGGGACCTCAGCCAACGCCGCGCTGGCCGCCTGCCACCGCGCCACGACTTGCTCCTGTGCGGCAATGGCGTGTTCGAGTTCCGCCGCCCGGCCCGGATGCGGCCCGGCGCCGAGCTGCTCCCGCAGCCCGGCCAGCCGGGCTATAACCGTCTGGAGGGCTTGCTCGTCATTCGCGTGCTGCTGGGCCAACTCGGCCTGGCGCGCCTGGAATTGGGCCTGCTCGGTCTGGTAGCGCACCGCCAGCTCCCGGGCCTGGTCGGCGTCCAGCGGCCGGCGGCACACCGGGCACGTTCGGTCCCCGGCCTGCTCCAGCACCACCCGCCATTCCTCCATCTGGCGCGTTTGCGCCGCGACCTGCTGCTGCTCCACGACCCGGACCGCCGCGCGCCGCTCCAGCTCGCGCTGCTGGGCCTCCCCGGCGCTCACCTCGGCAGCAAGCGACCGGCGAGTCGCCAGGTCCGCCTCTAGCTGCGCCAGCTCGGCGGCCAACTGGTCCAGCCGGGCCTGCTCCTCCGCCGCACGTTGCCGGGCTAGTTCCAGTCGGGTGGCCGCCGGCGCCAGGTCGCGTAGCTGCTGCTCCAGTCGCTCCTGCTCGGCCACCGGCGGTAGCAACTCGGTCAGGCGCTGCTCGGCCTGGGCCACCTGGGTCAGCGCAGTTTCCAGACGCGCCACGTCGCCGGCGGCCAGGGCAGTCGCCCGCTCGACCCGGGCCAGCCGGGCCATCAGCCGGTCGCGTTGCGGCCGCTGTTCCTCCAACTCGCCCAGCCGGACCTGGGCCGCCTCGTACTGCCGGTAGCCCGGCTCGCTCTCCTGGCAAGCCCCCGCCGCAGCCAGGGCCTGGCGCAACTCGGCCCGCGC
>JAHJIN010000291.1 GCA_018823415.1 Chloroflexota bacterium | reverse complement strand
CCCGCGCCAGCGGGTCGGGGTGGGGCGTGCGCTCGCCGGTCAGGTAGGGCAGGAACAGCAGCCCCTCGCTGCCGGGCGGCACATCGTTGGCCGGAGCCAGTAGCTCTTCGTAGGATATGCCCGCTGCCAATGTGTCGCGGTACCAGCGCAGACTGCCGCCAGCAGAGAGCATGACTCCCATCAGATGCCAGCGACCAGGCGCGGCGTGGCAGAAAGCGTGCAGCCGTCCCTGAGCTTCGACGACCGGCTCATCGGTGGGAGCGAAGACGACCCCGGATGTGCCCAAGGTCAGGGCGAGGATGCCGGGACGCACCGCTCCCACGCCGACCGCCTGGGCTGCCTGATCTCCACCGCCAGCCACCACCGGCGTACCGGCTTCGAGACCAGTTTCCTGAGCTGCCTCAGCCGAGACGCGGCCGGTGATATCCGGCCCCTCGTGGGTGGGGGGTAGCCATGTGGCAGGGATTTCAAGGGCTTGCAGAACCTCCGCCGACCAATCGCGGGTTTTGATATCTAGCAAGAGTGTGCCAGCCGCGCCAGCGCGGTCGGTGGCGTAAGCGCCGGTGAGCATGAAGCGGATATAGTCTTTGGGCAGCAAGATATGCCTGGCCCGGTCGAATATCTCCGGCTCGTGTTGGCGCACCCACAGAATTTTAGGCGCAGTGAAACCGGTCAGGGCGTCGTTGCCGGTGAGTTCGATGAGACGCTTTTTGCCCAATCGGCGGCGGATTTGGTCGCATTGCGGGCCGGTGCGTTGGTCGTTCCACAAAATGGCCGGGCGCAGCACCTGGCCGGCCCCGTCGAGCAGCACCAGGCCGTGCATCTGGCCGGTCAGCCCTACGGCTGTGGGGACTACATCGCCCTGGGACAGCACCTGCCGCACGCAGGTTGCCACGCCTGTCCACCAATCGTGGGGCGATTGCTCCGACCAGAGCGGCCGCGGCGTAGAGAGAGGATAATCGGCTGTGGCGCTGGCAATGACCCTTCCCGATTCGTCGATCAGCAGCGCTTTGGCGCCGGTCGTGGCAACGTCAATGCCGAGCAGCGCGCTCATCTTCAGCGCACCCCCAGCAGCAATTCGATCACCAGTTGGTCGAGCCGCTCATAATTAAGGCCGCGGGCGCCGAGGGCAGCGCGGTCGAAGCGGTAATCTTTGAGGCTGGCAGCTTTCTGGGAGGTGTAGCCCCCCACAAAAGGCGTCATGCTGCCATCGTCGGCGTTGATTTCGGCCAGCAGAGCCTGTATCTCCGGGTCGGCGTTGAATCTCTGCACTTTTTCCTTCAAAATCAGGTAGGTGCGCATACAACCGGCAGCAAAGTCGCGCACGCCTGCCAGGTCTTCGGTACGATAGGCGTGGGCGTCGAAGTGGCGCGGGCCGTCGTAGCCGACTTGCTCCAGGAATTTGACGAGGAAAAAGGCTGCCTTGGGATTCTGCGAACCGAAGCGTAAATCTTGATCGTAACGGGCGTAATTCTGATCGTTCAGGTCGATGTGGAAGAGCTTGCCTGCATCCCACGCCTGGGCGACGGCGTGCAGAAAGTTGAGGCCGGCCATGTGTTCGTGGGCCACCTCCGGGTTGACGCCGACCATCTCGGAGTGGTCAAGCGTCTCGATGAACCCCAGCATAGCCCCGGTGGTGGGCAGGTAGATATCGGAGCGGGGTTCGTTGGGCTTAGCCTCCAGCGCAAACTTAAGCTCGTAGCCCTGGTCTATCACGTAGGCGCATAGAAAGTTGAGCGCATAGCGGAAGCGTTCGAGGGCTTCGACGGGGTCTTTGGTGGTATCAGATTCTGTCCCCTCGCGCCCGCCCCAAAAAACATAGTAACTGGCTCCCAACTCGACGCCCAAGTCAATGGAGCGCATAGTCTTCTGCAAAGCGTAGGCGCGGACACGAGAGTCGTTGGCGGTGAAAGCGCCATCCTTGAAGGCCGGGTCGCTGAAGAGGTTGGTGGTCGCCATCGGCACAACCAGGCCATTGTCGTCGAGTGCCCGCTTGAAGTCAGCGACGATGCGGGTCTGCTGGGCTGGGGTGGCGTCGATGGGGACCAGGTCATTGTCGTGCAAGTTGACGCCATAAGCGCCGATCTCGCCCAGCATTTTGACCAAGTCCACTGGCGATACAAACGGACGGGTCGGCTCGCCAAACGGATCGCGCCCCACATTGCCTACAGTCCACAGGCCAAAGGTGAATTTATGTTCGGGTTTGGGTTGGTACAAATCTGTCATTGGTAAACGCTCCTATGGGATCAGTAGATCAGTAGATCAGTAGATCAGTAGATCAGTAGATCAGTAGATCAGTAGATCAGTAGATCAGTAGATCAGTAGAACAGTAGAACAGTAGATCAGTAGATCAGTAGATCAGAATTGCCCAAAACCGATACCTGGT
>JAHJIN010000290.1 GCA_018823415.1 Chloroflexota bacterium | reverse complement strand
GTGGGCAGCCTGCTGTTCGCGATGCAGGGGCTACTGACCTATGAGGGGGTGCTGGATACCGACGAGTTGCTCGCGCGAGTGGCCGACCTGGTGCGCCCGGGACCGTGGTACACCCCAAAACAGGGCCGCATGCTACTGACCAAAGCCCGCTTGGCCCAGCCCCTGGGCAAAGCGCAGGTCTGTTTGGCGGAATTGGCCGACCCCCAGGCCGTAGCGCAACGCAAACACGAGTTGAACCTGCCCCCACACGATTTCACCCTGGTGGAACTGCTGGACGCCGCCGACCCGGACGCGCCACTGCATCCGGCTGTCCGCCCATTGGAGCGCAAGCTGGCCCGGCTGAGCGATCGGCTGCCGCCCGTGCGCGAGATCCAGGCACTAGCCCGGCTCCAGCCTACGGTGGAAAGCCTGGCTCAAATGTTGGCAGAGCAAGCCGATCTACCCCCCGAGCAGCGAGACCCCTTGCTCAAAGCGCTGGACAAGCTCTGGTCATTCACCCCCCGCTACGAACTGCGCGGGCGCACCCCGGCCGAGGCCACGCGGGCCAACCCGCGGTAAGCGGACGCGGACCGGCTGGCATGGGTCGTAACCGTTCCAGACGGATTGCCCCTGTAGGGCTATAGACGGCGCCTTCTCCTCGGCACCATGTACTGTCCTACGAGGGCAAGCCCGCACCCGGGGATCTTGGGGGGCGGGTTTTTGCGTTTCAGGGGGAATGGGCCATACCAGATGCCTCCCAGATTGCGCGAACAATGTAACGCGCACCTTTGTCGGCTCATCGACATCCGCCAAGCACCGCCCCGTGGCTGGCCGGGCCGACACAGTCGGCATACAGGCGCAAGAACCCCGGTGGAACCGCCCGTGCCGGCGGTTGCCACTCGGCCAGTCGCGCTCGCAGATCCTCATCGCTCAGACGCACGTGGAGCGTCCGGTTGGGGATATCGATCTCGACGAGGTCGCCATCGCGCAAGGCGGCCAGCGGCCCGCCTACGGCGGCCTCGGGGCACACATGCCCCACGCACGGCCCCCGGGTCGCGCCGGAAAAGCGCCCGTCCGTGACCATCGCCACCGAATCCGCCAGCCCCAGGCCCACCAGGATGGCCGCCGGCAGCGACAGTTCGCGCATCCCCGGCCCGCCGCGCGGCCCCTCATAGCGGACCACCAGCACGTCGCCCGGCTGCACGCGCCCCTCCAGCAGGCACGTTTGCACGTCTTCCTCGCAATCAAAGACCCGGGCCGGCCCCACGTGCCGCATCATGGCCGGGTGGACACCGCTAGCCTTGACCACTGCGCCGTCGGGGGCCAGGTTGCCGCGCAGCACGACGATGCCACCGTCCGGGGCCAGCGGATCGTCCAGCGGCCGGATGACCTCGGGCCAGAGCACCGGCGCCGGGGCCAGCGGGGAGCCATAGGCGGTGGGGCCGCTCAGGTCGAGCAGCGGGGCCAGGACGTCGAGGAGCGCCGGCACCCCGCCGGCCCGCCCGAAATCGGACATGGTATGAGACGACGCCGGCTTGAACCGGGCCAGCAGCGGCGTCTCCCGGCCGATGCGGTCCCAGTCGTCCAGCGTCAGGTCTTGGCCCAGTTCGGCGGCCAGGGCCAGCAGGTGCAGCACCGCGTTGGTAGAGCCGCCAATGGCCTGGACCACGGCGACGAGGTTGCGGAGCGTCGCCGGCGTCATCACGTCGCGAAAAGAGGCACGACCTTGGACGGCGCGTTCGCCGGCCGCGCGCGCCAGCGCCAGCAGGCGCGGGTTCACCTCGCCGGAGCCCGCTGCCGTGGCCGCGATGGTGGCATTGCCCGGCAGGCTCAGTCCGGCGGCTTCTACCGCCACGCACAGGGTATTGGCGGTGCCCATCATGTTGCACACACCGGGGCCGGGACAGGCGGCGCGTTCCAGGTCGTGCAACTCGGCCGGCGTGATCTCGCCCCGGCTGGCCCGGCCGATGGCTTCCTTGACGTCGCTGGTGACGACGCGCTGGCCGTGCCACTCGCCCTCGGCCATCAGGCCGCCGGTGACGAATAGCATGGGCAAGTCGAGTCGCGCGGCTGCCAGCAGCATCCCCGGCACGATCTTGTCGCACGAGGCCAGGCACACCAGGGCATCGAACCCGTAGGCCCGGGCGGTCAACTCTACAGAGGCAGCAACAACATCACGACTGGGTAAAACGGCGTGCATCCCCGGCCCCTGGCAGATCCCGTCGCACAGGGCGATAGTGTTAAAGGCCAGGGGCACGCCCCCGGCCGCGCGCACGCCGTCCTGCACCGCCCTCGCCAACCGCCCCAGATGCAGATGCCCCGGCACCAGGTCGTTGGCCGAGCCGGCAATGCCCACCAGTGGCTTGTCCTCCGCGTCGTCCACGCCGCAGGCGTGATACAGGCCCCGCGCATAGGCCCCCACCAGACCTCGTCGTTTCATGGGCGTTATGGCACCTCGTCCGGCCGCACCTCGCGCCCCTCGCGGGCCGAGATCTGCGCCGCCAGCGTGAACTGGAGCACGGCCTTGCCGGTGGGACCATCCAGCACGGGCCGTTCGCCTTTTTGCAACGCATCGATGAGGTGGCGCGTGCAGTCGATAAAACTGTCGTGCCACTCGACCCGGTCCACCGGGATGGGCGTGGTCTTGCCGTCACGGAACAGCAGCAGTGGCGGCAGGTCCACAGAGCGCGCCGTGCAGCGGTTGACAAAGAGAATGCCCTTGTCGCCCACGACCTCCACCCGGTCGTCGTCGGCGTAATAGATGGACTCCATCACGGTATTGGGGGTGTGAGCAAAGTCCAGCGTCCCGTAGCGGCGCGGCGATTTGAACTGGCACATGATGACGGCCGGGGCATCCACGTATTTAGTGGGGACAACACGGGTACGGTCGATCCAGGCATAGACCCGTTCCACCGGCCCCATGAGATGATAGGCCAGAGAAAAGATGTGATAGCCGTGGTCAAAGACCAGGGGGCCGCCGCCACAGCGCTGCTCGTCCAGGCGCCACACCCATGAACTGAGAGGCACCTTCCAGGCCGTGTCGCTTTTTCCGGTGCTCACGTGGAGCCGGATCATCTGCGGCTCGCCGATCTCGCCGGCGTCGATGAGGGCCTTGGCCCGGACGTGGGGTGGGTAGAACACAAACTGCTCGAACACGCGCAGCGTCACGCCAGCTCGGTCCGCCGCGGCGATCATGCGGTCGGCCTCGGCCACGCTGAGGGCCATCGGCTTTTGCACCGAGACGTGCTTGCCGGCCAGGCACGCAGCTACGGTCATGTCGGCGTGGAGGTGATGAGGAACCAGCAGTTCCACCAGGTCGATGGCCGGGTCGGCCAGGAGTTGCGCATAGTCCGTATAAACGCGCTCGATGCCCCAGGCCTTGGCCTTGGCCCGGGCGCGGCCCTTGTTGGTATCGCACACGGCGACGATGCGGGCGTCCTCGCGCCCGCGATAGCCCAGCTCGTGCAGGTCTGAGATGCGGCCACAGCCAACAATCGCCACTCGAATGGGGGGCATGAATTCCTCCGTAGTGCGTGATACGTCAAACGTCTGGCGTCAAACGTCAATCAGGAATTGTTGTGGCTCTTGGATAGGCTTCAGGTCGGCATCAGGATCTCGGTTCTGCCGCCATTCTAGCAGACGGTTCCGATAGTAGCTTTTGGCTCGTTTGCCTACACTGATCATAAAGAACCAGTTGAAACCACCACCAATCAAAGCCCCTACTACAGGCACGATCTTGCCAAACCCCTGCTTGGTGATCTGTATACCAAATCGTTTTGCCATTTCCTTGATGATGCGCATTATGATGGATCGACTATATGGAGTATACCGGATGTACTTGGCAAGTGCGGTCATGGCCACTTTTTGACCGCCCACACTGATCGACTCGACCCCGAAAGCCATTG
>JAHJIN010000289.1 GCA_018823415.1 Chloroflexota bacterium | reverse complement strand
CCGTCGCAAGAGCACAATTTGCGTCGGCTAGTATGCGTTCAGCATTCGTAACACTTGTACCGAAATCTTGTCTCATTTGTCAAAGATCGGCAATATGAAGACATCTAGGGCGCCATCTGGCCTTTTACGACCGCACCCTGGACCTGGCGATCCTCACCCACCCCCACGACGACCACCTGGCCGGCCTCATCGAATGCGTGGCACGCTATGACGTGGGCCAGGTGCTCGACCAGGGTTACTCGACCACCACGGCCAACTATATCCGCTGGCTAGAGTTGCTGGGAGAGCGGTGCGTCCCGGTCTACCAGGCCCGGCGCGATACCCTCCAACCCATCGACCTGGGCGCCGGCGCCGTGTTGACGGTCCTGCACCCGCCGCCGGCCCTGCTCACCGGCACCGAGTCGGACGCCAACAACAACTCGGTGGTGGCGCGGCTGACCTGGGGCGAGGTATCGTTCCTGTTCGCCGGGGATATCGAAGAAGCAGGCGAAGCCGTGCTGCTGCGCACCGGCGCGTCACTCCAGAGCACGGTGCTCAAGGCCCCGCACCATGGCAGCCAGACTTCGCTGAGCGCCGAGTTCCTGGCGGCTGTGAACCCACAGGTGGCCGTCATCTCCTGCGGAGCCGACAACAATTTTGGGCACCCCCACGCCAGCACCCTGGACAAGCTGGCCGGGGCCGGGTGCACGGTATGGCGCACCGACGAAAATGGCACGGTGGAGGTGGTGACGGATGGGGAGGGGCTGTGGGTGCACACGGAGCGGTAGCGTGAAAGTGGCAAGCTGAACTTGACATCCCACAAAATCTACCCTATACTGTGATTGCCCTGTTGGATTTTCCTCTGGACGCACGGCGTCGGAAGTCGTTCTGGCATAACCGTGCGGGATTCACAGGAGTGCCCTGGCAATGCTCACGCTGCC
Organism: Chloroflexota bacterium; assembly: GCA_018823415.1. Taxonomy (GTDB): domain Bacteria; phylum Chloroflexota; class JAHJIN01; order JAHJIN01; family JAHJIN01; genus JAHJIN01. The sequence goes on along the minus strand of JAHJIN010000289.1, from coordinate 6,012 downwards.
CCCAACAAGAACGCCGGCCGAGGATGTGCTGACCACTATGCGCCAGGTCCGCGAGCACGACGCCAAATGGCAAGAAGGCAAGACCTGGAGCCTGGTCTACCACGCCGGCGACGAGGTCACCCAACTTCTTCAAGATGCGTACACCCTATTCTTTTCCGAGAACGGCCTGAACCCTATGGCCTTTCCCAGCCTCAAGAAATTTGAGGCCGAGGTGGTGTCCATGACCGCCAGCCTCCTGGGCGGCGGCGACGAGACCGTAGGCAACATGACCTCTGGCGGCACCGAGAGCCTCCTGATGGCGGTCAAGACCGCCCGCGATTGGGCACGGGTCCACCGGCCTGCCATCAAGTCACCCGAGATGATCCTGCCTGCCACCGCCCACCCGGCCTTTGACAAAGCTGCCCATTACTTTGGCGTCCGGGCCCGCCACATCCCAGTCCAGGACGATTTCCGCGCCGACGTGCTGGCTACGCGCTTTGCCATCTCCCCCAACACCGTCCTGATAGTGGGTTCCGCCCCCTCCTATCCCCAGGGCGTCATCGACCCCATCCCCGAATTGGCTCAGATGGCCCAGGAGCGCGGCATCCTCTTTCATGTGGACGCCTGCGTAGGCGGCTTTATGCTACCCTTTGTGCACAAGCTGGGCTACCCGGTGCCCGATTTCGACTTGACCGTGCCCGGCGTCACCTCCATATCCGTCGACCTGCACAAATATGCCTACGCCGCCAAAGGCGCTTCCGTCATCCTGTACCACACCCAGGCCCTGCGTCGGCACCAGTTCTTTGTCCACACCGACTGGTCCGGCGGCATCTATGCCTCGCCGACCATGGCCGGCACCAAGCCCGCCGGACCGATAGCCGCCGCCTGGGCCATCATGAACTACCTGGGCGAAGAAGGGTACCTGGACATCACCCGGACCGTGATGGAAACCGTGACCCGGCTCCGCGAGGGCATCGATGCCATCGACGGGGTCAAGGTGCTGGGCGACCCGGCCATGAGTGTCCTAGCCATCGGCTCCGATACCCTGGATGTCTACCAAGTGGGCGACCAGTTGACGCTGCGTGGGTGGCACATGGACCGGCAGCAGTTCCCGCCCAGCCTACACCTCACCGTCACCCACGCTCACACGCAGGTCGCCGAGCAATTCCTGGACGACCTGGCGCAGACCGTGGCCGAAGTAAAAGACTTTAGCATGGACAAGCTGTCGAACCGGCTGCAAGTGGGCGTGGTACAGACTGCGGCCCGGTTCTTGCCGGAAAAGCTCATGAGCGGCTTGGTGGCCCGCGCCACCTCGATGTTGGGCCTCAAGGGCGCGCAACTGCCCCAGCGCTCGGCCGCCATGTACGGCATGATGGCTTCTCTCCCCAACCGGGGCGACGTGAACGAGATCGTGCTGGATCTGCTGGACCAGTTGACGCAAGTAGACGAGACATCTGGATGAAGACACTGTTTCTCGAGGTCTCGGTTCCGCGCATCGTGCTGACCCGGTTCCTGGGTCGGCTCTTCCCGGCGGCTTACTTTGGTCCGACGTCGCCCCTGCGTCTGGTCCGGCAGCCGGACCCACCGTTGCCAGCGCCGGACTGGGTTCGCGTGCGCAACCGACTCTGTGGCATCTGCGGCAGCGACCTGCACCAGCTCTTTCTGGATGTGGGACTGGACGTGGCGCCGGCCGCGCTGCCCTCGCATCAGCGCATCTACCTGGGGCACGAGATGGTGGGCACCGTGACAGAGGCAGGGGCGGCCGTCGCCGGGCTCCAGGTCGGGGACCGGGTGGTGCGGTGGGGCCGGGCCGACGACTGCCTGGCCCGGGGCTATGCCGACCTCTGCCCGGCCTGCGCCCGGGGCCACCGGGTGCTCTGCGAGCGCGCCTCGGATCCGCGGCCTCAGGGCCACCACCCCATTGGCGGCGGCTTTGGTGACTCGTTCATCACCCCAGCCAGCACGCTCTTGCCGGTCCCAGACGGCCTGGCCGACGAGCAGGCGATTTTCGCGGAACCGGCGGCCGTCGCCATCCACGCGGCGTGGCGTCGGGTACCCAAGGCCAGCGAGCACGTGCTGGTGCTGGGCTGCGGCACCATCGGCTTTCTCTTGATCCAGGTATTGCGCGCGCTTCGCGTGCAGCCGGCCTGCGAGATCACTGCCCTGGCCCAGTTCCCCTGGCAGGCCGATATGGCCCGGGCCTATGGCGCGGATCACACGTTCCTGACCGGCGACGACGGCTATGCGCAGGTGGCCCGGCACACCGGCGCGCGGCTATACGAGGGCCGGGCCGGCAACCGCATGCTTCTGGGCGGCTATGACGTGGTATACGAACTGGTAGGCATTGAGCGCACCCTCAACGACGCCCTGCGCTGGACCCGGGCCGGGGGCACAGTGGTGTTGGTGGGCGTCAACCTGCACCGCATAAAGTTGGACGTGACGCCGGTCTGGTACCAGGAGGTCAACCTCATCGGCGCCGTGGGCCACGACGTGGTGACGTGGCAGGGCGCGCCCCTCTCCACGTTCGAGTTGGCGATGCAGTGGATGCAAACGGGCCAATTGCGCTGCAACGAGTTACTTACCCACCGCTTTCCCCTAGCGGCGTATCAGGAAGCATTTGCCGTGGCGCTGGACAAGCGGCGATATCGTTCGGTAAAAGTGGCTTTTGACCTACGGTAGGACAAGATGTCATCTTGCCTTACATAGACGCAAAGGAGGATACAAATGGCAACTCTAACATCCACCCGGCGTGAACGTTGGTCCTGGTACCTCTATGACTTTGGCAACTCGGCGTATGCTTCTGTGGTGCTGCTGGCCGTGTATTCCGCGTACTTTCAGGGGCAGGTGGTGGGCGGAGCGGAGGGGTCCCGGCTGTGGGGACTGGCCGTGGGCATCGCCATGCTGGTGGTGGCGGTCACCTCCCCGTTCCTGGGCACCCTGGCTGATTTTGCCGGGAACAAAAAGCGATTTCTCTTTCTCACCACCGCCATGGCCTGCCTGTTCACGGCCGGCCTCTTTTTCGCCGAGCCGGGCAACGTGTGGATCGGCATGGGATTCTTTATCCTGGCCGAGATCGGCTACCGCAGCGCCCAGGTGTTCTACAACGGGCTCCTGCCCGAGATCGCCGCGCCAGAGGAGATGGGCCGCGTTTCCGGCTATGGCTGGGCCATCGGCACGGCCGGCGGCATCGTCTGCCTGCTCATCATCTTGCCCCTGGTGGTGATCATCGGGGGCACGTTCATCGTCCGTCTGGCGATGGTGATCACGGCCGTCTTTTTTGCAGTCTCGGCGATACCTATCTTTCTCTGGCTGCCCGAGCGCGCCGAGCATCAGAAGCTACCCGTGGGCGAGAACTATGTGAGGCTCGCCTTCAGCCGACTGGGCAAGACGATCCGCACCGCCAGCCATTTCAAAGAGTTCCTCAAGTTCATGCTCGCCTTCCTGGTCTACAACGACGGCGTGATCATGGCCCTGGACTTTGCCGCCATCATCGGCGCGGTCCTGTTTGGCATGGACCAGCAGACGCTCATCATCTTTATCATCATCGTCCAGGTGACCAACGTCGTGGGAGCGTATGTCTTTGGCGTGCTGGTGGATCGCATCGGCGGCAAGCGCTCCCTGGTGCTGTCTCTCCTGGCAATGATCGGGGCGGTACTCTGGTTGTTCTTTGGTCAGACGCAGATGGACTTTTTCCTCATCGGCGCGGTGGCCGGGTTTGCCATGGCCGGCGTCCAGTCTGTGAGCCGGACGATGGTGGCCATGTTCGCTCCGCCGGGCAAGGGCGCCGAGTTCTATGGCTTTTTTGCCGTGGCCGGCCGCACCTCGTCCTTCATCGGCCCGGCGGTCTATGGCTGGATCGCCGCCGAGCTCGCGCTGTGGTTCCAGGCCCAGGGGCAAGCAGTCGCGCTGGCCGAGCAGGCCGGCCAGCGACTGGCCATCCTCTCCATCGCCGCGTTCCTGCTGGTGGGCCTGATCCTGCTATGGTTCGTCGACGAGGCCAAGGCCCGGGCAGCGGCAGGATTGCCAACCACTAAAACAACCTGACCCAAGGAGGCAGCAAGCCATGACAACGATTACCGGCGGTGAGCTTTTGCTCAAATGTCTGAAACAGGAAGGCATCAGCGTACTTTTCGGCGTGCTGGACGGGAGCTTTAACCCCTTCCTGGCTAAGCTGGACGAGTATGGCATGCGTTTCGTCAACCCGCGCCACGAGGCGGCAGCGGCACACATGGCCGAGGCCTGGTCCCGGATCCGGGGCGAGCCAGCCGTCGTCGTGGGTGGCATCGGGCCGGGGGCGGCGAACATGGTCTCGGGCATCGTCACGGCCTATGCCGAGGGCAGCCCGGTCATTGCCATCACCGGCCAGCGCCGGCGCAGCATCATCTACCCGGACCGGGGCGGCTCGTTCCAGAACGTGGACCTGCTGGGCCTGTACCGCCCGGTGACCAAGTGGAGCGCCGGCGTTCGCGACTGGCGCCGCCTGCCGGAGTTGATCCGCCGGGCCTTTCGCGAGGCCCTGACCGGCCGGCCCGGCCCCGTCTACCTGGAGGTCCCGGAGGACGTGATGCGCGGCACCGGTGACCCCGAGACCGTGGATATCTGGGCTCCGGCGCAGTACCGGGCCGGCCAGCTTGGGACCGGCGACCCCCGGCTGCTGGCCGAAGCTGCCGAGATGCTGCTGGAAGCCGAGCGCCCGCTCCTGCACGCCGGGGCCGGCGTCTCCTGGGCCGAGGCCTGGACCGAGTTCGTGGCCCTGGCGGATCACCTGGCGGCCCCCATGACCACCAGTCTGGCGGCTCGGGGTGTGGTGCCAGAAAACCACCCACGGTACTTTCACCCCCTAGACCGGGCCGCGCTAGAGGCTGCCCGTACTGAGGCGGACGTAGTACTGGTGGTAGGTAGCCGCCTGGGTGAGCTGGATACCTGGGGGCGCCCACCGTCGTGGGGCGATCCGGCTCGGCAAAGGGTCATCCAGGTGGACGCAGACCCGACCGCCATCGGACTGAACCGCCCGGTAGACCTGGGCATCGTGGGCGATGCGCGAGAGGTGCTGAACGCCCTGCTGATCATGGTCAAAAACCTGAGCGAGCCTCGGGAGGAACATGCAGACTGGGCGCGCTATCGCCGGCTGTCGCAGGACTGGCAGGAAGAACTGGCTGACGGATTGGAGACCGGTGCTGGCGGCATCAACCCCGGCCAGATGGTCCAGATCGTGCGAGACTTTTTTCCCCGCGACGCTATCACCGTCCAGGACGGCGGCAACACTAGCCTATGGAGCGCCAGCTACAACCCCATCCTGGCGCCGCGCTCGTACCTGTATACGGCCAAGTTCGGCCACCTGGGGACCGGGCTGCCCTACGCCATCGGGGCCAAGCTGGCCGCGCCGGATCGGCCGGTCTATCTCATCTCTGGCGACGGGGCCTTTGGCTTTAACCTGCAAGAACTGGAAACGGCCGCGCGCTATCGCGTACCCATCGTCGCCATCGTCTCCTGCGACTGTGGCTGGGGCATGGAGCGCTCGTCGCAGATGTTTGCCATGCTGGACGAGTTGGTGGCGTGCGACCTGCACGAGGGCGCGCGTTACGACCTGGTAGCGCAAGCCCTGGGCTGTTATGGTGAAAAGGTAGATGAATTGGTGCAACTCCGGCCGGCCCTGGAACGCGCCGTCGCCTCCGGCCAGCCGGCCGTCATCCAGGTGATGGTGGACCAGGACGCCAACCTGGCCCCGCCGGGGCTGGTGGAATTCGGCTCGATGGTGTATCGCGCGCCGGATTAGGGATTGGTAGATCGCAAGGAGCAGCGAATGTACGACTTGAAAGGCAAGGTAGCGATGGTGACCGGCGCGGGGCGTCAGGGCGGCATCGGCGCGGCAGTGGCCCGGCGGCTGGCGCGTGACGGCGCGCGCGTGGTACTCGCCGACATCTGCGCGCCGCCCACAAATCTGTCTCACGCCGGGTGTGGGCAATGGGAAGAACTGGCCGCCATTGCCGAGGAAATCGGCGGGCTGCCGGTGCGTGTGGACGTAAGTGACGT
>JAHJIN010000288.1 GCA_018823415.1 Chloroflexota bacterium | reverse complement strand
CTTGCCCGGTTGGTCCGCAGTCCGGCCCACGCCGAACCACGCTTATTATCGCCGGGGCGCCCGCTTGGCGCAAGTGGGTTGTTGAGTACTACGAGATCGTAAGGGTATTATATACAAGGAGGCTGTTCCATGACTCGCTCGTTCTTGCTCCCCATGTTGCGCTGGCTTACCATCCTCGCGTTAGGACTGGCAATCGTGCCCGCCACGGACACACCACCCGCTGTATCGATCCCCAACGGCTCGCACCCCATGCCGCCGCCGCCCCGGCTCGTGGCAAAGCTGCGCCAGGACGGTTGGCCGCTGCCCGAAATAGCCCAAACCAGGCAGGAACAGGGCATCGGCCAACCGAGCCTGTTCCCCACTCCGCCCAGCGGCGCCTTTAACCTGCTGGCCGTGTGCGTGCAGTTCACCGACAAACCGGCTTCGGTCGCACCCACCGCCTTTGACGGCCTGATGTTTAACCCGCCCGGCTCGGGGTCTGTCACCGATTACTATGACCAGATTTCCTACGGCTCGTTCACCCTGGTCACGCTGAATTTGCCCGGCACGCTGGGCTGGCAGACCGCCGCACGTCCCTACAACGGCTCCACAGGCTATGTCAACAACAACTATGGCTGGGGCGCGTACCCCCAGAACCTCCAGGGCCTCGTTGCCGATGTGCTCCCCCTCATTGACCCGCTGGTCGATTTCTCCCATTATGACAACAACAAGGACGGGTTTGTGGATAGCATTGTCTTTATCCACGCCGGGCCGGGGGCAGAGATCACCTCTAATCCGAACGACGTTTGGTCCGACGCCTGGAACATGAGCGACGGCAACGGCCCCGGCCCCCTGCAGACCGGCGACGGCGTGAGCGTGGACAATTTTATCTTTGGCCCCGAATATATGGTGGTGCCCGGTGACCAGACCATTGGCGTCTATTGCCACGAGCTGGGGCACACCCTCTTTGGCCTGCCGGACCTGTATGACCGGGACTATACCTCCTATGGACTGGGGCATTGGAGCCTCATGGCCATGGGGGGCTGGAACGGCCCGCTCATATGGGTCCCTTGGCTCGGATATGCGATCCCCAACGGCGCATCCCCGGCCTGGCCCGACGCCTGGTGTCGCACCGTGATGGGCTTTGACCAACCCATGCCCACCGATGGAGACTTGCCGACGTTTCCCTTTCCTCCAGTATCGGTAGGGCGAGGATGGGTATTCAAACTATGGTCTCCTCAACTGGGTCCCCACGAATATTTCCTGGTAGAAAACCGCCAGCAGGTGGGGTTCGACGCCTTTTTGCCCGGCAATGGGCTGCTGATCTGGCACGTGGACGAAGCCAAGTGGAATCCGTGGGCATTTAACGACTACGAGTGTACGCTATCACCCGGCTGTCAGTGCCCAACATCGCACCCCTTGATTGCCCTGGAGCAGGCCGACGGGTTGCTGGACCTGGAGAACAAAACCAACGCGGGCGACGCGGGCGATCCCTTCCCGGGCACATCCGGCAATACGACCTGGCAGTTCAACACCAACCCAGATAGTGCCTCCTGGTACGCCAGCCCGTGCCCCACCAACGGCTGTGTCGCCATGAACAATATCGTCTTTCTCCCCGGGCCACCACCCTTTCACATCATGGCAGATTTGCACGTGGTCTGCCAGGCCCCCGGCGCGTGTGTGAACATGGTCCCGGTCAAGCAAGCCGGGTGGGCCCAGCCCGGCGCCAGCACCTCGTACCACGTCTCGTTGCAGAACTGCAGTTCCGTCGCGGACGTCTTGGCCGTGAGCGTCAGCGGGTCTTGGCCGTGCGCCATCGTCGACCGGGGCAGCGGTTTGCCCATCACCCAGACCGGCACCGTAGGGCCTGGTGGAGCCTGGTATGTCAACGTCATCGTCACGGCGCCGGTGACAGCCTCTGTAAGCATCGGCACGACTATTCTGCAAGCGTCATCCACCAACAATCCCGCAGTCCAGGTCATTAACCTGATAACCACCGCCGTGCCCCGCTGTGTCCTGCTGGTAGACGATGACCACGGCACCGGCATGGAGGGTCCCTATGTGGCGGCCTTGACCACCGCTAACATGGCCTTTGACCATTGGGACGTCACCGGGCGGGGCAGTCCGGGCCTAGCTGACTTGAGCGTGCACCCGGTCGTCATCTGGTTCACCGGCGCCCCGCCCGGCGTGCCCCTGGTCGATACCCTCAACCCACGCGAGGAGATTGACCTGGGCCTGTATCTGAACCAGGGCGGCCAGCTTTTCTTTTGCAGCCGTGATTACCTGTGGGATATTGGCCGGAGCGCCTTTAGCCGCGACTATTTGCGCGTGGCGACGTTCACCGATGATACCGGCACCACGACGGTTCAGGGCGTGAGCGGGAACCCGGTGGGTGAGAGCTGTGGCACGTATACGCTGAACCCACCGGCCACCCGGAGCGACCAGATCAATCCCCACCCGCCGGCCGCCGGGGCCTTTGTGGACGCCGGCGGTCTCAGCAACGCCCTCACCTACGATTCGGGCACGTGGCGGGTGCTGTTCCTGGCCTGGCCATTCGAGTACCTGGCCCCACCCGACGCCGCTACAGTCATGGCCGCAGCCCTGCGTTGGTTCGGCATCCTCCCGCAGGTCAGTTTCACACCCAGCACCACTATCGTCCACACGAGAGAGACGATCACGTTCACCAGCACCGCCGCCAACGTGACTTGGTACCACTGGGATTTTGGCGACGGCACGACCAGCACCCTGCCCAATCCCATGCATGTCTATACCGTGCCCATAACGGCCACGGTTACGCTCCGGGGCTCGAATCCGTGCAGCTATGCCCAGGACACGCAGATGATCCGCGTGATCGACTACACGCTCTATCTACCATTGGTGATGAGAAACTGAGGGCTGGATCGCGCGGTCTAGTCGGGGGCCGGGTCCTGGCGGCGTGCTTCCAACTGGCGGATCTCGCGCTCCAGGAAATAGTTGAGGAGGGTGCGCAACAGCACCACGGCACTGAGGGTGATAATGTCCTCGCGGGTGGGCGCCACCGCGGTACGCAGGATGTCGCTGGCAATGGTGAACTCGAGGCCCAGGGCCAGGCCCCGGCCCAGTTGCACCCGCACCGACTCGGTCGCATCGGTGGCGTGATGAGGGCCGGTCAGTTGGCGCAGGTAAAGCAGCAGGGCGCGCACCAGGGCCAAGCCAATGACCAGCGCTGAGGCGACCTCGGCGCCGGCCGCCACATAGCCCACCACGGTCTTGATCCAGTAGTCCAGGCCGGTGGTACTCGTCGGCGCCGGCTCAGCGCCCGTGCTGAGGCTCAGCAGCAGGATCAAGCCCAGGATCAGAGCCAGTGGCAAAAGTGCGCTGACTCAGTTCTCGGTATTGGCTGAACCATTCTCTGGCGCGGTCATGCCTGTCCCCCTAATGCTGGCTCGCGAGCGGCCCGTTTGGCCTGGTCCGCCTGCTCCTGACGCCGGACACGCCACAGGATCAGGCCGCCGATAATCCCACCCAGGACAAAAGGCAGCGCCAGTTGGACCGGCGCCCACGCAAAGGGCAGCAAGAAACGCGGCGCGGGATGCTGGAGGTTGCTGGGCAAGGTCCGTAAATAATACGAGGTAGCTGCCGTGAGCCAGGTATAGGACCAGGCCAGGAACATGGCAATACCCAGCCATTTGCGGTTGCGGTACAGCGGCTTTTTGTTGAAATATGAATCGAATGTCTTCCAGATCACCACAACAAAGACCGGAAACGAGCCCCACGTGTGGATGTTGAAGGAGGGGCTGCTCAGTTCGAGCGGGGGGTCGTTGCGCAGCACCGCCCCGATGAGGCCATTGAGGCCGGCAAACAGGCCCAGAAAATACAGGGTGGTGGCAAAACTGCCAAATGCCCGGTGCGCCCGAAAGAGAATATCATTGGTTTTGAGCAACGCCGCTCGCTTGCGATAATAAGCAGCGTAAAAGCCAGTACTCACTTGCACTGTTGCACAGAGCATCCCCAGAAAGGTGATAATGGTGTTGAATTCGACCTGTTCGATAGGCATAATAGTCGCTCCTGAAAAAACTTGCCGCGCACGGCGGGTGCTTTCAGTATAGCCGGAACCGGGCCAGAAGTCAATACACGCCCTGCCCCATCGCGGCCGAGAGCCGCCGCCCGGACCGGCGCAGCAGCGCCGCCAGCAAAGCCAGGGCGACCACCACGTCGGCCAGGATGGCGATCATGACCACGTCTGGTCCCAATGGCTCGAACAACTGGCCGATGAGCCAGGGCAAGAACATGGCCCCGGCGTTGGCGCCCACAAAGAACCACCCGGTCACACGCCCGGTGATGCGCATGCGGCGCTCGGCCAGGGCCAGGGTGGTGGGAAACACCGAGGCCAGGCACAACCCGGCACCAAACGTGCCCAGCCACACGACGCCCGGCGCTGTCGGCCACAGCCAGAGCGCGCCCACGCTCGCCAGGCAGCCCAGTAAGTCGACCATCAGGATGGTCCGGGGCCGAACTCGCGCCGCAATGGGGATAGCCAGCAATCGCCCCAGGGTGAGCGCGCCCCAGAACGTGGACGTGAGATAGGCGGCAGCGGTTGCGTCGCTCAGGCCCTTGGCCAGGGCATAGCTATAGACCCAGCCGCCCAGGCCCACCTCGGCGCCCACGTACAGGAACATGAATGTCGCGATGAGCAGCACCAGCGATCGGTCCGGCGCCCCGGCCGCGTTGCGCGGTGCTGCGTGGTGGCCGGTGCGGGGGCTGGGCTGGCGCAGCAGCCAGACGGCCGCCGGGAGCAGGAGCAGCGCCAGCACCCAGTAGGCGCGCATGGCCTCGCCGGTGAACAGCGCCACCTGGGCGATGATGATCGGCGACAAAAAGGCCCCCAGCCCAAAGCAAAAATGCAGGCCGTTCATGAATGGGCCGACTCGCTCGCCGTGGACCCACATCAGCAACGTGTTGCCGCCCACGTCTACCGTGTTCTCAGCCATGCCCAGGATCAGGATGACCACAGCCAACACCCACAGCCAGGGAATGGTCGGGACCAGGGCCATGCTGGCGGATAGGGCAAGCAGCGCGCCGGCGATGACCGGGTGGCCGGGCCAGCGGTCGTAAAAGCGGCTCACCACCAGGGCCGCCAGCAGGTTGCCCAAAGCCCGGGCCGCGAACAAAAAGCTGACCTGGCTCAACAGCGTGCCGGTCTGCGCCGCCAGGTCAGGCAGGGTCGGTCCCAGCGAGGCTGCCACTAACCCCAGCGCCACAAACGCCGCGTAATAGCCCCGGGATTTGATCACGGTCGCGCCGCCAGGATCAGGCTGCAACACGTCACCCCGCCCGCAGCCTTGATGAGTTCCGAGACGTCTACCGGCCGCACCCGGATGCCGCGCTCGCGCAGGCGCTCTCGAGTGGCCGGATAGGCAGCCGGGTAAATGACCCCATCGCCCACCAGAAGCGCGTTGGCGGCGAACGGTTCCGCTGGGTCCACGTCGATGAGGTCCCAGTCGGCCCAGAGGTCGTCCGGGACCCAGTCCCGGTTGATAAGCAGCGTGTTGGGCGCCACCTGCGCCACGGCCGACTTGAGATGCAGGCAGCCCGTCACTGGCACCGCCTCCACGCGGTAGCCCCAGGGCCGGAGCAGCGCGCGCAACTGGTCGATGCCAACCGCGTTGCTGCGTCCGGATTGTCCCACAAACAACGTGTGGCCCAGGCGCAGCACGTCGCCGCCGTCCAGGGTGCCGGGGGCCTGAATGTGATGCAAGGGCCGATATGATGCCAGCGCCCGGGCCACCGATGCCGTTTCCGGTCGCCGCGAAGCTGCCCCGGGCCGGGTGATAACCGCCAGCTCGTCCAGCACGATGGCCGTATCCTCCACAAACACCGAATCTGGCAGGTCCGGCTCGGCCGGCAGGCGCTCAACCCGGCAGCCCAGTGCGGTCAAGCATTCCTCATACTGCCGATGTTGGGCCTGGGCCAGCGTCACGTCGATGGGCCGGCGGTCCAGGTGTGTCAACTCACAGCGACCGATGGCTGGGCTGACCTCGCGGGTGATGGCTATGTGCATGGCTGGATGTCCCTTCTATAGCGTGTGGTGTGGGAGGCCCCGGGCCACCCGGATGCGCTGGCACGCGAACTGGAAGAGGTGGGGTACCTTTGACCGCATCAACGCCTCGTCTTGGGCTGTGGACTGGTGGGCATAGGCCCTTTGCGCCGCCTCAATGAGTGGCTGCCATTGGGACACCGCGTCCACGGCCCACGCCGCAGCCGCCGCCTTGGAGGTGACAACGTCCCGGGTCTCGAAACTGTACACGAGCCGGCACAGGTTGAGGATGCAGTAGGCCGGATAGGCGTCGAGGTGCTCCTGCACATAGTTCAACTCGCCTTGCAGCGCATCCTCAAGCTCCGGCCAGGAGGCCGGCGGGTACACCTGCAAAGGGTCCGGGCCGTGCAGGACAATACAGCGGCCGGCGCGAATGTGCGCGCGGTGCAAGGCCCACGAGTTGTCGATCACGTGTGGCAGCAGCAGATGGCCCGGCGGGGCCTGCTGCCGCGCGTCGTCAAGCAAGATATAATAGCCGTCCAGCTCCCCACCCAGGGGCGGGAAATCCCGGGCCAGTCGCGCGTGAAGCCGCTCGATGGCGGCGCGCTCCTCGTCGCCAGGTGGCTCGTTCAGGATGACGTGAAAGTCAATATCGCCGGTGGGACCGGCATCAAAGGCCACCGCGCCGTACAGGTACACCCCGTAAAGGTTGGACCCAAGCGCAGCGCCAAGGCCGTCGGCAAAGGCCCGGCAGAGGTCCTGGATGTCTTTTGGAGGTTGCATGTGCGCTCCTTGTTCGCTCCTGGAGAGGCCCGTTCCTCCGGCAGCGGTCACTTGGCTTGTACGTTATGTTACTACCGGCGTTCACCGCGGCCATTATAGCCCAATCCGGCACGCGAGTCAACGTCTGAACGCCCCCGGTCGTCAGTATTGCCGAGATGCCATGACTATCCCGCTCCTGACCAGCGCCAAGCGTGGTCTTGCGCCCACGTGATGGAGCATGGGACGGTTCATTTTTTCTCACGAGTTAGTACTACAACGAAATTTCGCCGCTTGTGATACCCACCCGAGTAGACTGCGGCTCCCCGAGCCGCTCTACGCGGTGCATCCGGCGGCTGGGGCAGCCGCAGTCTGCTAACGAAACGGGGCTCCGAGTTCAAAGTCTCGTTGTAGTATTAGGGTACCGCTTTTTCGCACCGTGAATCATCCCACAAGTGGTTGACAGAACCTTCCACATCCCGTATAATGCCCCCGGATGAATAGACATTCATATTCTGAATGTCTATTCATCGTTATGGTGCTTGAGGAGGACAAGATGCCAAACATGCCAAGCCGTCGCCAGCGGCGGTTCGCAAAACGACAGGGGGAGATCCTGGACGTTGCCGCGCGTATCTTTGCCGAAAAGGGATATGGCGACACCAAGGTCACCGAGATCGCAGCGGCGTTGGATATTGCGGACGGCACGCTGTACAATTATTTCGATAGCAAGCGCGACATCCTGCTGGCCATCATGGACAAGACCAGGTCCGACATCGAACCGATGCTACAAGAGATAGGCGAACTGGAAACACGTGACGACCTGGTCGCTGTGCTCGCCAGGACGTATGACGTCTTTATGGCCCAGTTGCCGTTCACGCGGACGATGCTGATGGAAGCATGGGCGGACGACACCATCCTGCAAGCGTACGCAGTCGTTTGTCTGGAGCACATCAGACAACGGATGCACGAGTTTATCGTCTCACGCGTCGACACCGGCGATTTCCGTCCCATAGACCCGTCACCGACCACGCAGATGGTGCTGGGCATGTTTTTCGCCCCCGTCGTGCCCATCCTGAGGGGCATCACGCCGCCACTCTCGCCAGAGCAATGTCGTGCCCTGGCCGAGGCAGCGGTTGACCTGCTGTTGGACGGCATTCGCGTTCGACCAGAACGAGGGGCTGAATGACAAACCTAAACACGAATCAGGCGCTTGCGCCAGACTCCGGAACTCCCATTATCCAGGTTCACGATCTGGTCAAGGTCTACAACACCGGAGCCGGCGGCTTTACGGCGCTGAAAGGCATCACGTTTGACACGTATAAAGGCGAGTTTCTGGGTATCGTTGGCAAGTCGGGCGCTGGCAAGACCACGCTGCTGAACACGATCACCGGGGTGAGTAGCATCACGTCTGGCGAGGTGTTTTTCCAGGACCGGGAGAACGGAAATGGTCAGGGCAGAGGCAAGCCCATTGCGGTGCATTCAATGGACGAAAACGAAATGGCGCTATGGCGAGGGCGCAATATCGGGATCGTATACCAGTCCTTCGAGTTGATGCCCCAGTTGGACCTGGTCGACAATATCATGCTGCCTCAGGATTTTTCCGGCCTGTACCGCCCTACGATCAGCATGGAACGCGCGCTGGAATTGCTCGACCTGGTGGAACTGACCGACCACGCCTACAAGCTGCCCGCCCATATCTCTGGCGGGCAAAAGCAGCGCGTGGCCATCGCCAGGGCACTGGCGAACGATCCGTCAGTCATCGTGGCCGATGAGCCGACCGGCAATTTGGATACGGTCACGGCGGAGACCATATTCCAGCTCTTTGAGCAGTTGGTGAAGCGTGGCAAGACCATCATCGTGGTCACCCACGATCACAACCTGGCGCTACGCTTTTCGCGATATATCGAGATCTCGGACGGCGAGATCGTCAACGAAAGGGTCAATGGGCACGGCGCCGCGTATGGGCCAGAGATAAAAGCCCATCGAGCAGTCGCCCCCGATCCAGCGGCAGCGCGGCCTGCTAGTCAACTTGTGGCCGATCCGAAAGAACCGGTGACGGAGGTTCACCTTCCGGCCAGGATGGCTAGTTCCAGGCCCCAATCCAGTGGCGATAAACCGGCCATCCTTTTGCACGATGTGGTCAAAACCTACGTGAACGCGGCCGGCGACTTTACGGCGCTACGGGGGATCAACCTGCGCATGGATTACGGGCAATTTATCTCCCTGGTCGGCAAGTCCGGCAGCGGCAAATCCACGCTGTTGAACATGCTCACCGGAATCGATCACCCCACAGCGGGGAAAGTGATTATAGGCGGTCAGGACATCTACGAGATGTCCGAAAGCCGGCGGGCCTTGTGGCGCGGACGTCACGTCGGCATCGTATTTCAGTTCTTTCAACTCTTGCCAACGCTCAGCTTGCTGGAAAACACCATGCTGCCCATGGATTACTGCAACGTGTACCCGGCCCGTGAACGCCCGGCGCGTGCCATGGAATTGCTCAAGATGGTGGGGCTGGAGGATCAGGCGTACAAGTTGCCCGGATCGGTATCCAGCGGACAGCAGCAGAGCGCCGCCATCGCCCGGGCGCTGGCGAACGATCCGCCGATCGTCGTAGCGGACGAACCGACCGGGAACCTGGACTCGCGCTCAGCAGAAACGATTTATCGCCTATTTAAGGACCTGGCTACTCAAGGTAAAACCATTCTGATCGTCACGCACGATCCATCGTTGACCCGGCGCACCGATCAAACGGTGATCCTCTCGGATGGCGAGATCATCGATGCCGTGGTCGCCCGCGCCCTGCCGTTCCTGGACCCCCCGCAGATGCTCCAGGCGACTCATCAAGCCCAGAGGCGCACGTACCCGCCGGGGTCGACGATCATCCGCCAGGGTGAGCACATAGAGCACTTTTTTATGGTCACCAGCGGTGAGGTAGAGGTCCGGCTCAATGAGCCGGGGTGTCCCGAGATCAGCCTGGCGCGTCTGGGCCGCGGGCAATTCTTTGGCGAGATCTCGCTGCTGCGCGGTGGCAACGCGACCGCCAGCGTCCGCGCCGCCCCCGGTGAGCCGGTCGAGGTCGCTCTGTTGGAAAGAGAAGATTTTCTCCATCTGGTGAATGGATCGCCATCCACCAAGACGAACCTGGACCAGGTAGCCCAGACCCGCCTGGCAGAGATCCGCGCCAAGGCGGAAGGATGCAACGAATGAACAAGACCCGGCCACGAACAAGATTAACCAGGCCTCGCTGGCGCAAGGTGCTCGCCGACCTGTGGGCCGACAAGACTCGCACCTTGCTGGTGGTCGCCTCGATCGCCGTGGGCGTGTTTGCCGTGGGCGCTATCGTCAGCAGCTATGCGATCATCGATGAGGATATCAACGCGAGCTATGCTTCAGTCAACCCCGCCAATATCGAGATCTGGACGGAACCATTTGACGACGACTTGGTCCATGCTATTGAACGCATCCCCGGTATAGCGCGTGTCGAAGGCCGCCATATCCTGAACGTGCGCGCCAGCCAGGACGGCGAAATCTGGTCAAGTTTCGATCTATCCGCTGTCCAGGACTGGGAGGCATCGCAGATCAACCGCCTTCAGGTCATTGAGGGGGGCTCGGTGCTTGGCGATCGCCAGTTGTTCATCGCGCAAGATCCGATGAATGACTCTGGCATCCAGGCTGGAGCGTTGATCCAGGTCCAACCATTGGATGGCACCATCCGCACCATGCCGGTGGTGGGCATCGTGCGTGACCAGGCCGGGGGAAAGGGCGACTCGCCGATAATGGGCGCGTACTTGGGGTACATCACCCAAGATACGCTAGAGTGGTTGGGCGCCAGCCAACCGACACAGTATAACCGCCTGTATGCCACGGTGAGCGGTGATTCGGATGATGAGCGCGTCATCCAAGGCATCGCTGATGTAGTCCAAGACAAGGTCGAAAAGAGCGGTCGCCAAGTTTACCGCACCCAGGTGGGCAAAACCCACGAACATCCAATGGTGGACATGGTCCTGGCGATTATGGGCGTCCTGGGCGCGTTGGGGGGACTGGTACTCTTGTTGAGCGGTTCACTGATCTTTAACACCCTCAATGCGCTCCTGGCACAGCATCTGCGGCAGATCGGGGTAATGAAACTGATCGGGGCGCGTAGTCTGCAGATCCAGGGGATGTATCTGCTACTGATCCTGGCGTATGGCGTCATTGCCCTGGTGATTGCAGTGCCATTGGGCACGCTGGGCGGTTACGGCCTGTCGATGCTGGTCGCCTTTTTTATGAATGCGAACTTGCAGGGCTTTCGTTTCGTGCCAGCGGCGATCCTGGTTCAGACCTTGATCGCCCTGGTCGTGCCGCTGGTAGCCGGCTTTGTACCGGTGAGCAGTGGCTCTAAAACAACAGTGCGGCGCGCCATCAACAGCGATCGGGCCGGAGGGCAGCCGTCCAGTGCGACCGGGCCGAATCGACTCGGGCTGTGGCTAAGCTGGCTCTCCCGGCCTATTTTGCTCTCCTTTCGTAATACCTTCCGCCGCCGGGGACGACTGCTGCTCACCCTGTTTACCTTGACCATGGGCGGCGCTATCTTTATCGGCGTGTTCAACGTGCGCGCCTCGATGGGGCAGTTTATGAATCAATTGACCCAGCATTTTATGGCCGACGTCACCCTGAATTTTGAACAGCCTTATCGCGTCTCCGAGGTGACGCGTGCCGCATTTCAGGTGCCTGGCGTGCGCGATATCGAAGCCTGGTCGGGGGCCGGCGCCGAAATCCTGGACCAAGAAGACAACCCGATCGAGAATCTACGGATCATAGCGCCGCCCGCAGACACGGCTCTGCTTGAACCCGAGATGCTGGCCGGTCGCTGGATCATACCTGGCGACCAAAAGGCCCTGGTGATCTCGGATGTGATCTGGGAGATCTATCCTGATTTGCAACCAGGGGATACGCTGCGCCTCAGCGTGCAGGGACGGCGCGCCGAGGACTGGACCATCGTTGGCGTGTACCGTTTTATCAGCATGTTTGGGGATCCTATAGCTTATACCGACTATGACTATATGTCCATGTTTCTGCGGATGCCCGATCAAAGCGCGTCATATCGGGTGACCACAAGTGTGCATACTTTGCGAGACCAGCAGCAGGTCAGCAAAACGCTCGACCAGCATCTTCGCGATCTGGGTTTTCACGTCAGCGATGTGGAAGCCGGGTTGGTCACCCGGGCGCAGATTGAGCAGCTACTGGGTCTGTTGGTGACTTTTTTGCTGATCATGGCCTTGTTGACGGCCTTTGTGGGCAGCATTGGGCTAACGGGCACCATGAGCATGAACGTGCTGGAACGCACGCGCGAGATCGGCGTCATGCGTGCGATTGGCGCGGTGGACCTAAAAGTCATCCAATCGGTGCTCGT
>JAHJIN010000037.1 GCA_018823415.1 Chloroflexota bacterium | reverse complement strand
CCATAGAGCAAAAAGATACGGTTGCCCATCGCGGAGCGACCATTCAGCAGTTCGTCCAGCAGCCAAGACTCGTCGCGCGTGCTTGTCAGCTCCCCAGCCTGGAACGTGCGCATGGTGATGGGAAAATGCGTGCACAGAAACGTCTCCCGGCCCAAAAGGAATCGCTGGTCGGCGGTGGTGGTAAAGACCTGCAACCCGGCCTCGCCGATGCACGGCCAGTGCTTTTTCCGGTCGTTCATGGTTGCCTCCGGATACCCCGCCAGCGCCGGTCCCCAAAGTAGGGCTTGCTGGGCGAGTCCTGCAACGCAAATAACTCAACTTGCCCCTGCTCCACCATGTACTCCAACGGAGCCGCCACCGCCTGCGCCAATCTGCCGTCCACGGTCTGGTGAGGCAGAAACTGCGCCAGGTGCTCCTCAAAGAATGCCTGGAGCGTGCCTTGATCTTCCGACCACGTTGCCAGGATGTTTGAGAGCAAAGAGGGGGTGTAGACGCACTGGAAGCCACCAGCTATCCGGCGACCCACGCGCAGGAACTCTATCACTCGCTTCCAGGCCTGGGTCTTTTCCCGGCTGAGCCCGCCGGCTTCCTTTACTGCGCGCAGGCTGTTCGCCGCCTGGTGCACGTCCTGAACAAAGAGCCGGTCCGGTTGGATGAACAGTTCGGCAAGCAGCAGCGTGAAGAGCGGATCCACGGCGTGCAGTGGGACCTCGTCGCCCAGTTCCAGTCGCCGCAACGCCCGTAGAGCTTGCAAGCGAAAGGGCAATCCGTCGCCGCCGATGGCCTGGTATACCTTCTCGCCCTCGATGAGCCGGGCCGAGAGCAAGAATGTCAGGGCATCGTCCACGTTCTGCGTCGAGCCATCATCAGGCACAAACATCGCATGGATGGCTTCGCGTGTTGCCGGCCCTTCGGCGATAAACACATGGATAGCCGCTAGTTCCGGGCCATAGACCGTCCGAAAGAGCATCTGGGCCTCCTCCCACGGCCAACCGCGGCCGTTGAGAACCGCTTTGACGAACCCGTGGGTCTATGGTATCATATTGTGCAAGGGTTGACAAGTCCTCTATTGCGGACAGATAGGGATGGCGCGATGCGCTTCTATGCCAGTTGGTACCCGGGCGATCCGTTCTACCCGCTTTACGATCACGACTGCCACGTCTTGATCAGCCCCACGTCGGTTTCGGGAACCTGGACACTGCGCGAATTCCCACGCCTGCCCCAGAGCGTGATGGTGGACAGCGGGGGCTATCGGTACATGTCCACGCGACATCAGATGCCCACGACTCGGGATACGTTCGAGCGACAGCTTGGCCTGTTGGACGGCGCGGATGTACCGGCGACCCTGTGCGCCCTGGATTTTCCAATGGCAGAGTCGGGACTCTCGGCCAACGAGCGGGACCGGCGATTGACGCTCTCGTTGGCCTATGCCTATGACCTGCGCACGCTGGTCGAGCGGCACGGCCTGGCCGGCCAGATCGAGTTCATGCTCATCGTCCAAGGCCACGACGTGGCGACGCTGACCCACTGCGCGCGCGAGTTCAAATCACTGGGATTCACGTCGTTTGGGATCGGCTCGCTGGCCGGCCTGCAGCACTATGACGAGACGCTGGCCCGCGTCCAGGCAGTGGTCTCGGTGGTCGGACCGGGCGTCCACGTGTTTGGCCTGAGCAGCGTGCGCACCATCCGGGCGTTGGCTCGAATCGGCGTAGCGTCGGTAGACTCGTCGCGCCCGGCCAAGTCCGCCGCCTACAACGAGGTGCTGTATAGTCACCCGTTCCGGCGCTATGGCATCCTCGACGATGATGGCAAGCCCACGGGCATCATTCCGAAACGACGTTGTCTCAAGGAACCATTACCCTGCGATTGCCCGGTCTGTCGGGAGGATCCGTGGGCCATTCTCAGGATCGGCAAGCGACAACACATCGTAAACCGGGCACTGCACAACTATTTTCACCTCAAGCGGGCGATCCAATCCGATACCAACGAATAGGCCGGGGCACGCTCGTACAAATTTCCAACTTGTACCTGCAAAGAGGCCATTGCATTGCTGCAACGGCCTCGCCTTATTCTGGGTGTACAGGTATCGTCGCCCCGTCCCGCCTTGAGCCAGAGCACCTCTTTACTGCCGGCTCGCTACGAGTATAGCCATATGAATCATTGTCCTTCGCCAAGTGTCCACCATCTGGGTCGCCGGGGTATCGCGAGTTGGAACTCGCGGGCCAGGGTCCAGGCCAGATCGGTGCCCGCTGCGATGCGCTGCTCCAGATACTGGGCCTCCAGCGCGCCCACCAGCTTTTCCTGCTCCCGGGTCAGAATCCCAATCCGGTCACCCACCAGTCGAATGTTATCCGCCGCCAGGGACTGGACCGTTGCCCGATCCGAGCCATACAGGTCCAAGGCCCCTAGCCGGGCCAGCCGAAACGCCAGGTCCCGGCGGCGTTTCAGTACCCGGTAGTGGGCTTCGCGCTCACGGTGCCAGGCCTGGGCGTCTGGACCTACGGCACGTTCTGTTCCCCCTCGTTCGCGCAGCAGCTTGAGCAGCGTGCGCTTTTCGCCAGGGGTGAACTCGCGCCTGTCCATGCGCGTCGCCCGGTGCAGGTAGCCCCGCAAGATGCCCAGGTCCGACTCGACCTGGAGCATCAAGCCTATCAACTGCACCAGAACCCAGTAATCCCGCCGGGTCCCGGCCCGCCAGTCGACGCCCAGCCCGGTCCCAACCAGGGCCTGGCGTTGCTCCAGACCCGTCTGCCAGGCCTGGGGGTTGGTGTCCTGAAAATAGAATTCGAGGCACTGGGGGCCGACCAGGCCCCAGGTGCCCGGGTCCTCGATCCAGACCTGGTGGAGATGATGGCAGGCTGCCGCGTGCTGGCGGTGGTCCTCCCAGTAGTAGCAGCAGGTGCCCGGCGCATAGATCGCCAGGTCGACCGGGTCCTGCGGTTGAGTGACCACGTCGCTCCACTGGGTGAGGGCAATGTATGGCTGCTGACCGAGTTGAAAGGTTTGATTGCCCATTGTTCCTCCCTCTGGTCACCAGAACGGGGGGCGTTTCAGATCCAGGTCCTCGGCGTGCACGAACAAGGACAGCAGGACCCAGGCCAGGGCCGCGCCCACCTGCCGGGCTTCCTCCTGGCTGGGCACAATCCCATCACCTGGCCCCATCAACAGCTCTGGGTCGCGAATGTAGGCCGTCACGGCAAAAGTACCGCGGCGCTCCTCCTCGTCCCAGCTGGCCAGTTCCGAGTAAACACGCAGTGGCCCGGTGGTCCGCCAACCGTGGTAGCGCATGAACGTCTGAATGATGGTCTGCATCCGCAGCAGGATCGTGGGCACGCCCCACTTGACCGAGCTTGAGCCACGTACCATGCCCTTGGACAACGCTTCGTGCAGAGCAGGATGCATTCCCAGATACTGGCGCAGCAGGTAGAGCGAGGCATAAGGATGGGCCGCTTGAGCCTGGAGCGGGGCATAGGCGTCGTGAGAAGCTGCATAGATGATACGCATGACCTGGAAGAACGCCGGTTCGGGTTGCGGCACCTCCGGGTTCCCTAGCCCCGGCGCGCGTTCCTGAAAGGCCTGCCAGAAGGCCAACAGGACCAGCGCGTCATCGCGCGCGGCCCGGCGGGCCAGGGGCGCCGGGAGTGATCTGGCGGCCGGGGCGGTGGGCCGGGACGGGATGGCTTTTTCTGGGGGAGCCGGCGCAAAGCTGGCCGTCTGCGCCGGGTCAAAGAGCGATTCCCAGGCCGACCCGGGCGGTTCGGTCCAATCTGGCCGATCCAGAAAGCGCAGCAGGGGGTAGGCCACGAGGCGAAAGGGCAGCCGGCCGCCGCATTTCTCGGCGACGATGGCCGCGGCGCGTTCCCAGACCTGGACCGTGCCGTCCCATTCGCGGCTCGGGGGCAAGTTGATGAGGACGCGCACCGTGGGCGAGAACTCGCGGGCGGCGCCGGACTGAAAGAAGGCGGCCTTGTGACGCAAGCTGTCCTCGATGCGGCGTAGCTGGCTGATATCGGCCATTTGCTCCACCTCCAAGATGGCGCGGCGCTGGCCGGGCAGCGTGATCACGTTATCGGGGCGCAGTGCGTGCCCGGCGCCATAGGCCACTTCGCGCTCCGTTTGGACGGGGAGATGGGCCTTGAGGGCGGCCTGGCGCACATCGAGCACGGCCTGGGCGTGGGCGATGGCCACGTCTTTGGTCAGGCCACAGGGCTGGGCTTCGTGGTGCCCACCGGCGCGGAGCAGTGCGGCCCCAGTGGGCCCCAGGGTATAGACCACCGGGGAGCGGCCGCGCGCGCCTGGCCGGGGCACGTTAAAGGGTACCCGCGCCAGGATGGCGTTGCCAGCCTGGGTTTCCAGCCGGGCCAGCAGGCGGTTGAGTTGGTCGCGGGTCAGGCCGGTGGCGGTTCGCATCTGCAACGTGTCGGCCACGCCAACGGGGAGAAACAGCTCGAGCAAGGTGAACCAGCGGCGGTCCGGATAATCGGACTCGAGCTGCGCCCGCAAGCTGGCCGGGTCGGGCAGTGGTTCGGATTTCGATCGGGCAGCACGTTTGGTCATTGTTGATGTCTCCTTCCTGTGATTGAATACGACGCACGCAAACAAAAATCAGCCGCGCACAAACAATATGCTATAGATGATAGCCCTCTCCTGATCGGGGTTGATTTGTGTGCGGCTGCTGTCAGGCCTGCCGGGCATTGACTTGCCCTTGCAGATCTACGATGATCCGGTTCAAACTGGCTATACGTCCTTCGAGTTCGCTGATGCGGTTTTCACGGTCCATTCGTTCGGCCATCTGAACCTGTTCTAGCGACCGCATCTGGGTCCGGGCCTGGGTGACCAGGGCTTCGGCCTCCGTGGCGCGGGTCCGCCACCGGTCGCGTTCCTGGGTGAGGGCCTTGACCTGGTCGTGCAATGGGTCGATCTGGTGGTAGACCTGTCGTCGCAGTTCCACGTTGGTGTCGCGGAGCCGATCACATTCGGCGCGGGTCGCCTGGCCGTCTTGGGCCAGCGCCAGCAAGGCCTGAGCGAGGAAGCCAGTCCAATGCGTCGGGGTGCTGGCCTGGTCGCGGACCTGGCGAAACAGGACGCCCAGGGGCCGGCCGACCTGCTCGTCCAGCCAATAAGCATAGATGTCGCGCTCTAGCAGGCCGATCAGGTCCCACTGGGCGGCGGCGATGTGTTCGTCGGTGGGGGCCAAGACTAGACGGATGCACATGGTATTACCAACCTGGTCCATTGCGCGATTCGCTGTCAGCATCCGGTGCCTCGGGCTCGTGCAACTGGGCTCGGCCATAGGCCGCAATTGGCGGCCCAGGGGGACACGGCAGCCCCAGGTAGGTCAGCAGGGCCTCCTTGACGGCGCGCGAGCGATAGTACGGCGGAATGCTCCCCAGAAAGGCCAAGATTGGGCCATCCCAGGGGTTCTGGTGATTCAAACGGATCTGAAACGTCTTCATGCTGCTTCCTCCATGTTGGGTGTGGTCGCTGCCGATGGCAGCGTGGTCTCGGTAATCGAGGTGAGTTGATAGCGGTAACCGGGCAAGCGGCTCACATACCCGTGTTCCTCGGCCTGCTTCAGGATGTTGTTGGCCTGGCTGCCGCCCACGCCCAACCAGGCTTCCACATCCTTCCGCTGGAAGCTGCCATTGCCATCCCAGCCGCCCACCCGCCGCCCGATGGTCGTCAGGTGGGTGACCAGTAATGGTGGCAGGCGATCAGTGGGCGTGGGCCGGGTGCCCAGTGACCGCCCACTGGGCGTTGCCACTGCCAAAGTGGGAGCAGTGGGAGCGGCGGCCACCCGGTCGGCCCGGGCCTGGTCGCGTCGCTGCTGCGCGGTCCAGGACGCTTGCAGGCCCCGGTGCCAGCCGGCCATCGCCTCTTCCCATTCCTGAACGCGGGCCGCGTTCTCGCTGGCCAGGGTGGCCAGGTATTGCCCCAGGGCCTCGGCGGTCAGGGCGACGATGACGGGGATGCCCACGGAGAGCAGGGCCACGTGGGCGATGCCCAGCTCCCAGTCCGAGGGCAGGCCATTGGGGTAGCGGACCTGGGAGCCCTGATCAAAGTTGGCCGAGGCCGAGATGGCAAAGCAAACGACGAGCCCCGCATAGATCCAGCCCAGGGGCTGGCGGCGCGCTCGCCGCTGTACGCCTTCGACGATAAAGGCGACAATGCCGACCTCGCTGACCAGGGCGGCGGCCACGCTTTCCAGCACCGGCAGCCAGTCTGGGCCGGATACCCGGGCCAAGTCCAGGAATGCGGCCTGGGTGCGGATGCCGGACACCAGGATGCCGCCGCCTACAACCAGGATCAGGAGCCAGAAGCGCCAGTCGGTGAGCGGTGAGCGCCGACGGAGACTCGGCGCCGGGTGGGTTTGGGAATAGATTGCCGTGTAGGATTCCAGGTCCATTAGTTTTTCCTCTTGAGCGTATACTTCGGAAGCGGCGTTTGGCCGAGGTGAGCCGGTCATATGTGCTTGATTGACTGGTTATCAGAGAATCCGCTAATGTTTCATAGTACACTCGTGCCAAATTTTAGATTTGATGCTATAATATGAGTAGACTTGAATAGTACCGTATCGGGAGACCAATCATGTCCAATCAGACGCGGCCCGCTGCTATGGTTATCGACACATCTCACAGCCCTCATGCCCGGTTGCGCCCGGTGCCCCTGACCGCCGTGACTCTCGCCGACGACTTTTGGGCGCCCAAGTTGCGTATAAACCGGGAGGTCACGCTGTTGGCGCAGTACGATCTGCTCGAGGAGACAGGTCGGATCAATAACTTTCGACGCGCGGCGTTCCAGAATTCAGGACCAGCCGGGTCGTCAGCAGAACCCCCGTTTGCCTATTGTGGTCGCTACTATAACGATTCGGACGTGTACAAGTGGCTGGAAGCCGTGGCCTGGACGATGGCAGCCGGCGCCGCGCCGGCCCTGGCGCAAGCCGCCGACACCGTGATTGATGCCATTGCCGGTGCGCAACAGCCCGATGGCTATCTGAATACCTATTTCACCTTTGACCGGGCCACCGAGCGCTGGTCCAACCTGCGCGACACGCACGAGCTATATTGCGCCGGGCATTTCATCCAGGCCGCCGTCGCGCATCACCGGGCCACCGGCAGCGACCGGCTGTTGGACGTCGCCCGGCGCCTGGCAGACCACATCGGCCGGCAGTTTGGGCCACCAGAGACCGGCCGACAGCCCGGCACCCCCGGCCACGAGGAAATCGAGATGGCACTGGTCGAGTTGGCCCGCGAGACCGGCGACGCCCAGTATCGCCAGCAGGCCCAGTATTTCCTGGACGCGCGCGGTCACGACCTCATCGGCGGGCGCGCCTATCACCAGGACCACCAGCCATTCCGCGAGTTGGACCGCTTGGCCGGTCACGCTGTGCGTGCCGTCTATCTGTGCGCCGGGGCCACTGACCTCTATGCCGAAACCGGCGAGCCGGCCTTGCGCCAGACTCTCGACCGTCTCTGGCATCGCATGACCACGCGGCAGATGTACATCAGCGGTGCCCTGGGTTCTCGGTACCTGGGCGAAGCCTTTGGCGCAGATTACGAGTTGCCCAACGAGCGGGCCTATGCCGAAACCTGCGCCGCCATCGGCAGCGTGATGTGGAACTGGCGCATGCTCATGCTGGACGGCGCCACCATCGTGGACGCGCGCTATGCCGATCTGATCGAGACCACGCTTTATAACGCGGTCCTGCCGGGTTTTTCGCTGGACGGTCAGCACTATTTTTACGAGAACCCCCTGGCCAGCACCGGCACGCACCGGCGCCAGCCCTGGTTCGACTGCGCCTGCTGCCCGCCCAACATCGCCCGGCTCCTGGCCTCGCTGCCCGGCTATTTCTACAGCCTCTCAGACGCGACTGACCTGTGGGTACATCTCTACGCGTCCGGCACAGCCCACATCGTCCTGCCAGATGGCCGGGCCGTCGGCCTGACCCAATACACCCGGTATCCGTGGGCCGGCGACGTGACCCTCATCGTCGAAAGCCAAGGCCCATTCACCCTGCACCTGCGCATCCCCGGCTGGTGCACGGCCGGGGCCGCCATCGCGGTCAACGAACAGCCGGTGGATGATGACCTCGTGCCCGGCTCCTACGCTGCCGTCCGGTGCAACTGGCAGCCGGGCGACGTGGTACGCCTGCACCTGCCGCTGCCGGTCCAGCGGGTGGCCTGTCATCCATACGTGACCGAGAATGCCGGCCGGGTGGCCCTGATGCGCGGCCCCATCCTCTATTGCGTCGAGGGGGCCGACAACCCGGGTCTGGACCCGCGCGACCTGCTGTTCCCGGCCGGGGCCGAGTTCACGCCTCGGTTCCAGCCCAATCTCCTGGGCGGCGTGGTGACGCTCGGCGGCCAAGCTGCTGTCGTCCCGCCGGGCGATGCCTGGGCCGACCGCCTCTACCGCCCGGTCGATGCAGTGCCGGCCGAGATGCCGGGCCGGTCGGTGGAGGTGACGGCCATCCCTTATTAT
>JAHJIN010000036.1 GCA_018823415.1 Chloroflexota bacterium | reverse complement strand
GAAGGTCCTGGCCTGGTGTCGAGAAAACCTGGGGCAGTCGGTCCAAGCCCAGCGTAGAACCGCCTTTCCCTCTCTCGGGCGGAAGGAACAAAAATGGGATCAATCGTGGACGCCGGTCTGACCTATTTTCATCACCCCAGTGTAGAGCCGATCATACTACAAAACGTGGTCCTGTCAAAAGTGTCCGGTAGTGAAGAGGAAACTAATGCCAACCGCTGATGCCACGCGCCAGTCCGCCGGTCTTCCCGAGGGCATCGCGTATCCGCGCCGCTACGTCAAAGCCCGTAAGGCCCGGCGCTGGTTCCTGGCCGGGGCCTGGGACGGCGTGGCCGCCAAGCCCCCGGCTGCCGAAGTCGACGTGCGGGAGAGCGGGGGTCCTTCGGCCTGGATCGCCTACCAGCGCGGTTACGCTGCCGGCCAGGCCCTGCATGCACCGCTGCCGGGCGGGACCGGGCAATAGGTTACCGATTGCTGCGTCACCCCGGCCCCTGATCTGACCACTACTAGACCCCGATCCTGCCCCCAGTTGGGGCACGAAATCGCTCGGGCCCGGCCCCGGTCCGCGGGGTACAACTCCCCGCCTAACCTCATAGAATCAGGATTCTATCCGTAAAAAAGCCGCCCTCCGACCCCTAATTGAGCTCCCAGTGGCCATTTTGCCCACATTCCGTGAGGATATTTAGCCGGGATCAGCGCCACCCCGCGGCCGGCACGTCGGCCCTGGCCATCCTTTTGTCGGAAGACGTTGCAATGACCACCAGCCAGGCCCCCCCCCTCGCCGCCTTGGTCGCTGACCTCCCGCAGCGCGACAAAGGCCCGGCTACGCTGCTCAAGTACGAGTCTAGCCGGCGCGCCCTGGCCGCCTGGTTACACGTCACCGGCCTGGATCCCGCGACCATCACGGCGGAACAGGCCCCAGCCAGCGGCATTGCCTACCGCGGTCTGGATCAACCCGCCCGCGTCATAGTCGTGCTGGGGGCAGGGGCGTGTTTTGCTCCCTATTTTCCGGCTTGTAGTTGTCTCACCATGCTTGACACATTTCGCAGGCGCACCAGGCACTCTTGCACATGCGGGGTCAGTGCCCCAGGGAGCAACGTTAACTCCTCATCCAGGGAGAAAAAAGCCCGTCCCACAGGCGGGACAGCCTCCCCGTAACTCTGGGCCAGCACCATCTCCCACCCCCCATGCGTCTGGAGATACCGGCCCTGCGGCCCCCGCGACCCCAGGGGCTCCTGACAGTCGGGACAGACCGGGCCGGTCTCCGTTGCCTGGCCCTGCCACTGCGTCGCCCAGCTCGCCTGGGCTAGATCTTGCAGCATCCTTGGCCCGCAGCCGACTCAGCCGGTCGTCCAGGGGCGCTTCGATCTCGTTCAGCGTGGCGGTGGGATGTTGCCCTCACCATTCCCGCATCCCCGTGAGCACCTCGCTACACAGGACGGTCCATTCCTGACCAATGTCTGACGTGTCCATATCCCTCCCAATACGCTGGCTTGACAAATTTGCCCGAGTTGTTATAATTGCATCGATACAGATATACGATAAAACCAAGGAGGTCCGTTTAGATACATGAAACTGCGCATGTTTGCTATGGTCGCCCTGTTCGGGGCACTGCTCATGCTGGGCAGTCAATGCCCGTCGACGGCCGCGCCCACCGTTGCGCCCACCGCTGCGCCTACGGTCGCGCCCACTGTCGTGCCGACGGCTCCCGCGCCCACCGCCGATGTGGTGCTGGAACTGGAGGGGCTGGACGGCTCTACCAAGTCCCTCACCCTGACCGAGCTGGAGGCGCTCCCGGCCTACCAGGGCTGGGGCGGCTCGATGAGCAGCACCGGCCGCATCACGCCGCCGCTGCCGATCAAGGGCGTGACTATAGAAGAGCTGGCCAAGCTCGTGGGGGGCCTGGAGCCGGGGACCGGCGTCCGCGTGGTGGCCCAAGACGGCTATGCCATGACCTTTTCCTACGACCAGGTGGCCCAGGGCGATTACATCGTGTATGACCCCGGCACCGGCAAGGAGACCAAGACCCAGGACCGGCTGCGTACCGTCGTCTCGTACCTGCGCGACGGCAAACCCAACGACCCGGACAAGGACGGCGTTTTACGCATCGCGCTGCTCAACGACGACCAGCTCCAGGTCACCGACGGTCACTGGTGGGTCAAATGGGTGCGCAAAATAGAGATCAAGTCCCTGGCCGAAGACTGGACACTGGACCTGGAGGGCGCGCGGTCGGAAACCATGGACCGGGCCTCCTTCGAGTCCTGTTCAGCCCCGGGCTGCCACGGCGTCACCTGGAAGGACGACAAGGCCCAGACCTGGACCGGCGTGCCGCTGTGGTTGCTGGCTGCCCGCGTGGACGACGAGACCGAGCACGGCGATGACGCCTATGACCGCACCCTGGCCGACACCGGCTATCAGGTGGACATTGTGGCCGCCGATGGCTATACGGCCAGCGTGGACAGCAAGCAGATCAAGGATAGCACCGATTTCATCGTGGCCTATCTGGTGAACGACAACCCGCTGGACGACCAGGACTTTCCGCTGCGGCTGGTGGGGCCGGCGGCCGTGAAAAAGCTGAGCGTGGGCCAGATCGTCCAGATCGTCGTGCACCTGGACAAGGCCCCGGCGCCCACAGCGGCCCCGGAACCGACCAAAGCCGCACCCGCGCCGGCCGGCGACGCCGTGCTGACCATCACCGGCGCTGTGGCGCGGCCCGCCGCCTGGACCCTGGACGAGTTCAAGGCCCTGGAAACCGTCGAGCTCACCTACGAGCACCCCAAAAAGGGCCAGCAAACGGCCACCGGCGTGCGCCTCAACGACCTGTTGGACGTGGCCCAACCCCAGGCAGCCGCCGCCAACCTGCTGTTCACGGCCGCCGACGGCTATGCTAAACAGGTAGCCCTGGCCGATGTTCGCGCTTGCGCCGATTGCCTGGTCACGGTGGACGAGGAAGGCAAGCTCAATCTGATCATGCCCGGCCTGGATACGGCGTCCTGGATCAAAGACCTGGTCCAGATCGAGGTGCAATAGCGTGCCCACGAGCCGGCAATACCTGGGGCTGGTCCTGGCGCTGGTGATCCTGCTGGCGCTGGCCGGCTGTGCGGCCCCCGCAAAGACCCCGCTGCGGGTGCTTATGGCCGGCAGCCTGCTGGTCCCGTTCGACCACCTGGAAGCGGCCTTTGAACGCACGCATCCCAACGTGGACGTGCTGGCAGAGGGCCACGGCAGCATCCAGGTCATCCGCCACGTCACCGAGCTGCACGAGCTGGCGGATGTGGTGGTGACGGCTGACCACACTCTCATCCCGGCGCTGATGTACACGGCCACGGACGCCGAGACCGGCCGGCCCTATGCCGACTGGTACGTGGATTTCGCCACCAACCGGCTGGCCCTGGCCTACACCGACCGTAGTGCCTACGCCGACGAGGTGAACGTCGACAACTGGTACGAGGTCATCGCCCGGCCCGGTGTGCGGTTGGGCCTGGCCGACCCGCGCTTTGACGCCGCCGGCTACCGGGGCCTCATGGCCCTGCAACTCGCCGAGGTCTATTACGATGATCACCTCATCTTTGACAATGCCATCACTGGCCGGTTCGAGAGCGCCATCCGGGTCCGCAAAGAAGGCGCCCAGTGGTTCATCCTGGTGCCCGAGATCGTCCAG
>JAHJIN010000035.1 GCA_018823415.1 Chloroflexota bacterium | reverse complement strand
GTGGCAACATGATCACGCCTGGGAGCGCTACGATTACACGTACAAAGAGGAAGAGCTGGCCGAATGGGTGCCCAAAATCCAGGAGATGGCCCAGCAGAGCGAGCAGGTGTACCTGTTCGCCAACAACCACTGGCAGGGCCAAGCGGTGGACACGGCCCGGCAACTCAAGATGTTGCTGGGCGTGTGAGCCTCCTCTGTCTTTCCAGCAGGGCCTTCACTCGATGGGCTGCAGCACGGTGACCGGACCGTCGTCCCCGAGGTTTTCTATCAATCCCAGTACATGGCCGACTCATTGCGGTCCGGTGGCCCCCTTAATACTCTCCCGGCAAGCTTTGGCCGACGAGTCGGTGGCCCAGGCTCCTCGGTGTGGCTGCGCTCCTACTACCAGTAACTGCTTCCCAGTGGGTAGTCTCCAGAGGGAGATTACCCACTCCCGCAATGAGAGGAAAGAATGGCCGCGATCATGCGTTCTGAGCATCTAGAACTGAACAACCTGGAGTGGTTTATCAGACTGGGGAGGCTGGTCGGCCTGAAGCAATCCAGTTGGAGCGAGGTCCGGGCTCGCCAGGATGCCGCGCTCACCGAGCGAGTCCGCCAGCAATCTCTGGCTCGCATTGGGGACCCACGACTCATCCAGGTGACTGATGACAGTTTTTTTCTGGGTACCGTGGATTATATGGTACGCAATGCGCCCCAAGGAAGGGCCAGCTATGCCGTGCTGGAGGCGAACGGTGGCAGTAGCCGCGGGCTGACCTTGCTGGCTCCACCCGATGTCGAACGGCTTGTGGGCGCTTTTGTGGAGATGCTGCGCTTCATGGACGCTCAGGAACCCCCGCTCATCCTGATCGGGCACCTGGATGAGGACGCGCTGATCACCGAACGATTGCTCATCGCTTATCGTTTGAAGGAGGCTCTGGAACTCGAACGTCCGGGGCACAAGGTACGCCTAGTCTCTCTGGACGAGTTTCGCACCTTGCACCGGGACTGGGGCAAAGAAGCGACTATCGTCCTCGGTCCCTATAGCCAAACGATACCCGATCTGCACGTGCAGGATGATCGGGTTTATTTACTGGACCGGCGCGTGCACTTGATCGTCGGGGATGGTGTGGCCAGGAGGCACCCTCAACTGGTACGCCAGCGGGCGGACGTGGTGTTGGCTAACTGGGTCTTTCCCATCACCAGCGACAAGTCTGCCACCTACGAGACTGTCCTGCAAGCGCAGAGCCTGTTGGCCCCTTGTGGTGTTCACCCCTTGCGTTTCTGGCAAGCTTGGGACCAGGACGAGTTGGAGCAAATCTGCGAGGAGCGATGCGTCGAGATGGGGGGATTGGTCATCAAGCCCTGTCGGGGTAGTGGCGGCACCGGCGTATTCCCTATCTTGGCCGCCTCGACCGTGTCGAAAGTAGTGGCAGATAGCCTGGGCGAGTTCTATGCCCAATACGGACACGAACACAACCCTTTTCCCTACACGATCTGTGAATTGATCGACCCGCGCAAGGCCACCTGGCGCGGCAATCGCCACAGCTACGATGTTAGCATCTATGTGGCCCGGCAAGGTGACACCCTGATCCCGGCCGGCTGCCTCTTTCGCCTGGCACCACAGCCTTATCTAGGCAGCCACACCAAAGCCAGCCTGATCGTCAGCCTTACCGGCTATGGCGGCGTGGCGGCCGAGCGTGGCTTGGGCTTGAGCCAGGAAAGCCTCCAGATCGTGCATCTGGAGGAAGAAGACGTGGTCAGGGCTTTTGCCGCCGCGGTCGTGCTGATGGCTTTTATTGCCCGTCAGCCGCCCGGCTACTCGGTCAGAGTTTGAGCCCGTATATCGGGTCGAGTTGAGCAACCAGGTCGGCCAATCCTAGTTCCACCACGCGTTCCACAACTTCCAATCCACGATAGGTATAGGGAAGGTCGCGTACGTGGCTGAGGAGCTGTCGGCCGGCGCCAGCGTAAAAGCTCAGTTCGAAATACCGTTCCCCATCCAACTCGATGACCGAGACGACATCTTGGACATGCGGGAAGGTATAGCCTCCACCATGTGGAATGAGGTTGGCCGTCTGCAAACGGCCGTAAACGCCCTGCCGGTGCGCTCGCTCGGCAAATCCCAGGCGCTCGATGGCGACATCTGACAGGTTGGGCCGGCCGCGAACGAGATACGCCGGCAGGTGCGCCTGGAGAGTAATCGGGAACAGAGACTGGGTGTCGTGGAATACGTAGGCACCCAGCAGCATGTCGTTCATGCTGGACAGACCTTGGTGGGCATCATTGTTATAGAGTACAAACTCGTCAAACAGCCGGCCGGCGACAAGGGACCGGCGATTTCTGGCAAAGGCATCTACTCGTTGATAAAAAACATGGTACTCCTGCGCAGCCTGGCCGGAAAGATAATGCA
Organism: Chloroflexota bacterium; assembly: GCA_018823415.1. GTDB lineage: Bacteria > Chloroflexota > JAHJIN01 > JAHJIN01 > JAHJIN01 > JAHJIN01. The sequence goes on along the minus strand of JAHJIN010000035.1, from coordinate 11,814 downwards.
GCGGGCCAAAGGGGGTTTCCAGAACCTCAACTCGACGCCGCAAGGCCTCGCTTTTATCCCAGTATAACCCGTCTCCCCATTCGCTTTCGCCCCGCAACTCGCTCCCGGACCCATGCATCACGAATGCATATGGCAGCCAGCAAGCTCCATCTTGAGGCACAACCCGATAAAGCGAGATAAAGTGATTATCTGACCCAAAATCCCACTTGAAAGGGATGCCATCAATACACAACTCTTCAGAGCACAACGCCCGCACCTGTCGTAACAACGCATCTCGCTCTGGCAATTGGCCCAGGCCGCCGACCAGCATCCCGCAGCAGTTGGGCTTGAGATCCAGTATCACGAGTTCCTGCTGGCCGTCTCCCCACGTGAGCCGGCCGCCATAGCCAAAACCACTTTGCCAGCGATTGTGGTTGCGGGTAACCGTCAGATCCGGAGCGGTGATAAAGGTGGCGTTGGGAGGCAAACCCAGAGCTTCCTGGGCCAGGTGTATCTTGGCCAGGCCATATCGCATGTTTGCCAACCCCAGGCGAGCCCCGCTGTCGTCCAACCCCGTAGAAAAGATGTGTTCCGTAGCCCGGCGGAGCAGTTCTTGCTTGTCCATCGAATCCTCCATTCGTTTGAAAACGGCTGTCCGGTCAGATTTTGTCAAAAGACCAGCAGTCAGCCCAAGCTTTTCTGACGAACATCATTATACGCGCTCCCTAAAAGTTTTCAAGCGTGTCTGTCCCCGGAGCATATGAACCCCTGGTAAACTTTCGCGATTTGGTGTAGAATGATTCTGGTTGGAAAGCAGATTGGCTATCGGGAGCAGATCCTTGCTTGAGCGTACGCGCCGGCTCTTTAACCTGCGAGCAGGTGAAGAGCAAAAGACCATCTTGCTATATAGCCTCCATTTCACCCTATATGTCGGGTTGACGTGGGGCCGGGCGGCTAGCCTGGGGCTTTTTCTGGGCACCTGGGGACCAGACTATCTTGGGTATATCTTTGTCGGCGACGCGCTGCTATCTCTGGTATTGGGGCTGGTATATACGTCTTTTACCGACAAGATCAACGATGCACGATTGCTGATGATCCTCAGCCTATTCGCCGCGGGCTGCCTGGTTGGTGTGCGCATCCTATTGGGGATCAACCCGGACCCCACCAATCTGGTTTATCCCGCGTTTTTGCTATTCGACCGTGCCATACGCCCGCTCGCCTCGTTACAAGCGCTCAACTATATCAATGACTTTTATGACACGCGGGCAGCCAAGCGAGTGCTGCCGTTAATCGCCTCGGCGGCGGCGATTGGCACGATATTTGCCGGGTTCGTCATACCTGCGCTCATCGAACTGGGAGGTGTAGAGAACATTATCCTGGGCTGGGTGGCCTGTATGCTGCTGGTGATCCTGCTGGTCTGGATCTGCGAGCGCCGGGTGGGATACGAACAGCTCCAGATGGCTGTGGCTGGTGTGAGACCCGGGACAACTGCCAAATCCAAAAGTAACCTGGATAACCTGCGCGACGGCTTTCGCTTTGTCCGGCGATCTTCATTTCTGCGGTTGCTGGCGATTGCCACCCTGATCTCGGCTTTTCTCATCAACCTGTTCGGCTTTCAGGCCAACTGGGCCATTGCCCAAGCGTTTCCCAGCGCGGCAGAGCAGACGAGCTTTTACGGTATCCTGGGCAGTATCTCTAGCCTGTTGAGCCTGCTGATCCAGATCCTCTTCCTGAGCCGGCTGATCAGTTGGCTGGGGGTAAGCGTCGCCAACCTCGTTTTCCCCGTCACTTCACTGCTATCCTTCGGCCTGGTGGGCCTTATCCCCAATCTCTGGACAGCGATCGGCGGTCGAATAAACGCGACCGTGGTCAAGGAGGCCTTTCGTAATCCCATCGATGCCATGTTTTACAATGCCGTGCCGATCCAGGTCAAGAGTCGGGCGCGGGCCTTTATCAGCGGCCTACTGGCCCCGGTGGGAGTATTTGCCGCCGGTATGCTGTTGTTCCTGGTGCCGCCCAAATCGCCATTGCCGGTGGGGTTGGCGGCCGTGGGCGTCGGGGTTGTGATCGCATACATGATCCTGGCCTGGCGTTTGAGAAGCGAATACGGCCGGGCACTGGTGAATATGCTGGAGGGAGAAGAGTTTTCCCTGTATCGCCTGGCCACCGACGAGTTGGGCATCCCCGATGCCAGGACCTTTGACCGGCTCGTCCAGCGGCTGATAACCAGCACCGACGACGATTTCACCATCTTTTTGGCCGAGGTGATCACCCAGGCCAACGAGCGACAGGCGTTACCGGTCCTGCGGCAGGTTATCACGTCGGGCAGCCCCCAGGTACGCGGCGCGCTGCTGCATCTCATGAGCGAGACCAGTGCTGCCAGTATCGAGGTTCGAGCGCTCTGTCAGCGCTATCTCTCCGATGAGGCTGGCAGTGTGCGCCAGGCAGCCATCACAGCCTTGCAGCGGCTCTCCGGCCCTGAGAACCAGGCATTCCTCGCTGCTGCACTCGATCTGCTGTCCGACCCAGATCTGGGGGTGCGAGCCCAGGTGATCCCCCCCTTGATGCAATCTGGCGATTTCTTTTACCAGGCCGCGGCCATACAATCGCTGGGCGACTTGCTAAAAAGCCCGGATGGAACACTGCGAGCGACAGGCGTCCACATTCTGGGAGCGATGGACGATGCCCGGTTTATCCGCACCCTGGCTGATTATCTCCATGACCCAGACGATGGGGTGCGTCTCCAGGCCGCCCTAGCTGTGGAGCGACAGAGCACTCTGGCCATGCCCGAGTGGCTGGTGCCATTGGCACTGGAAGCGGTGCAAGGCACCTTACACGATCCTGTCGAGCGCATTCGTCTGGCCGGGGTCGCTACGCTCGAACGACTGGGTGGCCCACAGGCCGGGGAGGCGCTGCTGGCTGCCTTGACGGACAATAGTCGGGTAGTGCGAGAGAGGGCGGTTGAAGCGCTGCAAATGATGGGTTCAGAGACGACGGCTGCCCTGAAAGCGTCATTGGATGTCTTGGACGAAAACCCGCGCCGTCGAGAGGCGCTCAGCATCATCCTGGCCCGCACCGAGCCAGAGCGATTTACGCCGCTCATCGACCAGCAGATAGAACAGAACCTGCGCGCCAGCTACGAAACCCTGGCCCACTTGGCGGTCCTGGAGACGCTGCCTGCGGAGCCCAGCGTGCTCGTGCTCAAAGAAGCCCTGTGGGAGGACCAAGACCAACGTCTGGAGCGTATCTTTGACCTGATAGCTGCGATCAAGCCGCCGCAATCGGTCCAGGTCGTGGTTGAGCATCTGCGCGATCCATCCGCCCGAGTGCGGGCCAATGCATTGGAAGCGCTGGAAGAGCTATCCTCGCCGCGAACGACTCGGCTGATTGCCCCCTTGACCCAGCGGCAAGTCGATTCGGGAGCACTGGATTTGGGCCAGGAATCATGGGGGATCGAGCCCCTTGCCATACTCCAGGTCCTGGAGCACTATATCCAGGGCGACGATCCTTGGCTTCGGGCCATCACCATCAACGTGTTGGAGCAGATGGGACACGAGTGGTTCAGTCGGGAGGAACTCGCCCAGGTTTTCCAACGTTTTCGCGACGTTGGATAAGGAGGGGCAGAGATGGGGAGAGAATCGTCTCCCACCATAGAAAGTAGGGGTTGGGTGAAAACAGTCCAGCACCGATTAGGGATCGGCAGGCCCAGCAAAGCGAACCGGCTCATCGCCTGGTTAACCGACTTGCCGGGGATGAGTGGGGCGTTCGAGACCTGGCTGGCGAGTCTTGCTTCAGCAGAGTTGGAGAGATTTCTCCGGCGGGTGATCGGCTTTATTTCCAGACTGAACGTGGACCTGGCGTGGCTCTTGAATGGGCAGATTGGCAATGATCCCGAGTTGGAACGAGATGTGAAAGAGACGGTGGCGCTCTATTGTCGGGCGTACTGGAAAGCTCACCTGCTTGGGGATGATGTCCAAGTTTTTGCCGCGTATTTGGTCTGGCGAGACGCGCCGGAGGAATATCAAGAACTTAGCCGGCGATTGTTTGCCAAGTTGATCGAGATTGGCAAGGTCTCTGCACCGGCTACCACACTGTCTACCTCTTACCCGCCCTCGCCAAAAGACAGGGCAGACCGCGATGTACAGCGAGCCGCTCAGGCGGCCTCGCCGCGATCGGCCGGCAATGCGGCCCGGCCCTCGATGGATCATACTACCTCGCCCCGGCTGACCAGGGAGGAAGCTACGCTCATCCCGAGTTCAAGAGCGCAAGATGCGGTCCTTTCAGCGGTTGAACGCGTCATTTTTCTCAGAGAGGTTCCCCTTTTTGAGAGCATGACCATTGAGCAATTGCGAATCCTGGCCAGCGTAAGCGAGGAGAGAACCTATGACGAAGACGAGATAATCTTTGCTGAAGGAGACATCGGCGATGCGCTCTATGTCATCGTTTGTGGGCGCGTCGGCATCGATCAGAAAGGGCGGCGTGAAGGTTCTGTCGTGCGCGTGGGCACCCGGTCCAGCCGTCAATACTTTGGCGAAATGGCTATCTTTGATGAAGAGCCACGTTCGGCTGCAGTCATTGCCTTGGAGCCAACGCTGTTACTCTGCCTGCGCCGCGCCCCGCTGGTAGCCTTGATTCGCCAGGATCCCAATCTCGCGTTGGCGTTGATTCGGGTGATCAGCCTTCGTTTACGGGACGCCCATCGCCAGATTGCTGCCAAGTCTGTGTCTCGCCCGCGCGAACTGGAAAAGCTATACGATGTGCTAGAACAGTCAAGCGCCGAAAAGTGAGGTATCACTTCTCCGCTCTCCCCTTGACACATTGAGTCACACTCGATACAATTGTATTGCGATTTCTGCATGCCTTGCGCCGTATCAACCAGATGAGGAGTCACCACGATGTCGCGCGCACCCATGATGAAAAAGGGTATTAGCCTTTGTCTGGTAATCTTGGCCCTGGCCTTGCCAGGATGCACCGTGCTGATGGGAGGCTGCCCCCCTGATTGCGTGGGGGTCAATCTGACCGGCAAGAACCTGGCCGGGTATGATTTAAGCGGGGCCGACATGGTGGAAGCAGAATTGCGCAGTGTCGATCTGCGAGCGGCCAATTTGCGCCAGGCCGATTTGAGTGGGGCGATATTGGTCGAAGCGCGGCTAGAAGAGGCCGATCTGAGCGGGGCCAAGTTGATCGGGGCCAACCTGGAAAGGGCTAATCTGCGAGGAGCCATCCTGGATAACGCCGATCTTACCGGCGCCAACCTGACCGGCGCCAGCCTGGCCGGGACCGATCTAACCCGGGCCAAACTGTCCGGGATCGTCCTGCACAAAGCCACGCTGACCGGCGCCAACCTGAGTGGGACCAGCCTGGATGGCGTCGAGTTCCAGAAAGCCGGTCTCGCAGTGGTCAACCTGAGTGGGGCCACTTTGCGCGGGTGTTGGCTGAGTGGATGCGATCTCGGCGCCGCAAACTTGAAGGGGGCCAATCTGAGAGGCGCCTGGCTGAACGTCACCAACCTGTCCGGAGCGGATCTGAGCGGTGCTGACCTGAATGGAGCCCGTCTGCTGGGAGCTAACCTGACCTCAGCCAACCTCAGCGAGGCGAATCTGGGCGAAGCCAATCTGATCTGGGCCAACCTGAGAGGGGCAGATTTGAGAGGCACAAACTTGAGAGGCGCCTTTTTGCTCCGGGATGAGAAATTGGCAGCCGAGGTTAGAGCAAGTGACCTTGTATTGAACGAGTTGAGCGGGACCGCCTGGAATGCCCTGGACATTGGCGATACCAGTCTCGGCGGAGTCCAGTGCAATAGTCGGACAATATGGCCGGTATGGCCACTGGGATTCACGCCGCCTTTTGCTGCAACCTGCCCTGACTGATACCGATCAAATGTCCCCGGGCCATTGGCAAGACAAGCACCTAACGAGGCTAACCCAATGTTCAACATACTCAAGACAATCACTGCTTTATTGGTCGGCGTAGCCATTGTCCTGGTAGTGATCACCTTTGTGGCAAGCGCCTGGGCGGTACTGCCGGCGGGATGTCCACCCAACTGTCTGGGGGCTGATCTGAGGGACAAGAACCTGGTAGGCGTTGATCTGTCTCAGGCCAACCTGAGCGGAGTGGACCTGAGCCGGGCTGACTTGCGAGGGGCCAATCTGCGAGGGGCCAATCTGATCAAGGCCACCCTGACCAAAGCCAACCTGGACAAGGCCGATCTGAGTGGCGCCAACTTGCGCGGCGCTGACCTGACCCAAGCGACTCTGACCAAGGTCAATCTGGAGAATGCCAATTTGAGCGGCGCCAATCTGACCGGTGCTGTGCTAACCGGTGTCGATCTAACCACCGTGGATCTGACAGCCGCCGTGTTGGGCGAGACCCGGCTGATCGGAGCAAATTTGAAGCGGACCAGTCTGAGCGGGGCCGACCTGAGCGGGGCGAACCTGAGAGGCGCCCAGTTGAATGAGGCCAGCCTGAACGGCGCCAATCTGGCCGAGGCGGATCTGAGCGGAACAGACATGACCGGCGCTGCTCTGCGCGGAGCTTTGCTGAACGATGCCACCTTGATCGGTACGCAGATGGTGGGGGTTGATCTGAGCGGGACTGTACTGCGTGCCAGTCTGTATGGCGTTGATTTGAGCGGAGCCAACCTGAGCGGGGCTGACCTGGTCGGAGCCGAGTTGGTCGGGGTCAAGCTGTACCGGGCAGTCCTGGTCAATGCGAACCTGATCTCGGCCGATCTGAACGGCGTTGACCTGCGCGAGGCCGACCTGCGTGGGGCCAAACTGTGGGTCAGCGATCTGAGCACGGCCGAATTCAACGCCCTCGCCCGGGACCCAAACTTGGCCATCGAGGATGCCCACATACATGGATACGAGATCGATGACAAGATACCTACCCAGGCTCAGGGGCAGATCACACTCTATACGTCCATTCCACAGGACATTATCGACAAAATCCAGAGTGACTTTCAGGCCAAGTTCCCCCAGATCACTTTGAATGTCTTTCGAGCCGGAAGCAGCAGTGTGGTGGACAAGTTGACGAAAGAAAAGGCGGCAGGAGCTATCCAGGCCGATCTGGTCTGGCTGGCCGAACCGGCCGTTTATGAGGACTTTAAGGAGCAGGGCATGCTCCTGGAGTATAGCCCGCCAGAATCGGTGTTCCTGCCCGCCGAGATGAAAGACCCAGATGGATACTGGTATGCCGGTCGCCTGATCAACGTGATCATCGCCTATAACACAACCGGGGCCACGCAGCCCAAGAGTTGGCTGGATTTGCGCAAGCCAGAGTATAAGGATCGCCTGAGCTTTGTCTCGCCTCTGGGTTCCAGCGCGGCCGAGGCTGCCGTCAAAACCCTGGTGGACAAGTATAGCTGGAAGTACTTCGAAGACCTCAAAGCAAACGGTTGCGTGTCCGGGTGGAACAATCCCACCGTGCAGGACCAAGTCGCTACGGGTGAACTGATGGCCGGCGTCCTGCTGGACTATTACGTGCGAGGGGCCAGGTACGAAGGCAAGCCCGTCAAAGACATCTGGCCCGAGGATGGCGCGGTCCTGGTCCCCAGCCCGATGGCGATCCTGAATACCACGCAGAATCCCCTGGCCGCCAAGGTGTTTGTAGACTATGTCCTGTCAAAAGATGGCCAGGAAACCATGGTCAAGCTGGGCAATTTCATCCCTGTACGTTACGACATCGACCCGCCAGAAGGGGCACCCCCGCTGAACCAGATCAAGCGCTTGCCTACTGACTGGAAAGCGCTACAAAAAGAGCGCGAAACTATCCGGGAGAATTGGGTGAATATCTTTGGTGAGGATGTTCCACCACCGTCATGAGAAAAGACTCCACCATTCGGGGTGGAGTCTTGTTGCCAATCGCTGCCTCGGTTATGTCAGGAGGCCGCCGTCGCCTTGCTGCGACGGCTTTTTGTTGCCGCTGGTGGTTCCTCCACCGGTTCCGGTTCCGCGTCGGGCGGCGTGGTCAGCGCTTCTTTGAATGCGGCGAGGAATGCCAGCCGGTCCTTTTCCGCGAAATCGCGGATCGCTTTCACGCTATACTCCCAGCGCTCCTTTTCAGGGGCCAGGTGGAGTGTGGTAGGCATGGAAATAGCCCCCATATCCACCAAGTGAGCGAACAGGCGTCGACCAAGCTCCTTGTGCTTCTGTGGAGCCTCCTGCCAGGCCCGAAAAGCCGCAAACACTTCTGCGTCATCTCGAATGAGGATTGATTTCCAATATGCCTGGCAATAAAGCGTCATCGCTTTCTCTATTTCCTGTTTCAGGGCTGGATCATCCTCCATCTGCCCATCCAGGAGCCATGCCAGATCGATGTTCAGGCCGGCGCCAAAGTCTGCCGCGCCCTGCCAGAGCGCATCGGTCTCTGCCGGCGTGAGGCTCTGTAGCCAGTCCTTGAAGGCCGGTTCTGCCTCGGGGAGGGTTGTGGCCCAGGCTACGAATTGCTCCGCACCTTTCCTGGATCGGCCTATGATCGGCAGCCGGTCCCGAACCGCTCCCGCCCACTCACTGGTTTTATCGGTCGTCGCTCCCGCCCAACTTTTGCCTGTCTCGACGATCGTCGCCGCTTCTATGCTGGGCCGACGTCCCCCTCGTCCAAAATAGTAGCCCACCGCGCCAATGGCGACAACTAGCAGCACCGCCAGAAGAATGACAACGATATCCATTCGGTCCCTCCTTTCAGACACCCAATATGCAACGCGCTGAGGCCATCAGAAACTTGGCCGAGTTCGTTTCCCAAACCAGTACCCGATTCCTCCAATAGTGAGGACCAAGAGGATCAAGAAAACAAAGAATAACATAGCAGATCTCCTTTCCTGTGTGAGCGTTTGATATCAGCTAGGGGGTTGGTGTAGGGCTTGGGGGCGCCGTTGGCGCCCCGGTCGCAGCGGGCAAGGTTCCCGTCGGCACGGTAGCAGGTTCCAGCTCCGGTAAAGGCAAGATCAACGGAGCATTATTGGGCACCAGCATGACCTTGATATTTGGCGCCAGCTTGTCAATGTACTGGTACGTCAGCAGATCCGAGTTTTCCGCAATGGCAGCGGCGATCAAACGCAATGCTTCGGACTGAGCCTGGGCCTTGACCTTGGTGGCCTCGGCCTCGGCGTTGGCCTGGATCTTGATCTGTTCGGCCTCGTGCTGTTTGCGCGTCACGCCTTCCAGGGCCACCTGCTTTTGCTCGACCGCCGCTGCATACTCGGGCGAGAAGGTGATATTGCGCAGGATAAAGGCATCCAATACCAATCCCATATTCTCCAGTTCCTCGCGCATGCGCCTATCGAGAGTCGATTCCAGGTCCTGACGCTTGGAGCTATTGACCTCGTTAACGGTGTATTGGGATACTTCGGTCCGCACAAGCCCCCGTGTCAACGGCCGGATAAAGTCCTGCGTATAGCGTTCCTGCCAGTCGATGTGTATCCGCACCACCTGCTCATAGTCGATCCGAAAGATAACGGAACAGTCGATAGAAACTTCCTGACCATCAGATGTCCGTGCCGTGATCGAATCGTTCCCTACTTTTTCACCTTCCAGTGGTTTGCCGGACATGGTATAGGTCTGCCAGTAAATGGGATAGACGATGACCTGCTCCGCCAGAGGCGCGATCCAGTGCAGGCCCGAGCGCAGTGGTTGATCTCGTACTCCTCTCGGCGCCAATACCGAGATGACCACACCAACCTCTTGGGGTTCGATAAAGACCAGGCTGGTGCTTAGCAAACTGATGCAAACAGCCAGCAGCAGGAACAGCAGCACCCGGAGCGAGAACAGTGCCTTGATTCCTGCCGCGACCCCCTGCTTCTGGGTAGCACGGACAAACAGCCAGAGCATCAGCAGGGCCAACAGAACCCAGGCAGAAATAGTCAAGGCGTTGAACAGTCGATCGATGTTCATAGTGTCCCCCAGGGCGACGAATTGCTCACAAACATTCTACACTGTTCTATAACGGCTGTCAACCTTTGGCTATGGATGCGCGATGACCAGCAGCGTAGGGGCTCGGTCGAGGACGCAGCGCATGGCCCGACGGAGGTTCTCCGGGTCGAGAGCGCCAAAGCTCTCATCAAGGATGACGAGGTCAGCTTTTTGCAAGATCGCGCGGGCGATATACAAGCGGCTGCGCTCGCCGTGGGAAAGCTGCCAACCACTCTCGCCGAGCATTTGCTGGAACCCGGCCGGCATCCGATCGAGCAGGTCGCCCAGCCCCAGTTCGCGGCAGATAGTTTCGGCTTCTACCAGGTCTTCGGGCATCGGCGGCCAGCGTCGGCCCATCAGCAGGTTAAAGGCCAGGGTGCCCGTGAGCACATGGTTCTCGTGAAACTGGGGAGCCACCACCACGCGACGTCGCCACGCGACGTCGCCCATGGTCTGCCTATCGAAACCCCATAGCAAGAGGAGACCAGACTCGGGCACACGTAACCCGGCCAACAGCGCAGCCAGCGTGGATTTGCCTCCACCAGACGGACCTTCCAACAATAGACGATCACCCTTGCGAATCTGCAAGTCACATGCTTGCAGAACGAGGCGCCCTCGGTCGCGATAACGAAAGTCGACCTCGCGTGCCATCATCATCGGCTGTCCACGTTCAAAGGTATCCGACAGTGCAGACAGCACCAGAGCCGGCTCTGTGCCCAATCGCTCATGCTGGGAACGGGTAGCTGCCCGAAAGAGCGGGGCAACCTGGTCCCAGGCCATCACCGCCGCTGCGAGGCTCTTTACACCCGTCACGAGGCTAGTCAACGCCTGCAAGGCAAAGATCATGCCGCCAAGGCTAGTGACCAACTCGGCCGGAGAGCCCCGCGCGACAACAAACGTATACGAGATCCCAGTCAGGCCCAGAATCATCCAGCCGCGGGGGATCAGGGCACTCAATTGCATGACGATGGCATCCACCCGCTTCCCAACTCCTTGATGCCGAGCCAAAAAGTGGTCTTCCTCGTCGTGCCAATGTTGGCGATCCTCTTGGGCTAACCGGGTACGGTGGCCGATCATGCGCTCGACCAGATCGTTCGTCATCTCCCGATAAGACTCGGACCAGGCGCGCATGCGTCGAATGTAGAGCCAGCAGAGAACGAACGCAACCACCAGCCAGGATAGAAGCAGCAGCACATGGAACCAGCCACCACTGCCCAGGGCCAGGAGCACGGCCGCCGCGCCCAACTGGATCACGGCCAGGATGACCATGAATCCCCCGCCCAGAGCCAGAGACTCTACCGCCTCTGATTCCATGACCCGGCCCAGGAATTGTCCGGCTCCCTGGTGGCGGATCTCCTCCGGTGTAAGTTGCAACGTGCCGTGCAGTAGGCGCTGCTTGAACAGGCCTCCAGCATTGATAGCCAACTGGCTCTGGGCCTGCGTAATCAACATTTGGAAAGGTATAGTCGTGAACAGGAGCAAGGCCCAGGCCCAAAGCCAGCCCCAGTCAAAGTGACCGGTCAGCGCTCCCCACCCAATCACGGTCCAGGCGAGTAGCGTGAGAACCTGAAGGACAATGTTGCCACCGATGAGCATGAACAAAGTGCGGGGCAACCGAGCACGGCGTGCCTGGAGCCAGAGACTTGCACCGGGCGATGGACGTAAGAGCCAGCAGCCCCGGATGCGGAAGGGACTCAGTTGGGCCCGCAGGATCGCTTTTCCGACGCGGGACCGGCGATGTTCCGGGACGCCAGCCCCAGTAAGGAACCGATCCGTCTGCGCGATAAAAGGGGCCTCGACGTCGTGGCACAGAGCGTCTCGCACTACCGCCGGATGCACTCGCCGGATAGCCAAGTCTGGTCCCACGATAGATACCCGCCTGTGGCCGCCCTTGAGCAGAGCCAGAAATCGCCCATCGCCCTTGCAG
>JAHJIN010000287.1 GCA_018823415.1 Chloroflexota bacterium | reverse complement strand
CCACAAGCGAGCTCTGGTCCTGACGGCTCGCAAGAGCGTGGGCCTCATAGCCCGCAAGGTCCCGGACGTTGTCGGGCTGCTACACCGCAATGAGGCCTATCGCGCCCAGGAGGCCTAACCAAACCCAACACTCCAGCGGCCAGCGCGGCCAGACCTCTGGCAGACGACGTCACCAGGGTCGCCCCCCGCGAGCACTGGCCCTCATAGTACCGCTATCAGCCCCCATGAGCGAAAAAAACGTGATGGGCAGGCTTGGTTCAAGGCGCCCCGATTGCGGTTATTCAGGTGCGTTTTACGCCTCCGATCTCGACTTGACTTTTACCGCACTCTTCGGGGTGCAGGTCATCCTCAACGGCCACGAGTACGTAGCCCGCCAGGCCCAGCAAGCGGGCCTGACCTTCACCAAGGAGGGCAACTGCTTCACCGCCGTGACGGACCCCGCGGCCCTGGCCCAAATCGCAGACACCTTGTGTACCTCAGACATCATAGGGCGCTTGAGCCAGGTCTGCGCGCGGTGGCTGTACTCGGCGTGCTTGTGCTTCGCCCTGGATGCGACCGAGCAAGAGCGCCGCGGGTTCCAGTACGAGTACTCGGTCTATCAGGGCGAATACAGTCGCAACCTCCTGTTTACGCGCGGGAGCGAACTGGAGCAAGTCTGCCAGGGCGTCATCGACCGCACCCGCCGCCTGCTGGATGTGCCGACACTGAAGACCATCTTTGGCACCAAGAAACGACCGTCCCGCCACAAAGGTCCTGGTAAGAAAGCCCCCCGGTGCGAGGTCGTGGTCGAGAGACCTGCGTATGATCTGACGGTGTTCAAGATCCACTTTGGCAAGCTCACCGTCAAGATGTATACCAAAGGCGCACACGTCCTGCGCATCGAGGTGATTGTCCACAATGCCCGCACGCTGCCCTGTGGCCGGTCGCTGCCCAAGTTCGCCGAGATCGTGACCCGGCTGAAGGACATCTTGGAACGCTTTCTGGACGTGCTGCGGCGGGTCGACGTCGTGGGCCTCGGCGACACCGGCCTGGACGAATGGGCCGCGCCCGCGCAGGTGGGCCAGACCCGGGTCGGCGGGATCGATCTCCACCAACCCCGGATGCGGGCGGTGGTGGAGGCCGTGATCGCCCTGGCCGCTGCCCCCCAGGGCTTTCGCAGCGCGGACCTGGTCGCCCGAGTCCGCACCGTCTATGATCCAGCCTATACGGCCCGCCAGGCGGCGTATGACCTGAAAAAACTGCGCGGCAAGAACCTGGTACGCAAGATCGGCACGTCGCGTCGCTACGAGACGGTGCCCGCAGGCCTGCAGGCGATGGCGGCCTGGCTTGTGCTGCGGGAGAAGGTGATCAAGCCCGTGCTGGCTGGCGCTGGCCGACCCCGCCGGGGTCCCAAACCGCAAGCGCAAAGCCCGATCGATGCTCACTATGCCGCCCTCCAGGTCGAGATGCGCCGCCTGTTCCAGACCATCGGCCTGGCGGCATAGACCTATCGACAAACTTTTGTCGATGTTGACACCCTAAGCGCCTAACCAGGTCTGCCAGCACGGCGTTGAGCACCTGGAGCCTTCGTGCATGTGCGCTGGCGGTCATGTCCCGCCCGCGGAAGCCAACCGGCTATGCGATCCGCAAGTATCGCAACCGATTTCTCGACTGATAGACATCCATTGACACTATAGAACATTTGTGCTATACTCTGAGCATGAAGCTCAGTGACTATGCCCGCAAAGTGGGGGTCCATTATCACGCTATCGCCTGCCAAGCCGTACCGCTTGGCGCTGGTTCAAGGCCGGCAAGATCAAAGGCTATCAGATGGACACTGGCACAATTATCATCACTGAGGACGATGCACCCCAGCGTCCTCAAAGTGTTGCCATCTACACGCGGGTCTCTGCCGCTGAGAATCGCCCTAGCTTGGACACCCAGGCCGACCGATTGCTGGCCTATTGCGCGGCCAAAGGTTACCAGGTTCACAAGGTGGTCAAAGAAGTCGGATCGGGGGTCAACGACAACCGCCGGAAGCTGCTCAAATTGCTGGCTGATCCCACT
>JAHJIN010000286.1 GCA_018823415.1 Chloroflexota bacterium | reverse complement strand
GACCTCCAGGGCAGCGGTACCCACCTAGAAACCCAGAAAATCACTCGCCAGGGTCACGACCAGCCCTGTCCGATGGGTGTTGAAAGGGCCAATTCCTGGTTGACATCGCCCCAGCCCCCTGGGAACACCTGTTCGCCAGTCGCCCCTCGCCAGGGTCAGCCCGGCTGCGTACTGGAGAAGGGGGTTTTTCAGCACTCTCCTAGGGCCATTTCTCGCTACGCTCGAAATGGCTGGGCAGTTCCTTCGGAACTGCCACTCAACGAAGGAGGTACAATGAACAAGGTATTGGTTGCTTATGCCACCTGGGCCGGGTCCGCCGCCAGCGTGGCTGAGGCCATCGGGGAAGCACTGCGAGATGAGGATACAGTGATCGACGTGCGGCCGGCCAAAGAGGTGCAGGATGTCAGCTCGTACCAGGCGGCGGTGGTGGGCGGTGCCATCCGCGCCGGCCAACTCCACGGCGACGTGGTCAAGTTCCTGGAGACTCAACGTGCGGAGTTGAGCCAGGTCTCGGTCGCGTATTTCGTCGTCTGCATGACAATGCAGGAAGACACGGAGGAGCACCGCTGCACAGTATCCGCGTACCTGGACCCGGTCCGCGAAAAGGTGCCCCAGATCGAGCCGGTGGACGTGGGGCTGTTTGCCGGCGTGATGGACATGAGCAAGCTGTCCCTGCCGCTCAAGCTGATCATAAAGGCCATGAAGGCACAACCCGGGGATTATCGCGACTGGGACGCCATTCGTGCCTGGGCCACGGCGCTGCGACCCAAGCTACTGGGTGCGTGATGACAAGGGGGCGCGATTGAATCTCTTCTTGTCATGATCGCACGGGATAATCGGGCCGATAACATACACACGCCCACCGGGTCCAACAAGGACCCGGTGGGCGTTTTGCAATGGTCTCTTGTTCGGGCTACCTCAGCGCGGACCTTGACGCGGGAACGCAAAGAGCGCTCCCTGGAGGATGGGGGTGACATACACGGCCTGGCTTAACGTCATGTACGTGCCGCGCACGCCATTCTCTCGGCTGCGAAACGCTCGGGCGTGTTCTTCTGACCAGAAGAAGACGCTGTTCCTTCAAAACGCGTCAATGATGCTGGGGTCTTTTAGTTTGTCGAAATCTACCAGCGGGACAAAGACGAGGGGATCGGCCCCTTCTTCCACGACCTGAACCCGCAACTGGCTGTCTATTTCCAGGCGCAGCGGTTGGCCGCAATGCGCGCACTCGGTCTCGATGGCGAACGACAGTGGCTCGCTCCGTAGTTGCCCTTGCACGAAGGGCACCGCAATGGCATCGATGGCTCAAGCGGCGTACACCTGCTCGCCGGTGCTGAACGTGACGCGATGCGGCGTCTGCTCCACGGTCACCGGGTAAGCCCAGGTGACGGCTCCCTGCTCACTGCGAAACAGGAACGTCATATTCTGTTCCAACTCGTCCAGGATTGAGACCACCCGGTCCACCGGCAGGCCCACGCCCTGCGCGATGCGTTGGGGCGACAGTGGTTCGCCGACGCGCGGCAGCTCCCGGACTGTGAAATCGCGGACCAGATGGTGCTCCGGCGACATAAAGCCGAGCCTGGCCTCTGATCCTTGGGCGCCCCTGGATACCTCGCCCTGCCAGATGGGCCGCGGGAGGGGGACCATGAAACGCCACAGTCCCAGCAATAGTCTATTTCTCATGGTTGCACCTCCAATTCGCGCCTGGATGCGATCGCCCTCACACGCTGGATCCGCCGGTGCGGAACGATACCTGCTGCCATGTCGCCACCACGGCCACCGTGATGAGGGCCGCGGCAATCATCTCTGGCGGGCTGTTGGCCGCGCCCACGGCCAGGGCCAGGTCGCCGGGGATGTAGCCGCGCAGCACCAGCATCCCCAGCACCAGGATGGTGTTGGTCAGCGTGCCGGCCACGGCCGCCAGGCTCAACGCCAGCTCTTCTGGATGCGCACGGGCGGCCCGGTACAGGACTAGCGCCACCAGCCCCAACCCCAGTACGCCCACTGCCAGCCCCCAGGCCAGAGCCAGCGGCAGGTCAGACGTGCCCACGATGTAGGCCAGGGCCAACACCACCACGGCCAGGATCAGCCCCCCCAGCACCAGCGCCCAGGTGCGCCCGGCCGCGCGCACCAGCCGGTAGACGCCCCAGGCCGCCACGCCGATAAAGATGCGTGGCAGGATCGAGACCAGCGGGTCGGTAAAGAACACGTCCCCCGGCCCCTTGGGTGCCACGGCAGCGATGATCAGACTGGAGATGCCAAAGACAAGGGCAATGATGGTGCCCACGATGGGCCCGCTCACCACCGCGCCGATAATGACCGGGATTTGCATGATGGTGATGGATGTGCCGGCGATAAAGGGGATAAACCCCAGGGGTGTCGCCGCCAGGAGCACCGAGATGGCGCTCATGACGCCGGCTACGGCAATGTCGCGTGTGGTCAGTTTCATGGATGATGCCTCCTGCAAGTGATTCGTGATACGTCACGTTTGACGTTTTACATGCTCAGTATCAGCATAATGACGACAAACAAACCGATCAGGGTCAACGCCAGCGCGTCTATCCAACCAAAGTGAAGCCGAGCGTAGCGGCCCCGGCCCCGACCACCGCCATAGGCCCGGGCTTCCATTGCCTCCGCCAGGAGCTCGGCCCGGTTCAGCGCCACCACAAACAGCGGCACCACCAGGGGCAGCGTGCGCCGCACCCGCTGCACGAACCCCAATCGCCCCGCCGGCAGGTCGGCGCCGCGCGCGGCCTGGGCCTTTTGCAGCCGCTCCAACTCCAGCGCCATCGTCGGCAGGAACCGGATGGCAATGACGCCCACCATCGCCAGTTGATGCGCCGGCAGCCGTAGCCGGTCCAGCGGCGCGGCCAACGCCTCCAGGCCGTGGGCCAGGTCCGGGATGGGCGATGTCCACGCCAAAAGCCCGATGGTGAGCGCCAGCCCGGCAAAACGGATCAGGGTCAAAAGCGCATATAGCAGAGTGCACACCGTCACCCGCAGCGGTCCCCAGGCCAGGAGCACCGGGCAGCCGGGCGCATCGCCCACGCCAAAGGCAAGCTGGATCGCGGCGACGAGCAGCAGCCACGGCAGCAGCAGCCACACGCCGCGCAGGGCATAGCGCAGCGGAACCCGGGCCAGCGCGATCAGCCCCACCACCACGCCCAGGACCAGCAGCGCCGGGACCACTCGCCCCACGCCGATCCAGGCCACCAGCAGCCCCAGGAAGCCCAGCAGACGCGTGCGGGGGTCCAGCCGATGGACAAAGGACCCGGTAGGTAGCACCTGGCCGGTCTTGAGATAGTCAAGTAGTCCCAGATTCTCCACAGAGTATACCAATCGCCTCCTCAACCGTCAAGGCGTCGGCCGCCCGCAGTCGATGCATCAAGGCTGTGACCTCTGGCACCTCCAGTCCCAGGGCCGTGAGACGGTCCGGCTCCTGGAACAACTGGCGCGGCGGGCCAGCGGCGACGATTTGCCCCCGGTTCAGCACATAGGCCCGATGGGCCAGGGCCGCCACGTCCTCCATCGCGTGGGTGGCGATGACCAGCGTCACGCCCTCCTGTTGGTTCAGGTGGCGCAGGGTGGCAAGCAGGACGCGCCGGGCCTGAGGGTCCAGCCCGGCGGTGGGCTCGTCCAACAGCAACACCCGGGGCCGCAGGGCCAGCACCCCGGCCAGCGCCGCCTTGCGCTGTTCCCCGCCGGACAGGCTCTGGGTGAAGCGGTCCTTGTAGGCGAGAAAGGGCAGGCCGGCCATCTTCATGGCCCAGGACACCCGCTCGCGGACGGCTTCCCGGTCCAGGCCCAGTTGCCAGGGGCCAAAGGCCACGTCGTCGCCCACATACGCCTCGAAAAGCTGCTCCTCCGACCGCTGGAAGAGCATGCCCACCTGCTCCCGCAGGAAACGCCGGTCGGTGGCCGGGTCGTTCACGTCTCGCCCGGCCACGAGCACCTGCCCGGCCGAGGGCCGCAGGAGGCCGGCCACGTGCTGCAGGAGGGTGGACTTGCCCGAGCCGGTGGGGCCGAGGAGGGCGACCACCTCCCCGGCGCGCACCTCCAGCCCCACTCCATCCAGGGCCACGGCGGCCAGCGGGGTGCCGGCCAGGTAAATGTGGCGCAAGTCGCGGACGGCGACGATGGGCTGGTCGGTGGATGGCGGCGGGTTTGGGCGCGTCTTTGCCGGCGCGGCGACTCGTGGCAGCCGGGGTGCGATGGCCTCCGCCAACTCGTCCAGGGTCAGCAGATCGGCGGGAAAGCCGGGCCAGCACCGGGCCAACCCGGCCGCCAGGGCCGTCAGCGGCGGCGGCTCCAACCCCAGCCCGGCCAGCCGGTCCGCGTCGCCGAAAAACGGGCGCGGCGGCCCGTCATAGGCCACGCGGCCCTCGCCCAGGGCTACGACGCGATCCGCCAGCGCCGCCTCGCGCATCCAGTGGGTGATGAGGACGATGGTCAGGCCCTCGGCGTGGAGCCGGCCCAACAATGCCAGTACTTTCCGGCGACCGGCCGGGTCCAGCATGGCCGTAGCCTCGTCCAGCACCAGGCAGCGAGGGTGCATGGCCAGCGCCCCGGCGATGGCGACTCGCTGCTGCTGGCCGGCGGAGAGCAGGTGCGGCGGTTGATGGCGCAGGTCCCACATCCCCACCGTCTCCAGCGCCCAGCGCACCCGGCCCTCGATCTCGTCCGTGGGCAGTCCCAGGTTCTCCGGGCCAAAGGCCACGTCGTCGTCCACCGTGGTCGCCACGATCTGGTCTTCTGGCCGTTGAAAGACCATCGCCACCTGGGCGCGGATGGCCGGCCAAGTGGCCGGGTTGGCGGTGTCCAGACCGGCCACGCGGACCCGGCCCCGGGTCGGCAGCAGCAAAGCGTTGAGATGCCGGGCCAGCGTGGTCTTGCCGGAGCCGTTGGCCCCGACGATGGCGACAAACTCGCCGTCATCGAGGGCCAGGCTCACGCCGCGCAGCGCCTCGACGGGATCAGCCCCCGGTCGCTCGTAGGTGTGGTGGAGGTCGTGGATGTCGATCATCCGGCCATTATCGCTTTTCCTGGATGGGAATCAAGGTGACGACGGACAGCAAGAACAGCAGCCCATAGATCACAAACAGCAGCGTATAGCCCAGGCTGTCGGCGATGGGGCCGCCGATGTACGCGCCAATGGCCCCGGCGCCGGCGCCGGCCAGGTTCGACAGGCCCAGGTAGCGCCCGGCCTGATCCTGGGGCACAAGGTCTGTCCCCAGTGCCCAGTTGGCCGAGTAGAACAGGCCCACGGCCGCGCCGATGAGGCACGCGCCCACGTTGATCACCAGCAGGTCGGGGCTACCTACCACGATAAACGTCCCCAGCGCCCCCGCCAGGCCGCTGACCACCAGGAGCGGCTTTTTGCCAAAGCGGTCGGCCAGCCACCCGCTGGGCAGGGCCGTCAGCAGCACAAACACGCCCACCAGCATGACGACGATGGACGTAGGGCCGGCGGCTTTTTCACCCTGCAGATCCGGGAATCGCTCCTGGATAAAGTACAGCACAAAGCCCGCCAGGTTGGTCGAGGCCACCAGGAACGCCAGCCGGGTGATCACCCACCAGGTGAATGAAGGGTTCTCGCGGATGGTCCGGCCGATGCTGATGCGAATGCTCACCCATACGCCCAACGCGACGGCAATCGTCATGCCCACCAGCCCGGCCAGCCCGGTCAGGACGATGCGCGCGGTGGAATATGCCTCCAGGGGCAGTTGCATCACCGCGTTGACGATCCAGCCCATTCCCAGGATGACGACGGTGAACGCCCCGGTCATCACGACCAGCCGCAAAAAGGGGTTCCAGTTCAGGGCAAAGGGCACTTTTTCCAGCGGGGTCTCGGGGATAAACAGACTCACCAGCATGCAGACGATCAGGACCACGATAAGCGCGAACAGGGCTCCCCACAGGTTCCCGGCGCTGACCATCCGGGCCACCACGAACGAGACAAAGACCAGCGGCAGGGGCAGTTCCAGGAGCGCCTTGACCCCGGAGAACCGGCCCCTCTTGTCCTCCGGCACCAGGTCCGGGATCAGGCCCTGCGTGGCGGCGTGGGCCGTGTTGGAAGAGAGCATGGAGAGGACGTACAGGCCAAACAGAATCCAATAACCGCTCATGCCGTCCAGGCTCGCCGTAAAGCCAATGAGGACAAACACCACGATCTCGCCCAGGGTGCCGGCGACGATGAACGGCCGGCGACGGCCCCACCGCAGCATGCTCCGGTCCGAGAGCAACCCCATCAGCGCCTGGATCAGCACGGCCGCCATCAAGGCCCACAGGCGAATGATGCCCACATACGTGCCCTTGACCTCGTCGCCCACGAACTGCTGCACCAGCAGCGGGATGATCAGCGGCGTGAGCACCTGCGACCGCGTGGTCAGGGCAAACCAGTAGATGTTGATGGTTATATAGTCATACCACCGCAGTGCTCGCTTCACGTAGACCTCCTTGTATGGCTATGTGTTCGGCGTTTATGCCCGTGCCGGGCTCAAACCCCGCGCGCGCCGGCATCCTGATCGATGAGCAGAACCTTGTACACGTCCAACGGGATTTCCAGCAGTTCGCCTTGATAGACCGTATCATCCGGGCTGTCCGGCGACACGGCCCGCGCCACGACCGGGGCCGGGAATCGCACCTGGACGATCTGCGGCTGGTCGGCATAGTTGACCAGGTGCACCTGGCGCGCCGCCGGGGCCTGCCAGACCTCGATGAGGGCCGGGGCCGGCGATACGACCCGGGGAGTGACGTCAGGGGGCAGGGCATCGACGAGCGCCCGACGCATGCGCTCGGCCGGGATGCGATACAGCGGGCTCTGGGTGACCACCTTTTGCAGCCCTACGGCGTCCATGGCCCAGCGGGCCAGCTTGACCTCGCTGTAGGTCTTGAGGGCCAGGCGCACCAGGGGCGTGACGATGCTGCGCGCCAGGTCGCTCCGGGCCACCAGTCGCAGCGAGGGTAGCGCCCAGCCGGCCAGCTCTGGCACCATAATCGCCTGGACCGGGGCGCCGGCCAGGGCCTGCCGCCCGGCCTCGTCAAAGACCAGGACCGAGCGCAAGCCGTCCAGCGGGTCGCCGGGCCGGACCACGCGCCAGGGAATGCCGGCCACGGTGAGGGCCTGGCCCGCGCCAAAATAGACCGGGGCCAGGCGGTGCCAGTCCAGCCACAGGGCCTCGCCGGGGTACAGCAACGCCACCGGGGCCGCGTTCTGCCTGTCGGCGGCGAACAGGCCGGCGTGCGTCTCCAGCCAGACATGAAACTCGCCCAGGGCCGCTTGGATCGGCGCGTATTCCCGGGCCGTGAGGAGGGTCATCCGGGTCCCGTCGTAGTACTCGGTGCCCTTGGTGGTCATGCTGGCGCCGCCGGCCGCCGCCTCGGCGATGCCCTGCCGGTACCGGCGCACCGGGTACACCGGGTCAAACCCGATCCCCACGTCGTAGGAGAGCATGCTCAGGTGCGCCGCACCGCCGATCATGGCCTGGGCCGTGTGGATGCTCAACGCATTGTTGACCAGCATCGGCGGCGGCCCATCGTCCCATCGGGGCAAGCCATAGTTCTCGATCATGGTCACGTCCTGGACCTGGGCCAGGGCCGCCAGGTCGATGCCATAGACGAAGTACGAGTTGCGCAGGATGGGGTCAAAGTCGTTGGCGCTGATGGGGATGCCGGGCCGTAGCTCGCGGGCGTAGGCGGCCATGTCGCGCATCAGGCGCGTCACCTGGTCGGCTCGCCAGTGCAGATAGCGGGCCAGGGCCGGGTCGCCGGGCCGAATCCCGACCGGGATGGGTTCGCCAAACTCGTCGCGATAACGCTGCTGGCAGACCGGACAATGGCAGCCGACGAATCCGGACCATGTCCCCAGGACCGAGAGCGGCTGGTCGCCCTGAAAGAGGTTGTCGAGAAAGATGCCGTCGGCCCCCCGCTCGATGGCGCCCCGGATCAGCTCCTTGAGGTGCTGACGCCATTCGGGGTGGTCAAAGCAGGCCATGTACCGGCCGCCGTAGGTGAAATACGTGATCTTGTTCCCACTCGGGTCTCGGGCGTACCAGACCTTGTCGCGAAAACTGCCCTGATAGACACAGTTGGAGGTCTGGATGTAGGCGAACACCGGGGAGCCCTTGTCGTGATAGACCCGGGCCGCCTGCTCGAACGAGTCCCAATCCTCCTGCTCGATTTCCGGCGGGAACCCCCAATCGTACATGAGGTGCACCCAGTTGCAGCGCATGGCGTCGACGACGCAATCGGCCCCGGCGCGGGCGTGCGCCTCGTGGTGCACCGCCTCGTCCACTGCCACGTCCATGAACTTGAGCTTGTTCATGCGAATGGTGCCCGGCCCGGCCCACAGGTAAATGGGGCGATAGTGGCCGATCTCGAAAGGTGGGGCGTTCATGTTTGGCCTTGTTTCCTTTGAGAATAACTAGGTTCGCGACGTACTAGACTCCCGCAAACAGGTCGCGTTCTATCGGCTCGCCGGGCCGGAAGGCCGGCCAGACCCGGTGAAAGGTCTCTGTGGCTTGCGCTCGGCGCACTAGCCAACCAGGCAGCCGGCCCAAAATCGCCCCCGGCCCCGCCAACTGGCTGGCATGGCAGGCGCTGGCCTGCTGTTTCGCGTCATAGGTCGCGCGGACGTCGATGCGCGTGGTGATCGGCATTTCGTGTGCGAGCACGGCGCGCAGGTCGATGTCGTGGTTCTGGCCCACCGCCGACGGGTCCTGGCCCAGCAGCGGCATCAGCCGCACCAGCCAGCGCAGCGCGGTGTGCGGAAACGTGGTGAAGTAGAGTTTCTGCGGTCGTTCCTGAACTGCCAACCGTTCCCACGCGGCGAGGGTGGCGCGATGCACGGCGATGTGGTCCGGATGACCATACCCGCCATAGGGGTCAGAGGTGAGCACGACCTGGGGCCGCAGGTCACGTATCAGATCGGCCACCTGTTGGGCCAGCACGTCAGGGTCGGCCTGGACGAGGGCCTGGGGATGCTGATTGTCCGCCGAGCCGGCCATCCCTGAATCGCGGTAACCCAGGAGGTGTACCTCTGCCAGGCCCAGGATCTTGGCTGCACAGCGCAGTTCTTCCTCGCGCCGGTCGCCCAGGTCGGCGCCAGTCTCGGGGTTGGACTGGTCGCTTCCGCCGGCCTCGCCGCGCGTGGCGCAGACGAGATGCACGGACACGCCGGCGGCGGCGTATCGGGCCAGGGTTCCGCCGGGGCCAAAGCTTTCATCATCGGGATGCGCGAACACGGCCAGCAGGGTGTGCGTCATGGGCGGCGTTCGCGTTGGCAGATTGTCTGAGCCTGTCATTCTGGTCCTTTCTCAAGTGGAACACGGACTCGCCGGTATCAGAGATCCTGCGCGCGAATTATAGCATTACACACCCAATAGGGCAATGCCCCGCCCAGCCAATGGCGGTATTGTCAAGTGCTATGAAAGGCGGTATAATGTGCCCAGGCCCGGCAAGCACAGGGACCCCGGATCGGCCGGGCGCGGGTTCCGCATGTACCGCAATACTTTTCGTAGGAGCGACGAACATGACCGAGACTGACATCAGGCCCAAAGACTTTATCCGCGAAGCCGTGGAAGAGGACATCCGCACCGGGCGGTTCGGTGGGCGGGTACACACCCGGTTCCCCCCGGAGCCCAACGGCCGCCTGCACATCGGCCACGCCTGGGCCATCTGCGTGGACTATGGCATCGTCGAAGAGTACGGCGGGTTGTACAACCTGCGCTTTGACGACACCAACCCGGTCAAAGAAGAGACCGAGCACGTGGACGCCATCATCGAGGACATCCGCTGGCTGGGGTTCGACTGGGAGGACCGGCTGTTCTTTGCCTCGGATTATTTCGAGCAACTCTACGAGTGGGCCGAGCAGTTGATCGGTAAAGGCAAGGCCTACGTGTGCGACCTGAGCCCGGAGGAGGTCAGGGCGTACCGGGGCACGCTCACCGAGCCGGGCAGGAACAGCCCCTATCGAGACCGCTCGGTGGAAGAGAACCTGGACCTGTTCCGCCGGATGCGCGCCGGCGAGTTCCCGGAAGGCTCACACACGTTGCGGGCCAAGATCGACATGGCATCGCCCAACATCAACCTGCGCGACCCGATCATGTACCGCATCCTCTACGCCGAGCACCACCGCACCGGTGACCAGTGGTGCATCTATCCCATGTACGACTATACCCACGGCCAGAGCGATTCCATCGAGGGGATCACGCACTCGCTGTGCTCCATCGAGTACGAGGGCCATCGCCCGCTGTACGATTGGTTCCTGGACGAGCTGGGGATCTATCATCCTCAGCAGCTCGAGTTTGCCCGCGTCAATCTCAGCCACACGGTGGTGAGCAAGCGCAAGCTGCTGCGCCTGGTGAACGAGGGCCACGTGCGCGGCTGGGACGATCCGCGCATGCCCACCTTGTCCGGCCTGCGACGCCGGGGCTATACCACCGAGGCCGTTCGCGATTTCTGCGACCGCGTGGGCGTGGGCAAGACGTATCGCATCGTGGACATTGCCATGCTGGAGCATTGCCTGCGCGAGGACCTGAACCGGCGCGCGCCGCGCGTGATGGGGGTGCTGCGCCCGCTCAAGGTCGTCATCGAGAACTATCCTCAAGACCAGGTGGAGGAAATGGAAGCCATCAACAACCCGGAGGACGAGAGCGCCGGGACCCGGATGCTGCCTTTTTCCCGCGTGCTCTATGTCGAGCAGGAGGATTTCCGCGAAGACGCCCCGAAAAAGTGGTTCCGGCTGGCCCCCGGCCGCGAGGTGCGGCTCAAGCACGCCTACTATATCACCTGCACCGGCGTGATCAAGGACGAGGCCGGCGAGGTGGTGGAATTGCGCTGCACCTATGACCCGGCGACGCGCGGCGGCTGGTCTGAGGATGGCCGCAAGGTCAAGGGCACGCTGCACTGGGTCTCGGCGGCCCACGCTGTGGACGCCGAAGTGCGCCTGTATGACCGACTATTTACCAAATTCGACGCGGAAGAGACCGAAGAGGACGAGACCTTTATGGCGAACCTGAACCCCGATTCGCTGGAGGTGCTGACCGGGTGCAAGCTGGAGCCCAGGTTGGCCGGGTCGCCGCCGGGCAGCCGCTACCAGTTCCTCCGCCAGGGCTATTTCTGCGTGGACCCGGATTCCACTGCCGACCGGCTCGTGTTCAACCGCACGATGTCGTTGCGCGATACCTGGGCCAAAATCGAGAAACAGACCGCCGACGACTGACGGCCTGGACCTTCCCGAAAGCTTCAAGCTTTCGGGAAGGTTTATCACTTTCAGGAGGAGGCAGTCCGATGGGCGTGTTGCAGATCGACCTGGACCACCTGCAAGCATTCGAGCGGGGCCTGGACCCGCAGCACGTCGAGCGCAGCGCCATCCCGGCCCGCGTGCTGGGCTATGGCGAGATCAGCACCGTGTTCGAGGTCCAGGTGGACGGGCTGCGCCATCTGGCCTGCAAGCGCCTGCCCATCTTTCAGACGCCCGCGGAGATGGAAACGTACACGGCTGCCTACGAAGAGTACAACCGCCTGCTGAATGGCGAGATCGGCATCACCATCCCGCCGCACGGCTATGCTTCGTTCCTGAGCGACACCGGCCGGCCCGTCTTTTACATCGTCCAGCAGCAGCTACCATCCGAGTCGGTGGGCCACCGGGCCATGCACGTGCTGCCCCACGAGCAAGTGCTGGTCCTGGTCCGGCGCATTTTGGGCGAACTGCGTCAGGTCTGGGCGTTCAACCAGCGCCAGGACCGCGTGCAGATCGGCATCGATGGGCAGATCTCCAACTGGGCCATCGCGGGGTTCGACCCGGGCCACCCGCACGTGGACGAGCAGACGCGCCTGCTATACGTGGATACCAGCACGCCGTTGTTCCGGGTCCAGGGTGTGGAGCAGCTGGACCCGGAGTTGTTCCTGCGCAGCGCGCCGTCGTTCCTGGCCTGGGTGCTGCGGCGCTTTTTCCTGGCCGACGTGGTGAACCGCTACTATGACCTGCATCGCGTGGCCGTGGACCTCATCGCCAATTTCTATAAGGAGCAGCGGCCCGAGTTCATCCCGGACCTGGTACGCACGGTCAACGAGTTCTTGACCACAGAAGCCGCCGCACTCGATGTCGAGCCGGTCAGCGAGCAAGAGGTCCGCTCGTATTACCGGGAGGATGCTTTTATCTGGTCCTTTTACCTGACCGCCCGCCGCATCGACCGGTTCCTGCGCACCCGGCTCCTGCGGCGGGAATACCCGTACATCCTGCCGGGCCAGATCAAGCGTTAAGGCGTCATGCGTCACACACAGTGCGCTGCGCGAACGTCAAAACGTCAGAGCGGCAATGACGTTTGACGGATAACGTTTGATGATAGGAGTCCCCCATGTCACTCATCGGACAGCACCCTAGAGAGCAGATTGTCGAGC
The DNA here is from genome assembly GCA_018823415.1 of Chloroflexota bacterium. Lineage (GTDB taxonomy): Bacteria > Chloroflexota > JAHJIN01 > JAHJIN01 > JAHJIN01 > JAHJIN01. Next base: position 2,376 of record JAHJIN010000286.1, on the reverse strand, counting down.
AATTCGCCCGCCACGTATCCAGTGGCAAGGCCGAGTTTTTCGCCCAGGCCGGCGTGGATTTCATCTTTGGCAAACGCGAGGGCGTGTACGTGTGGGACGTGGACGGGCAGCGCCGGCTCATCGACTGCCACTGCAACGGCGGGGTGTACAACCTAGGCCACCGCCACCCTCGCGTCGTCGCCGCGCTCAAACGCGCCCTGGACGAGCTGGACATTGGCAACCACCATTTTATCAGCGAGCACCGGGCGCTGCTGGGCGAGCGGCTGGCGGCCCTCTCGCCGGGCGACCTGAACCGCGTGGTGTTTGGCGTGGGGGGCGGTGAGGCCATCGACCTGGCCATCAAGCTGGCCCGGGCGCACACCGGCCGGTCCCAGGTCATCTCGGCCCGGGGCGGCTACCACGGCCACACCGGGTTCGCCCTGGCCGCCGGGGAAGACGAGTTCAGCTTACCCTTTGCGCCGCTGCCCCCGGGTTTTTCCCGCGTCCCCTTTGGCGATCTGGACGCGCTAGAGGCCGCGATGGGCGACGCCGCTACTGCCGGCGCGGCAGCCGTCCTGTTCGAGACCATCCCGGCCACCCTGGGCATGCCCATCCCGCCGGAGGACTATTACGCCGGCGTGCGCACCCTGTGCGACCGGCACGGCGCGGTCATGGTCATGGACGAGGTGCAGGCCGGGCTGGGCCGTTGCGGCGCGATGTGGGGCATCGACACGTACGGTGTGGTGCCGGACATTATCGTGACGGCCAAGGGGCTGGGCGGCGGCATCTATCCCCTGTCCGCCACCATCTACCGCGACCACCTGAACCCCTTCCTCCACGAGCACCCCTTTATCCACGTGTCCACCTGTGGCGGGGCCGAGGTGGGATGCTATGTGGCGCTGGAGGTGCTGGCGATGCTGGAAGAGCCGGCGTTCCTGGCCCACGTGCAGGCGATGGCCGGGCTGTTCCGGGAGGGCCTGGCCGAATTGCAGGCCCGGCACCCCGGCGTCCTGGTAGAGGTCCGCCAGCGGGGGCTGATGATGGGGCTGAAATGGGCCTCCGAGATGTGTGGCCCCCTCATGACCGTGGCCGGCTTTCACCACGGCGTCCTCACCATCTATGCCAACAACGACCAGTCCGTGAGCCAGCTTCTGCCTCCCCTGACCATCCAGGAGGACGAGGCCCGGCAGGTGCTGGCGGCCCTGGAGCGGATGACGACGTGGCTGGAGGGGATGGTGCTGGGGGGTGAGTAGGTCCTTTCCGGGATATTGGCAACGCCCACGAGGGGAGGAAATCAAATGGGATGGAAAGGGACTTTGCGCTCGATGGAAGCGGCGAGCCGTCGATCAGAGCGAGATGCTCAACGCCGTCGTCGCGAACTCGAAAGGCAACGCAAACAGCTTGAGAGAATGCAAGGGCTAGAACGCGCAGCCTACGAGGTCGAGGTCTATGAAAACCACATCGATCTGTTGTTGTCGGTTCACAAAGAATGTAGCGATCCTTGGAATTGGGAAGCGATCAAGTCCGCTGTTCCACCAGCAGAGCCTGGAAAGACACACACCCATGAGGAGTTGGCGCAGGCTGCATTGGATGGGTTCAAGCCAAGTCTTGCTGACAAAATGCTAAAGCGCGTTGATTCGAAACGTGATGAACTCGCAAAGGCTGTGGAAGAGGCCAGAGAAACTGACGAGCGGGAGTATCAGGAGTCTCTCAAAACACATGAGCAAGAATATACAGACTGGGAAGCCACCTGCGAGCTTGCTAGCCAAGTGCTTTTGGGCGATCAAGAAGCTTACCTTGATGCGATCAGACAGACAGATCCCTTCAGTGATATTGCGGAGCTGGGTTCCTCTGTGAAGTTCCAGGTACACGATAGATCTCTCGTTGAAGCAGTTCTGTATGTGCGCGGCGAGGATGTCGTTCCTTCGGAAGTCAAAAGCTTGCTGAAAAGCAGCAAGCTTTCAGTGAAGCAGATGCCGAAAAGCAAGTTCTACGCACTGTATCAAGACTACATCTGTGGGTGTGTATTGCGCATCGCCAGAGAGTTGTTCGCACTCCTACCTGTCAAGATGGTCATAGTCAACGCCGTCAGCGAACTCTTGAATACCCAGAGTGGATATATGGAGACAAAGCCGATCTTGTCTGTTGCGATTCCCAGGGAGACCCTGCAGAATCTGAACTTTGAAATGATTGATCCTTCGGACTCGATGAGTAACTTTGTGCATCGCATGGCTTTCGGTAAGACAAGAGGCTTCCACTATAGTTTCCGCTAAATTGGGGTAGCCAACGAGCGCAAGATCGGGTACGATAGGGATCATTCTCTTCCGAGGTGGTCTCGTGCCCGAAGCTGTTTCGCAAACGATGGCTGCGCTTTGTACGCTCACCAGCCCGCTGATG
>JAHJIN010000285.1 GCA_018823415.1 Chloroflexota bacterium | reverse complement strand
TCATGAAAGGAGATTCACTCATGGCCCACCGTTTGCAAGTCGGAGTCGATTTCAGTCTCAAACGGGCCGACCTGTGCCTGCTCTTGCCCGATGGCCAGGCCCTGGAACCTCACGTGGCGGTCGACAACTCGCCCGGGGGCTATGCCCAAGCCAAACGCCTCATGCTGGAGGCCCTGGACACCTATGCCTTTGACGGCGTGGACCTGTCCGGCGAGGCCACTGGCTACCTCTGGTTGCCGTTCTTCCTCCAGCTCGCCGCCGACCCCGACCTGGCCCCCCATGACCTGCGCCTGTTCCCGCTCAACCCCCGCTGGGTCAAGTGGTTCAAGAAGTGCTTCGCCCAGGACGACAAGTGTGACCAGAAAGACGCCTTCTACATCGCCGAGCGCACCCGCACCCGGCCCCCCGCCGTCGCCTGGTCCCCATCGCCCTACTTGCCCCTGCGTTTCTACACTCGCTTGCGTTTTCACCTGGTGCAGGACCTGGCCCGCGAAAAGTGCTACTTTACGACCTTTCTGTTCCTCCAGGCCAGCGCCGAGAGCGTATCAAGTTAGGGACCTCCCACAGGGGTAAAAAGGGGTCCTGGGCTCCGTAAAAGGGTCCAAAAAGGGGGCCTCGGTTGCCCATAAAATAAGATTGAGCCAACTCGCGAGATGGGGTACAATAGACCCTGGCTCATCACAACGCGAGGTTGGCTCCCATGCAGTGTACCACAAAACGGCGTTTGGTTCAACTGGCTCTGGTGCGATGGCATCTGTTGGTCGTACTGGGGCTGCTGGTTCTGGTCCTGGGGGGCCAGATGCCCGACAGTGTAGCTGGTTGGTTGGCCTACCGCCCACAGGCAGGCAGTGGGGCGCCAGTTCTGCAGCGGCGTGGTCGTTGTACCGCGCCGGGGCAATGTGCCCCGGCGTGTCTCTGGCGGCACCTGCGGGGCACGATCCACCTGCCATTGCTGCGTAGCGGGCTGCTGGGGAGTTTGTGGTTCTGCAGTGGGGTGGTGGGACCAGCGTGGATCTGCCTGGTTCCTGTGGGGCTGTGGCTCTGGCAAAGCACCGGGATCCTGTGGCCTCAACTGCGATGGCAGCCCGAATGGCGCAGCATCCACTGGCTGGGGTGGCAGAGTCAGCGCCTGCTGCTGGTCGGCTATCTGGGTCTGGCCGTGAGCGCGTGGTGGCAGGGGCAAGCGCTGTCTCTGGCCTGGCCTGAACTGGAACCAACGGAGTTGGGTCCTGGATCTGGAGCCCTGGGACTGGGCTGCGTGGTCTGCGGGCGCGAAGAACCCTGGGTGGAGGTGGTCCCGGCTGCGGATGGCGGCTACACGGCGACTCTGTGCGGGCATTTCACCTGGTCCGTAGCTGGGGACCATCCTTTTCGGACCCGGGTGCTGCTGCACGGCTTGCGCGGGCTGGCAGTGCCAGGTTCCCCGCGCCGGGGGCGCCGCACGCGCGATGGGCGAACCCCCTTTGTGTCCCAGGAGCAGTTGGCGCGTTGGTTTGGGATGCCCCAGCCCAACATCAGCCGCCTGGAGCGCTACTGGCTGGCTGGGGATTGGGCTAATCTGTTGAGCCTGGACACGGCCGAGCCCTTGACGAATGAATTGCGGACGCGCGTGGTGACCGTGTGCGCTGCTTTTCCCTGGTGGGGAGTGCAGCGCGTCTATCACTACCTGCAGAAGCAAGGCGTGCCGGTCAGCGAGCGCCAGGTACGCCAGGCAGTGGAGCAGAGTGGCTGGACGGCCTTGCGCCAGGAGTTGGGGCGGCGCTATCAGGTCACGGCGGAGAGCATCCGGCCGCGCGACGAGTGGCTGGTGACGGAATTGCTGACCCTGGTGACCACCCTGCTGGAGAAACTGGCGGCGGGCACGGGCTTGACGCCCGCCGAACAACTGGCGGTGGCGGACCTGCAAACCCTGGCGGCTGAGGTGGGGATCGTAGTTCAGCCCCCACTCCAGCCACTGCCCTGGCTGCTGCGGGTGGAACGGGTCGTCTTCGGCCAGTGGGACGCGGTGACTGATGGCGCGGTGCGCTGTATCTATTGTGGTTCGACCCATGTAGTGCGGAAGAGTCAACAGCCCCGCTTGAAGAAGTATTACGACGAGGCCGGAGACCTGCAGACCGTGGCCGTGTATCGCTACTACTGTCGCAACGTGGCCTGTGACAAAGGGAGCTTCACCAACCTGCCACCCGGTCTGGTACCTTACTCGCGTTATCGGACCACGGTGCATCTGTTGAGCGTGCAGATGTATGTTTGGGGGCACAGTACCTACCGCCGTACGGGCACCGCCCTGGGCGTGACCAGCATGACCGTCTACCGCTGGGTCAGTGCCTGGGGCTATGAGTTGTTGCCCGTGGCGGCTCTGTTTGGGGTCGTGAAGTCCAGTGGCGTGGTGGGCGTGGATGAGAAATATGTGCTGGTGCCGCAGAACGACAAACCCGCCGGCAAGATGCGCCGTTGGATGTACGTCTACCTGGCCGTGGATGTCTACACCTATGACCTCTTGCATATCGCCATCTACCCCTACAACAACAAGGACAGTGCGCGAACCTTCTTGCTGGCCTTGCGGGCCAAAGGCTATCAGCCCAAAATCGTGATCACGGACTTGCGCCAAGACTACAGCCGGGTCATGGCCCAGGTTTTCGCCCAGGCCCAGCATCACGAGTGTATCTTCCATGCCCAACAGGACGTGCAGCAGCACTTCAAGCAGGTCTACGGTGCCCAGTTTGCCGCAACACATCCGGCCGCCGTGGCCCTCAAGGGCCAGATCTACCACATCTTTGCCGCCCGCACCAAACGCACCGCGCAGAAACGCTACGAGAAGGTACGGGCTCAACGAAAACAATGCGTGCGCGAGACGCCCGCCGCAGTCGCCATCTTTGACTCGCTGCGCGTGGACCACCACTGGCCCACGCTGGTCAACGGCATCGAGAGTACCATCATCCCGCGCACCAACAACGCCGTGGAGTTGGTGATCCGCCGGTTCGATCAGCAGTACCAGAATTTCTGCGGCTTTGACAACATCGCCAGTGCCCGGCTGTCGCGAAGCGTGGGCGTCTTTGAGAAAGTGTATCGCTTCACACCGTTTTCCCAAGACGCCCAACCACGCATTCGGGGTAAGTGCCCCCTGGAATTAGCGGGCTATGACATTAGCCAGATGCCGATGGCCTCGCTCTGCGCCGGTTCTAGCTTCGCCTGGCCGCTAGAACCGGCTCGGGAGGAGGTCCCCAAACAGTGACGCTCTCCAGCGCCTACCGCCGGATCGAACCCTTTTCCGATATCTTTGGGGTCACCAGCGGCCTGGTCCTGACTCAGGAACCCACCCTGGACGATCTGGCAGACCTGCCCGTGGTCGATCTGGCCAGCCAGTTGTATGAACTCAGTGGCCATCATCTCCCCGATCCGTTGGACAACGCCCACAAGTTGCAGCGGGTCGCCCGGGAGAGCTTCCGCCTGGACGAGACCCTGGCCGTGCCGGTCCAACGCATCCTGGACCT
>JAHJIN010000284.1 GCA_018823415.1 Chloroflexota bacterium | reverse complement strand
GCGCGATAATCGGTCCAATCCGCGCGTCGTCAAACGCAAGATGTCCAAGTTCAAACGGAAACGGCCCGAACATGCCCACTGGCCGCAGCCCACCAAATCGTTCGCGGAAGCGGTGGTGATCCTTAACTGAACCGTCTTGGGCCTAAACCGTTACTCATCTGGACCGCTCCACTGTGGTAAGATATAGACAGAGCAACAGGGAAGGGGGTGATGTGCAGCCCACCACGCGGTTTCGATCTGACAGCATCTTGACGTTGTAACTGGCAGCACCACTAGCGCACGATCAACCACCCAACTTAGCTGACAAGGAAAGGAGAGCATACCATGCTAGACACGTTGAAGGAGAAGACAGTAAAGGTCTACTGCCGCGTCCAGGCCGCCACGGCCCGCGAGGACGGGATCGAGATGACCGAGGTCGCCGGCCTCATCGCCATCTTTGTGGTGGTGTGTGTGGTCGCGTTCGGCACCTTCGGCGGGCAGATGGGCACTTTTGTCAACGGCCTGCCCAAGCAACTGGGGTTCTAACTCACTGACACGGTTACGGAGTGGCGCCATGAAACGACGGATCATGCACCGCCTGCACCAAGAGCACGGCGTCGAGCTCGTCGAGGCGGCCGTCACGTTACCCATCGTGTTCCTGCTCTTTCTGGTCATCGTCCAGTTTGGCTGGACCGTCTATGCCCAGCAGACGGTCCAGGAGGCCGCGCGCTATGGCGTGCGCCGGGGCGTGGTGGCCCAGAACAATCCCGGTGGGGTGGCGCGAGTCGAAGCGTTGGGGTTTACCACGAACGCCGGCCTGGGCGGGGCCACGGCCCAAGTGCTGGCCCCCGGCGGCGTGGTGGGCTCCAACCTGCGGCTGCGCATCACCTACCAACCGCCCAACCTGCTGGCCTGGATGGGCCTGCCGCAGCTGACCGTCCGCGGCGAGGCCGAGGGCCGCATGGAAGGCTGGTGACCGGCTGGTCGCCGGGTCGGCCCTGACCCGGCGACCAGGCGCACGATGAGGAGCGGACATGACTGGGAAACGAGGCGAAGCTGGCTATAGCATGACCTGGTGGGCGATGTTCATTGCCCTGATCATCGTGCCGCTGTTGGTCCTGAGCGTCGAGGTGGGCCGCTACATGCACGCCCGCGGCGAGATCCAGAAGGGGGCCGACCTGGCGGCCCTGGCCGCGGCACAGGAAGTGGACTGGGACCACCTGCGCCAGACGGGCCAGGTCCGGCTCACCGACCACGCGGCGGTGGTGGCCCAGGACTATACCAGCCGCAATGTGATCTACCTGACCCAGCAGGGCGTGCGCGCCCGGGTGACGCGCATCCGGGTGATCAATCCCGGCGGGAGCGGCGCGCTGCCCCAGGTGGAGGTGACGGTCCAGGCGGACCTGTCGCGGATCTTTCCGGCCTACCTGCCGGCGGTCATCGTCCAGGTCATCGGCGCGGCCGAGGTCCGCGCGTTCTAGCCCGGCGCTGGCCGGGGAGCTGGTGCCATTGCTGTGGGAGGAGCAGCCGGTCGCCTACCGAATCAGGCCCGAGTTGCTCCCGTTGGAGTCTACTCCTGCTCCAACGCAGTAGCCTGCACACCAGGCCCACTTGGGTCAGACGTTGCCACTGACCCGAGGCACCGACCACCCTGCGTCGTGTCCCCCCCAGCACGAAGCAGCATAAGGATGGTATCCCCAGGAATGGCACCAGCTCTTTGTCCAGCACCACCGTACTACCAGTATTGACACGCCGATCTCAGCGTGCTATACTATCTCCAGGCAGTACCGGCCGCCGGCGTCGGGGGCTCACGCGAGCTAGGCGCCCTACAAGGCCGTCACTGTATCGGGCAAGGGTAGGCTCGGCAGCATATTGTAGGCCCCTGGCGCGCCCCTGGCGGCAGGGAACGGCGTCAGCCGTATTGTGGATTTGGACGGTCCGCGTCAAGGGCGGGCTCGGTGATGGATTCGAGGTCCTGGTAGACCGGGTTCTCGAATCCCTCACCGAGTCCACATCAGCTACCTTTGCTGGCTTTTGATTGTGGACTCATCGTAG
>JAHJIN010000283.1 GCA_018823415.1 Chloroflexota bacterium | reverse complement strand
TTTGCCCAGGAAGCTGTCCACGACGTCCATGGCGGTGAGGTCCAGGATGAGGCCGCGGGCCTTGGTGCGGTGGATCTCGTGCAGCAGGTCGTCTTTGAACTGGACGGCGCTGGCGTCGTGCAAGGCCACCTGGATCGAGGCTACCAGAAAGCGCTCAATCTGCAAGATGGGTATCCGTATCGTGTCGCTCATGGTTGGTCCTCCTGCTGCGTGCTCATTGTGGGGAACCGGCCGGGTTTCTTGCGGTTCAGTCGGCGCAGGGCATAGGCCACGCCGCTCTGCAGGTCGCTGCGCGTGGTGACATCACCCAGATCGGCCCGAATCTCGACCACGGTTTGCGCCACGGCCGGGGTGATGCCTACCAATACGGGTTCGGCGCCCACCATCCGGGTGGCCTGCATGGCTTCGGCCAGGTAGCGCGCCACGTGGCTATCCATCACCGGCACGCCGGTGATGTCGACAATGATCACGTGCGCTCGTTCTCGCTCGATGGCGTTGAGCAAGGTCCGGGTGATCAGGTGCGCGCGAGCCGCGTCGATGCCGCCCACCAGTGGCATCACGAGCACGCCTTCAAACACGGGCATCACCGGGCTGGACAGTTCTTGCACCACCGCCAAGAGATCGCGCTGGCTATCCAGCATGGCTTCCAGGTCCTGGTTCATCACTCGCATTTCGGCAAACAGCCGGTAGCTTTCGACGGCCATAGCCGCCTGATTGGCGAACAACTCTAGCGGCTGGAGCGATTCGACCGAGGGGCGGCGACCATCCACCGGATCGTCTACGGAGAGCTGCCCGATGACGCGGCCCCTTTCGCCGTACAAGGGCACCAGCAGACGGTCGCGGGGATGCCAATCTATGAATTCCTGGGCCGAGCGCTGGCTCTGGATCGAGTCTTCTGGGGTCAGGTCGGCGTCGTGGGGGATATAATATGAGACGCTGACGCGAAATCGTTCCTGGTAAAAGAGCTCGCGCTGCTCGCGGTTTTTGGACGGCAGCGTATCGAGCCGCTCTAGCTCGGCCGGGGTCAGGCCGGCGGCGCCCATGGCGGTGGCTTGCCAGTGCTGGTCAAAGACCGTGATCACGGCGCGCCGCCACAGGTTGGCATCCACAATGCCCTGGGCGATGAGATCTAGCTTGGGTTGCAGATCGCCGGGGGCCTGCAGGTCTCGGGCCACGCGCAGCAGGGTGGTGAGGGTTTGCACCTGGCGATTGAGCTGGGCCTCGGCCTGGCGAATCTGGTCAAATAGTTGGGCGTTGTGGATGGCGGTGGCTGCCTGATCGGCCACGGCGCTGAGGAGCCATTGATCGCGTTCATCAAACGTGTTGGCCTGCTGGCTCTGGGCTGCGATCACGCCGATGAGCCGGTCCTGGCGCTGGATGGGCACCAGCACTGACGAGCGTACGACCTCGCCCATCTGGACCGGGTCCACCGGGGCGTCACGCTGCACGTCGTGCAGCAGCAATGGCTGGCGGTGCTGGATCACCCACGCGGCCAGTCCGGTGCCCTGCTCCACCGAGTAGCGGAACGAATCCATGGGTGCGCCGGCGTCCACGATGAAATCAAAAGAGAGTTCTTGCTGCTCGGGATGATACAGGGCCACGTAAAAGGTATCGGCGTTCAAGGTGGGGGCCGTCACTTCATAGATGGCATTCAGAATAGTAGGCAGGTCCAGAGAGGCGGTGATAGCCGCGCTCACATCACGCAGCGTAGTGGCCTCCTGGCGCCGGCGCTGTTCTGTGTCAAATTGGCGGGCCCGCTGAATGGCCACGGCGCTCAAGTCTGCCAGGGCCAACACCAGCCGGCGCGTGTTCTCATCGCCCAGCAGGGTCCCCAACGTCAGCACGCCAATGATCTGGCCGATGCCAGTCCGCAAGGGTATGCTGGTTGCCTGGTTGGGCAGTTCGTCTGACGGGTGTAATAGACCGGCCTGCACGCGCGCGTCGGCGTGCGTATCGGCGACCTCGACGACGGTGTTGGTCTGGATAGCCATGCCAAACGACCCGGCATCCCGGGGCACCGCGCGCTGGTTAAATTCGTGCACCCGGTCCGCCGTCATGTGCCGCGCCGCCACGATCCGCAGTGTATCCGTTGGCTCGTCGATCAGGGCGATAAAGCACTGTATCTCGCCCAGCATATCTACCAGGACCTGGAGCACGCGGTTCAGCGTCTCTTCCAGAGTCAGCGTCTGGTTGAGGGCTGTGCTGATCTCGGTCAGCAGGCCCAGTTCTTGCACGCGCTGCTGGCTGCTGACAAAGAGTTGGGCGTTTTCCAGGGCCACCGCCACCTGATTAGCCAGGGCAGTGAGTGTGCGCACAGCTTCGTCGTCAAAGGCGTGTGTTTCCTGGCTGGTGATGCTCAGAACGCCAAAGAGCCGTTCGGCGCGTTGGACGGGGAATGCACCCTCGGACTGGACGCCGGGTACGCCGCCCTGGACATAGTGCGGATCCTGGGTCACGTCATTGGCGATGATTGGCTGACGTTCCTGGGCTGCGCGCCCGGTGAGCCCCAGGTCCAGCGGCAAGCGCAGGTGCTTGGGTGGCATGGTGCCCTGCCCGCTATAGGCGGCCGGCCCCAGGTCTTGTTTCACCGGGTCATATGCCAAAAAGATCACGTAATAAAAGCCAAATGCCTCGCGCACAATGTCTGCGGCGCGCTGGACCAGTTCTTCTGGCTCGCGAATGGCAGCCAAGGCCAAACCAATCTGGTGTAGGGCTTCCAGATTGGCTACCCGGCGGCTGGAGGGACCATTATTGCCCTTCATGATCAAGGCTCCTTATTCGCGGCCGGCGTCTGGCCGGCGCTCGGGCACCCATTTGGTGGCTGTGACGGACGTACCCCGGCCGGCGCCCGATTCGATGCTGAATTCGTCCATCAGGCGGCGCGTGGCGCCCAGGCCCATGCCCAGGCTGCCAGATGTCGAATACCCGTCTTGCAGCGCCAGCTCGATGTCGGGAATCCCCGGCCCCCGGTCCAGGGCGCGCACCTGAAGCCCCAACCGGTCCTGGCGGCTCACCACGCGGATCACGATCTCGCCGTGGCCGGCGTGCTGCACAATGTTGCGCCCCAACTCGAGTATCACCGTTTCGATGCGGACCTGGTCGGCTTCGTTAAAACCCAGGTTCAGGGCCAGGTGCCGGGTGTAACGAGTGGCTCCATACACATCGATCTCGCTGGCGATAGGCAATACCATGCCGTGGCCGGGGCGGGGCGGCTCGGGCTGCTCGGGATTTGACCAGAGCGGTCCTCTTGTGCTATTCATGCGGCTTCTCCCAGAGATTCTGCGGGGCTTGGCTCGTTCACCGGCAGGGTGAAATAGAACGTGCTGCCCTCGTCGACCTGGCTATCGACCCACACGCGCCCTCCGTGCAGTTCGACCAACGATTTGACGATGGACAGGCCCAGGCCCGTGCCCGGCTCCTGACGCACCAGCGGATGGTCTGCCCGAAAGAAATTCTCAAACAGGTGCGCTTGATCCGCCACCGAAATGCCAATGCCCGTATCGGACACAGCTACCTGCACTCCCTCGTCTACGGACTGGGCCGCAATGTGCACGGACCCGCCGGCGGGCGTGTATTTGACGGCATTGCTCACCAGATTGAGCATGATCTGGGTGACGCGGTCACGGTCGCCCCAGACCAGCGGCACATCGTCCAGGGGTGCCACCGTCAACCGAAGCTGCTTTTCCAGGATCCGGGCGGTCAGGGTATCCACCACCAGATCAGTCACATCGACCAGGCTCATGGGCTGGCACGAGAGGCGGATGCGCCCGGCCTCGATGCGCGAGATGTCGAGCAAATCGGCCACCAGCTTGGCCAGGCGGTCGGTGTTTTCCTGGACCACCTGCAAGAATTCGCGCACCTCTTCGTCCACCTGCTCGTCTTCCAGGATCAGGTCTACATAACCCTTGATAGAGGTCATGGGTGTGCGCAATTCGTGCGAGACGATGGAGACGAACTCGGTTTTGGCGTCGCTGAGGGCCTGCAATTCCCGGTTGGCTCGCTGCAACTCGGCAAACAACCGGGCGTTTTGCATGGCGATGCCGGCGTGCTCGGCCAGATGTTGTACAAAGCGCAGGTCTTCGGCGCTAAAGGCGTTCTGCCGGCTGCTTTCCAGGGCCACGGCGCCGATCACCTGGCCTTCTTCGCGCAGGATGGGCACGCTGAGTTGGGAGCGGGTGGTTGGGATGACCGCCACATAGTCGGGCGCCTGCTGCACATCGCCCAGCAGCGCGGGTTGCCCGGTGCGTGCCACATAGCCAATGATGCCCCGGTTCACCGGCCACGGCTCAAACTGGTACCGCCGAATTTCGGGCGGATAGCCGCGCTGCGACATCAGCAGCAAGTTCTGGCCCGTCTCGTCCAGCAGGGCCACCAGGGCCGCCGAGGCGTTGGTAGCCTGCATGGCCCCTTCGATCACCAGATCGTTCACGTGCTCAAAGTCTAGCGTGGCGGCCAACTGGTGGTCGACCTCGGCAATGGTGGTGAGCTCGTGGACGCGCCGGGCCAGCGCCTCGTCGGTGCGCTGGTAGAGTTGGGCATTCTCAACGGCGATGGCTGCCTGGGCCGCAAACGCGGTGAGCAGGTCCAGGTGCTCCAGCAGGAAGGGCCGGTTGTCCTGGCGGTTCATTACCTCGATGACGCCGATGGTCTGTTCGTGGCTGATCAGCGGGACCGCCAGGATCGAGCGGGTGTTAAAGCCAGATGCGGCGTCTGTACCGGGGTAAAAACGCGGATCGCGCTGGGCGTCATTCACGCACACCGGGTCTCCGGTGATCGCCACCTGACCCACCACGCCGGTTCCAGGCGGCAGGCGCAGGCCCTGCACCTGGCTGCCTTTGGTTCCCAGAGCGATGCGAAATACCAACTCGCCTGATGCCCGGTCTACCAACACCAGCGACCCGGCTTCAACCTCGAGCAGGTCTACGGCCTGGTGCATGATGCGATCTAGCACGGTATCCAGGTCTAGCGAAGAGGTGATGATCTGGCCCACCTCGTACAGGGTACTCAGCTCGCGGGCGCGGCGCTCGGTCTTTTGCATCAGGCGTGCGGTTTCCAGCGCCACGGCTGCCTGGGCGGCCAAGGCCACCAGCAGTTCGTCTTCTTGTTCTGTCAGGTGATGCGGTTGCTCATAGCCGGTCAGCAGGCAGCCCAAGATCTCTTGCCGGCCGCGCAGGGGAACCTCGGCCCAGGCCTGCCAGTTTTCAAAATCGGTCCAGGGAGCGCCAGCGAGCGATTGCGTACGCACGTCTTCTATGCTCCAACGCGTGCCGGTCAGGGTGGCCGTTGGGCTGTCCGGATCCGGCGCCCACTGCTGCAATTGTTCGCGTTGGGCCGTGGTGATCCCTTGCGCCGCGACCAGTGACAGGGCTGACCGGCCGGGCTCGCGGGCCAGGATGACGGCGCTCGAGCAACCCAGCGCCGTGCGGGTCGAGGCGGCAATCCCATCCAACGCGCCCTGGGGGTCTGCAAAGGCATCCACCATGGTAGATACCCATTTGAGGATGATGGACCGCTCGGCCTGGCGGCGCGTTTCGGCATACAGACGCGTGTTTTCCAGGGCAACGGCCGCCTGCCCGGCGATGGTGGCTAACAGCCGTTGATGGTCTTGGTCATATGAATGCCCGGGCTCGTGGCTTTGCAGCGCCATAACGCCCAGCACCTGGTCGCCCACGACCATTGGCACGCCCAGCCACGAGTTGGGGATTTGGCCGGGAAAGTCGATGCCGAGTTCCTGAAAGCGTTGCGCCACCTCGCGGGCGATGAGCAATGACTGGCGTTGGCGCACGACATATTCGGCCGGGCCGTTGCGCCGGCGATAGGTGCGCCACTGCTGCCGCTGCCCATCGCGCACGGCCAGGGGAAAGCTGACGGATTCGGTGGCCTCGTCGTACATGGCAATGTAAAAGTTGCGCGTGTCCATGACCCGGCTGGCCTGTTGATAGATCAGCTCCAGCAGTTCGTCCTGGTGCAGCGTGGTGCCCAGGGCCTGGCCGATCTGGTTCAGGATGGTCAGTTCGGCAACCTGGCGCTGGCTGGCTGTGAACAGGTGCGCATTCTCGACCGCCATCGCCGCCTGGCCGGCGACAATGCTCAATACACGCTCATCGCTGGCGCCAAAGACGTGTGGCTGCTCGCTGATCGCTTCGATGACGCCCAACACCCGGTCCTTGATCCGCATGGGCACACACAACTCGGCCCGCGTCTGAGCAAAGACTGCTTCATATCCGGGGTGCTGCGTGACATCGGGTACGTTTAGCGCCTCGCCGGTTTGGAACACCTGGTATCCGATCCCAGCCGCCAGCGGATAGCGCAGCGGGCGCGGCGCGTCTGTGTTGCCATCGCTCACATAGTACGAATCGGTTTCTGCGCCCCCGGGCTGCGACAGGCAAATGGAGACGAGGGTGCAGTCGAGCCGGCTTTGCACCACCTGGGATACCCCGGCCAGCACGCGCCCCAGGTCGCTGGGATGTTGCAGGATCAGTTGGTTGATCTCTTGAACCATGCTCAGCTCTTGCAGTTGGCGCTGAGCCTCTGTGGCCCGGCGGTCCGAGGCGATCCACTGGGCGCGCAGGGCCTTTTCGCGGTCGGCCAGCAGCCCGCTGATGCCAGCCGCGCCGGCCAGCACGAGCACGCGGATGATCAGTTGCGCCCAGCCCAATGACGAGAGCGCCCCCGGGCCCCCGGGCTCGGCAGCCAGCACCACGCCGGCATAGGTGATATCGATGAGCAGGGCGTAGAGCAGGCTTTCGCTCAGTCCAAAACGGATCGCGGTGGCAAATATGACCGGGAAATAGAGCACATAGGTGGTGCTAAACAGGCCGCCCCGCAAATAGATGATTAGCGAGAGAAACAAGATGTCCAGGACCACGCTCAGGCGACAAAAGCGCCGGGTGGGCTGGAACCCACGCCAGAGCGCCAGCGTGAGGATCAGGTTGAGGATGGCGCCCACCAGGATCAGTGCGTTCTGCAGCGTGCTTTCCATCGGCCCGGTTCCGCCCACCACATTGTTGAGCAGAAAGGCCAGGATCAGCGTCGCCCAACGCACCAGCGTTGCCATCCACTCGCCATATACATAGGTCCTGGGTTCAGAGGCCATGATCACGTCCCATGAGTGGTAGTGTAAAGGTGAACGTGCTGCCTTGGTCCACCTCACTGGACACCCATATCTCGCCGCCGTGTAATTCTACCAGGGTCTTGCTGATGGGCAAACCCAATCCGGTGCCCCCGGCCTGACGCACCAGGGGATGGTCGGCCCGAAAGAACTTGGTAAAGAGCCGCGCCTGGTCGTCGGGGGCAATGCCAATTCCCGAGTCCTGGATACTGATCTGCACATGGGTGCTGCTGGCCTGCGCCTGCACGTGTACCTGACCGCCGGGCAGCGTGTACTTGATGGCGTTGCTCAGCAGGTTGGCGATGACCTGCGCCACGCGCTCGTGGTCGCCCCGCACCGCCGGCAGGTGTTTGGGCACGTCCACCGTCACAGTCAGCTCGCCGGCCTGGATCTGGTCGGTCAAGTTTTCCATGACCTGTTCCACGATCTCGTGAACGCGCAGCGGCGTCCAGTCTAGCGCGATGCGTCCGGCTTCTAGCCGCGAGATGTCCAGCAGGTCCGCCACCAGCGATGTCAGTCGATCACTATTGGTCTTGACCACCTGCAAAAAGTCGCGCACATCCGGGCTGATCTCGCCGGCGTCGCCGTCTAGCACCAGATCGACATAACCTTTGATCGAGGTGAGCGGCGTGCGCAGTTCGTGCGAGACGGTGGACACAAAATCGGTCTTGATACGATCCAGCTCGCGCTCGTAGGTCATGTCGTCAAAGACTGCCACCACACCCAGCGCCTCGCCGCTGCGCGTGATCACCGGCGACAGCCGCGCCTGGATCACGCGCTCGGCAATGTCAAACACGCGCTCGATGGTCTGGAATCCGCCATAGCTGGCCCGGGCCGTGGCCTCGGTGATAAAGGCGGCCACTTCGGCATAACCCGCTGGCGCCAGCGTTTTGCCAATATTCTGCCAGCGTTGGCCCTCCATCGTTCGCGCGTGAATGCCCAGCACCTCTTCGGCCGCCTGGTTGACCATCAGGATCTGGCCTTCCATATCGTTCACCAGCACGCCATCGGCCACGTTTTCCACGATCACCCGCATGCGCTCCTGGGTGGTTTCTTTTTCCCGCAGGGCGTGCGCCAATTCATCGGCCTGGTTGCTGACGTATTGATCCAACTCGGCGTTGTGGATGGCGACGGCCATTTCGTTCGCCACAATCGACAGGACCCGGAGGTGATCGGCGCCAAAATAGTGCGGCGACGCATGGGCCAGGAACAACACGCCCAGGCACTCTTGGGCATCGATGATCAACGGCACGGCCACTGCCGACCGAATCGTGCCTTTCATCTCGGGCACGTCTTGCCAGCGCGGGTCCTCGTTCACGTCTGCCACCAACGCCGCCCGCTGGTGTTTGACCACCCACCCCACCAGCCCCACGCCCGCCTGGAACAGCGTCGGCTGGTTGGTGCTGATGAGTTGGCCCTCGGCAGTCAAGATGACCTTGATGCTCAGTTGGCTGGATTGCGACCCCAGCACCATCACCGAACCGCGTTCGGCGCCCACGGCCGACGCCGCCAGTCGCAGGGCCTTGCCCAATACCTGATCAACCTGCGGGCTGGTGGATAGCTCGCGGACGATCTCGTACAGGGCTTCTATCTGGTCTTTTTCGCGATGTAGCGCGATGTTGGCCTGGGTGAGTTCCTGGGTGCGCTCGGCGATGCGTAGCTCGAGTTCCTGATTGAAACGGCGCAACTCGGTTTCTAGCTGTGCTTTGGCGATGGCCAGTGTGGCATATTGGGCCTGGGTTTCTAGCAAGGTTACGGCATGCTGGTGCAGCGAGTGAGGCGCGCTATTCTGGATCACCAGGATGCCCCGTTGCTTCTGGCCCACCGGCAAGGGCACCGCCGCCAACGCCCCCGTGCCCGGCCCCGAGACCAGCGACTTGACGCGCGGATCGGTGCTGGCATCTTGCACCAATAGCGTGTGGTGCTGAAAGACCAGTTCGGTGAATTCGGCCTCGGCGGTGATGATGGGCCGCACGTCTTCGCGCGAGATGACAGATCGGCAGACCAAGTGGTTGGTATTCTCGTCCAGCAGCCAGGCCCATGCCACGTCGCAGTTGGTCAGGTGCAAGGCCGAGGTGGCAGCCAGATACAAGATTTGGTCCGCCTCCTGGGCGGCGCCCAATTCCAGACAGGCGTCGTGCAGCGCCGTTAGCTCGGCCAGGCACTGTTGCGCGCGTGCACTCTGCCGGGCGCCGGCCACGGGCCGGGCCGCCTGATGGGCCAACTGGTCCAACGCCAGCAGGACCTCGGGTGCATAGGTGTCGTTGGCGGCCGGTGCGCTCACCACCAGCAGGCCGATCAGGCCATCCTGGCTAGGCAACGGGGCCACCACCTGGGCCGCCAGCGATTCCCAGACGGCTTGCTCCTGGGGCCATAAGCGTTTGAACAGGGGGAGCTGTTCAAACTCGGCGGCGGTCAACAGATGACCGGTGCCCAGGAGATAATTGATCATCGGATGGTTTTGGTCTATTTGCAGGGCTGCCCAACCGTCCGGCGCTTCCTCGAGGCTGTCCTGGTGGCGCCCGGCCACTGCCTGGTACACGTCCTGGTGATCGTGGCGCAGCCATACCCCCACGTGGCGCGCCTGGGTAGTGGCAGCGGCAGCGTCCAGCAGGGCTTGCAGCAGTTCATCCAGATCCCAATCGCCATCCAACCGTTGCTCAAAGCGCTGTACCGCCTCTTGGGCCTGGTGGGGTGCATGAAAGAACAGGCGGTCTACCCGATCGCGGACGCGCGATTCCAACACCATAACCAGCAATACGGTCACGACAGCCACCAGCAAAGCTGCCACCGGGGCCTGATACGC
Organism: Chloroflexota bacterium; assembly: GCA_018823415.1. Taxonomy (GTDB): domain Bacteria; phylum Chloroflexota; class JAHJIN01; order JAHJIN01; family JAHJIN01; genus JAHJIN01. Next base: position 19,708 of record JAHJIN010000283.1, on the reverse strand, counting down.
GGTTCCGGCCAGGGGCGAGGCACCTACGCCCCACAGCACGGCCAGGATTGGCACCGCCAGTAGCCCGGCCAGCACCAGGGCGTTCAGCGCGGCGCGCCGGGCCTGGCGCCAGCGGGATCGCTGGTGCGGCTGAGTGATGTGTTCGATGCCTGCAGGATCGACCATGGACACTAGTTCTCCATCTCTGCCGCGTGCCCCATCGGGTTAACCACCGATCTGGCGAATTGGGTCTGGGTCAGCATCGGGTCTCGTGCTACTGGCATTGCGCTCCTCCGACTCGACCAGAGGGATGGTAAAACTGAATGTACTGCCGTGCCCCAGTTCGCTGGCGACCCACATCTCGCCCCCATGCAGGTTGACCAGGGAACGCGAGATAGCCAGGCCCAGCCCGGTGCCGGAGATCGCCCGCACCAGGGGATCGTCGGCACGGAAAAAGCGGGAAAAGAGGCGCGGCAGGTCTTGTTCCGAGATGCCAATGCCGGTGTCTTGCACATCCACCTCGACCATGTGCTCGGTGGTGTGGACGGTGATGGTGACAGACCCGCCGGCCGGCGTATACTTGTAGGCATTGGATACCAGGTTGACCAGGATGCGAAAGAGCCGCTGGGTATCGGCATAGACCAGAGGCAGGTCGGTTGGTGCATGCACGTGGAGCACCAGGTCTTTTTCTTCGAGCTGCACGCGCTGGCTGGACAGCACATCTTCCAGCACGGTGGTCATGCGCACCGGCTCCAGGTCGAGCTGGATGCGACCGGTTTCGATGCGCGATATGTCCAGTAGATCATTGATCAGCTCGGTGAGCCGGTCGCTGTTGCGTTGGACAGTGGTAAGGAACTCGCGCACATCGCTGTTGATCTCGCCGGCGTCGCCATCCAGGATCAAGTCCACATAGCCCTTGATCGAAGTCAGTGGTGTGCGCAGTTCGTGGGATACGGTGGACACAAAGTCGGTTTTCATGCGGTCCACTTCGTATTCTTTGGTAATGTCGCGGAATACTGTGACCAGTCCCATAAACTCGGCGCCAATGAGGTCGCGTTCGCCGGTGAACATGGGCGCAATGTGCGCGCTGATGACCCGGCCCTCCCACTCAAAGATGCGGGCCAGAGATTGCCGGTCGGCCACCAGGCCCTGGCGCAGGTCGTAAAAGGCCGCGTCGTCTTCGCCCAGCAGGCCGCCCATCACGCGCCGGATCGCCTGCCCGGTCAACACGTCGAGGCGCGTGCCCAGGACGTGTTCTGCCGCTCGGTTGGCCAGCATGATCCGGTCCTGGGCATCGCTCACCATCACGCCGTCGGCAATGCTCTCCAGGATCGCGGATAGCTTGGACGCTTCTTCTTCTTGCTGGCGATACATCTGGGCCATGCGCTCGGCTTGCTCGCGCACATAGGCATAGAGTTCGGCATTATGCGCCGCAATACCCAGCTCGCCGACGATGGTGGCGACCAGCCGCAACTGGTCTTCGTTGAAAAAGTTGGCCTGGGGATGGCTCAACGAGGCCACGCCCAGCACGTCGTCACCGGCCACCACCGGCACCAGCATCATGGAATGGGTTGTGGTAGTCGAGTCGGTTTCCAGCCAGCGGTCGTCGGCGCGCACGTCGGGCACCAGCAGGGGCTGCCGGTGCTGCATGACCCAGCCGGCCAGGCCCACGCCGGGCCGGAAGGGGGTGGGCTGGCCGCCGGCGGGCAGTTCCTTTTGGCGGCCATAGGCTGCGCGATGCAACAGTAGTTCCTGGCGCCGGTCCAACCACAAGATCGCGCCACGGTCGGCCTGGGTGATGTGAACCAGCTTGGCCAGGGCCCGCTCGAGCAAGGGGTCCAGTTCCAGGGTGCCAACCAGGTCGCTAGTGATGGTGTGCAGGGTTTCGATGCGTTCCTTTTCCATCGCCAACTCGGTCGTGCGTTCTTCTACGCGCTGTTCCAGTTCCTGGCTAAACTGGCGAATCTCGGCAAAGAGCCGCGAGCTTTCCACGGCGATGGCGGCCTGGTTGGCGAGGAAGGATAGCAGTTGCATCTCGCGCGTGCTGAACGCGTGGGCCTCGGTGCAATTGACAAATAGCACGCCCACGGCTTGGTTACGCAACAGCATGGGAACCGCGGCCGCCGACCGGATGCCACTGGCCATCGCCACCGGGTTAAAGTCGGGTATGGCCGTGACATCTGGGACGACGAGAGGCTGGCGGGTTTCATACACCTGCCTAGACAACCCGTCCGACCGGGGCGTCAGGTCCTGGGTCGCGTCGAGCAGGCGTGTGGATTCGGCGGCTCGGGCCTGGCGTTCCAGCTGGCCGGTGGCCGGATTCCACACGCTCACTATACACAGGGCCGCGCCGGTCAGCGCCAAGGTTCCTTCTGCGATGTAGCTCAGGGCCTCGCTCACGTCGGTGGTCGAGCTGGTGGCCAGGCTAATGCCATAGAGGTTGGTCATCTCTTCCACGCGGGCCTGGGCCTCTACGTAGAGCCGAATGTTTTCGACAGCCACGGCAGTTTGGGCCGCGATAGTCAATAGCACATCCAGATGGCTGCTGTCATACAGGCGCTCGTGCTCGTAGCTTTGCACGGCCATGACGCCCAATACCTGCTCGCCGGCCATCATGGGCACGCCCAACCAGGAACGGGCCAGCGTGCCCACCGCCTCTATCCCCAGCCGCCCAAAGGACTCGACAGCATTCTCCCGGATCAGGACCGGCTGGCCGGTGCGAATGATATAGCCGGTGGCGCCCTCGCCGCTGGGCCGCTGCTGCCGGTCGAGGTCAAACTGGTCGATGCTTAACGGAAAGCTCACCATGTCGTGCTCGGGGTCATACAGGGCAATGTAAAAGTTGGTGGTGTCCATCAAGGTGCTGGCTTGCTGATATACCACATCCAGCAGATCATTCAGGCTCAGGGCCGAGCTGATGGCTTGCCCTACCCGGTTCAGGGCTGCCACTTCGCCCAGGCGGCGCTGGGTTTCTTCAAACAACCGGGCGTTTTCGATGGCGACGGCAGCCTGGGCCGCGATGGTCATGAGCAAGGACATATGCTCTTCGTCATAGGCTCTCTCGCGCGCATAGCTCTGCACGGCAATCACGCCGCTCACCCGCTCGCCCACATAGAGTGGCACGCCCAGCCAGGACTGGGCCACCTCGCCAATGTGGGCGATGCCGTGCTCGTCCAGCCATTCGACCAGATTGGTCTCGATGAGGATCGGCAAGCCCGTGTCGATGATGTGTTCTGTGAGTCCCTGTCCGCGATGGCGGGGCGCAAAGTCAGCCCGCTGTTCCACGCGCTCGTTGCCTTCTACGGCCAGAGGAAAAGAGACCAGCTTTTCTTCAGAATCGTACAGGGCGATGAACAGGTTGGTGGCATCCATCACACGGGTGGTCTGGCGGTATACCATCTCTACCAGGGCGTGCAGGTCTAGTGTGGCGCTCAGGGCCAGGGCCATCTCGTTGAGGGCTGCCAGCTCGCGCACCCGGCGCTGGCTTTCGCTGAACAGGCGCGCGCTCTCGACAGCGGCAGCGGTCTGGTTGGCGAACAACTGGGCGGTGGCGAATTCCTGGTCGTTAAAGATCGTTTCGCCCTTGCGGTATACGTCCATCACGCCCAAAACCCGGTCATGGGCCAGGAAGGGGATTGCCAGCATGGACTCGGGCTCCAGGGGCGTGCCGGTGACCTGGACCGTGCGTGGATCATCCAGGGCATGATTGACCATTTCGGCTTGGCCGGTGCGGGCCACGTGACCGGTGATCCCCTCTTCGACCGGGAAGGTTTCGGCCATGATCTCGTCCGCGTTAACCCCGCGCGCATAACCGCCCCTGATCTGTCGGAGCTGCCAGTCTACTTCATAGCAGGTCAGGCTGTCGAACGCCACCATGCGCTCCAAATAGTCGGCCAGGATCTCGTAAATCCGGTGCGAATCCAGAATACCTTGCAGGGCAGTTGCCATTTCCAGCAGGCCCTGCTGGGTTTCTACCTGGCGCTCCAGTGAGGTAAACAGGCGGGCGTTTTCGATGGCGACCGCTGCCTGGTTGGCAAATATCTCGAGGGTTTCTACCACCCGGCGTGTGGGCCGCTGGTGATCGCGGGGATCGTCCAGCGTGACGTAACCCAGGAGTGCACCGTCGGTGCCGCGCATGGGCACCATAAGATTGTCGCCGGGCTGCCACTGGCCTTCCTGACGCGCTTGCTCGCCCAGGTTGGGAATCACGATGTGCCAATCTTGCAGGGCTTCCAGGCGCTCGCGGGGCACAAAATACGACTGGCTGATCTGGAATTCTTCCTGCATGACTACTTGGAACCGTGACAGGGGCTGTCGTACGGCCTGCCACTCTTGTAGCATGGGGAGCGGCATGCCGGCGCCGGTCACGCGGCGCAAAATCGGCGGATTGCCTTCCGCCACGCTCAGGCCCACCATGTTGAATGGAGTGCCTTCTACAATGGCATAAGCCACTTCTGTAAGCATGTCTTCCAGGCTCAGGTCCATGCGTAGGGCGTTGCCCACCTGGAGCATGCTCGAGAGCTGGTCGGCGCGCTGGCGCAACTGGTCGGCCTGGCGGAGTTGTTCCTGGTAGCGCCGGGCGTTGCCAATGGCCACCGATGCCTGATCGGCCAGGGCCTGCAAGAAGGCCATGTCCTGGGTGTGAAAGGCGTTTGGCGCCAGGCTGCGCAAATTGATGGACCCCACCACGTCGCCCACGTAAAAGATGGGCACCCCCAGCGCCGAGCGCGTTTCCTTTTTGATACATACAGGCGTGGCTTCTTGACGCGCGTCTGCCACCAGGTCCGGCTTGCCGCTGCGCAGCACCTGGGCAGTGAGGCTGGTTCCCTGGTCTGGCGCCAATGTGCGCAGGATGGCGGCTTCGTCGTCTGTATAGCCATGCCAAATAGCCACATGGAACTGCTGGGTGGCAGGGTCCTGTAGCACAATGTTGCCATGATGGGATGAGGTGGCTGCCACTGCCTCGCGGATGAGCACCGAGAGCACTTGGTCCAGGTCCAGGGTGGCGTTGAGTTCCTGGCCGATGCGCCGGACTGCCTCTAGCTCGTCTACCCGTTTGGCCAGGGCCTCTTCGGTAAGCTGATACAGGCGCACGTTTTCGATAGCTACGGCCAGTTGCGTGGCGACGGTCGAGAGCAGGTTTTCGTCTTCTTGGGTAAAGGCGCCAGCACGCTTGTTGGCCACATACAATTCGCCGATGATCCGGTCGGCCACCCGCAAGGGTACGCCCAGCAACGTGTGGACATTGAATTCGGCGATGAATGGACGATAGGCGGGCAAGATGCGCGGGTCGGTTTGGGCATCGAGCGTGCGATAGGAGCGGCCGGCGCGAAAGATACTGTACGCAAAGTTGGGGCTGTGGACAGATATGTGGAATGCCTCGATCTGTTCGGGCGTGGCCCCCACGGAGGCGATGTACTGCGCCACCAGTTCCTGGCGCGCCTCGTCGAACAGTAGCGTGGTGCCCGTCTGTGCGTCTAGCAGGTCCAGGATGCGCTGCATCACCTGGGGCAGCATATCGCCCAGGAGCAGGGTGCTGCTGGCGATGGCCGATATTTGGAGCAGACCGGCCATTTCTTGGGCGCGGCGGGTGGTTTCGGCAAAGAGCCGGGCATTTTCAATGGCGATCCCGGCGTGTTCGGCCAGGTGGGTCACAAAGGACAGGTGCTCGGACTGAAAAGCGCCTTCCTGGGGGCTTTCCAGGTTGAGCACACCCAGCACCTTGTCTTCACGCAGGATGGGCACGGCCAGTTCGGACCGTGAAAGCGCGATGACGGCCGCATAATCGGGATCCTGGTCCACATTGGCGATCAGGGCGGACTGGCCGGTGCGCACGACGCGCCCCGTCACACCTTGGTCGATATGCCACCGAGCGCCCGGCGGCAGCTCGGCCGGATAGCCCCGTGAGGCCAGGATGTTCAGGTAGCCAGAGGGTTCGAGTAAGGCGATCATGCCGGCCTGGGCCATCGTCGCCGTCACGGCACTGTCTAGCACCAGTTCGATCACCTGGTCATAGTCGAGTGTGGAGGAGAGCTGGCGGTCGATCTCTTCGATGGCGTCTAGTTCCTGGACGCGCCGGGCCAGCGCGGCGTCGGTTTGCGCATAGAGCTGCGCGTTTTCGATGGCGATGGCCGCCTGGTTCGCCAGGGTTTGAGCCAGCCGAACCTCGTCTTCGGAAAAGGCGCGCGACTCTGCCAGGCTGTCTAACCCCACGGTGCCAATGATCTGGCCTTTGCTGATGAGCGGTACGATGAGCAGGGACCGAATGTCGCGCTCGCGCAGCGCATCGCGCACGCTGGCAATCAGCGGATCGGTGTCCACGTCGGCCACATAGAGCGGCTGCTGGGTTTGCAGGATGTGCTCCATGGACTGATTGCCCGTCAGGGGAATGCGCACCAGGTTCAGATCCATGACGCCTGATGGGCGTACCTGCGCGATCAATTCGCCATAGTCGCGTCCTGGCTGCAAGAGGACCAGACCGCATTGCTCCACACCAAAGACCCGGGCCATTTCTTGCACGATGGTCTGGGCGATCTTGTTCAGGTCCAAGGACCAGCTCATCGCGGTGCTGATGGCGTTTACTGCCGCCAGCTCGCGGGTGCGTTGCTGGGTCAGGGCCTCGGCGGCTTTGCGCTCGCGAATATCTCGGGCCACGCCCACCACGCCCACCACGCTCCCTTTTTGCTCCAGCGGTCGTGCGCTGAATTCCAGCGGGATGCGGAGGCCGTCCTGGGCCACGATCTCGACTTCGTAGGTTGGGATGATGGTTCCCTTGGGCAGCTTGATTTTCTTGAGCGTCTCTGACACGTATTCGGGCGCCAGGATCGTGATGAATGGCTGCCCGATGACATCTTGGCGGCGATAGCCGGTGATCTCTTCGCCTGCCCGGTTGAGCAGCGTGAACCGGCCTTCCAGATCGAGTGCATAGACCATATCACTGGCATTCTCGATCAGGTTGTCACTCAAGTCCTTGGCATCTTGCAGATCCAGTTGCACCTGTTCCAGGTCGGCAAAGAGGCGGGCGGTGCTGATGGCCACGGCACCCTGGCTGGCAAAGGCCATCGCCAGGCGGCCATCCCGGGCAGTGAACTGGCGGGCTTCGCGGCGGTCGATGGTGATGCAGCCAATGGCCCGGTCCTGAATGATGAGCGGGACGCCCATCCAGGATCGCACATAGGTGGTACCGCCCAGGGCACGAAAGCGCTCATCTGACTCGGCGTCGGCAATGACGAGCGGTTGCCGGCTTGAGGCCACCACGCGAAACAGGGGGTTCTCGTCAATGTCCACGTCCAGTTGCAGGATCTCGTCCAGGTTGGGGAAGCCGTGCCCGGCCGCGACGCGCAGGCGCTGGCCCTCTTGGAGCCATAACGCGGCGCTGTCATAGGCCACCACACGCTGCAATTGGGCCAGGATGCGGTTGAATACGTCCTGAATGTGCAAGGTAGAGGTGATGGCCTCGGCGGCCTCGTACAGGGCGGCCATCTGGGTGGTCTGCTCGCGTTCGGCTTCGTGCAGGCGCACGTTTTCAATGGCCGCAGCCGCCTGGTCGGCCAGGGTCGCCAGCAAGATCTGATCAGCCAGGGTCAAGACGCGGGGCGCCGGGGCATCGACTGCCAGGACGCCCATGACCCGGCCGGGGAACAATAGCGGCACGCAAATCAGCGACCCGGGTTGGGCCAAGATATAGTCTGGCGCGGCTTGCGCCAGTTCGGCAGGTTGTTGCACATCGGGCAGCAAGACCGCTGTGGCGTGTTCCTGGACCCAACTCAACACGTCGACGCCGCTCTCTGGCGCATCGATCTGTTCAAGTGAGCGTCCATACACGGCTCGGGGCACCAGTTCGCCCGAAACGGCCTCGCTCAAAAAGAGCGTGGCATGGGGCACCTGGACGAGTTCGGCGCTGGCGTTGACAATCTCGAACAATAGGCGGTCCAGGTTGAGCTCGGCGGTAAAAGCCCGGCTCAACTCGTTTAGCACGGCCAGGTTATTGGCCTTGCTTGCTGCGTTTTCAACGAGTTGCGCAATGTACCACACCTGCGCGGCCCGGTCTGCCAGGGCCTGGATGAGGTGACGGTCCAGGGTGCTAAAGGCCCCAGGCTGCTCGCTGCTGAGGTGAATCACGCCCCACACGGCGCCCTGGTCTCGCATGGGGACCACCAACTGGGAGCGGGCCTGGGCCGGCGCGAACGACGGGGCCAGGTCTTCTGGGCCTGCAAGCAGGCCTTCGCCCGTCCGGGCCGTGCGCCCCAGGAGGTACTCTTGGCCCCAGTCCCAGCTTGTGGTCGGGGCAATCTTGTGACCGTGCCAGGCGCACACCTGGCCGGTGTGTTGGACCGGGTCCACCACGCTGGCACTGCCGGCCGTGGCCGACACCAGGCCCAGGGCCTCCTTGAGCACCTGACCCAACAAATACTCCTGGGTCAGGGGAAAGGTAGAGATCTGGCCCAGGCGATTCAATGCCTCTAGCGTGGCAGCCCAGCGGGCCTCGTCAGATCGCATATCCATGTGCAACCTCACTGCCATAGGCGACTATGGCAGACACGTTGTCTGCCACGTACACCGGCAACGTAAAGCTAAACGTACTCCCACTTCCCACGGCGCTCTCTACTGACATGCGGCCGCCGTGCATTTCGACAATGCCTTTGGCGATAGAGAGGCCCAGGCCAGTGCCCGTGACCGAAGGCAGGGCCGGGTCTTTAACCCGGAAAAACTTTTCAAACAGGTGTTGTTGATCGGCTGGCGAAATGCCAATCCCCGAATCCTTGACCGCCACGCGCACCATTTGCTTCTGGCGCTGCGCCATCAGGTGGACCCGGCCGCCATCTGGCGTGTATTTGATGGCATTGGAAACGAGATTGGTAAGCACCTGGATCACGCGGTCCTGGTCGCCCAGGATCAGGGGCAGGTTATCTGGCACTTCCGATGTCATGCTTATGTTCTTGGGGGCGGCCTGCACATAGAGCGTGGCGAGCGTGTAATCGATCAGGTCGCCCAGGTTCACCGGCGCTTGGCTCAGAGCCACCTTGCCCGCCTCGATCCGCGACACGTCCAGCAGGTCTTCGATGAGATGATGCAGTCGATTGCTACTGCTGCGTGCCATCGACAGCATTTCGTGTACCTCGTCAGGCTCATAGTCTGGACTTTCCAGAAGCAGGTCCAAAAATCCCTTGATGCTGGTGAGAGGGGACCGCAATTCGTGCGCGACGGTGTTCACAAAATCGGTCTTGGCCCGGTTGGTTTCCAGTTCCTGGCTGATGTCGCGAAATACGGCCACGGCGCCCAGGAACTCGTCGTTGGCCGCAATGACCGGCGATAGATGGACCTGGATGGCCTGTTGACTCCCCTCCAGCACCTGGCGTTGCGGCTGCAACCGGGGGCGCGGGACGATGGAGGAGCCGATCATGTGCTTCAGCAGTACGCCGAGATCGGGCGTCTCTGGGTTGGCCTCGCTGGTGGTATCCCACCGGGACAATGTGCGCACGTCGCCCCCCAGGATTTGCGCAGCGGCCTCGTTGGCCAGGGTCACCTGGCCGGTGGTGCCCACGACAATCACGCCATCGGCAATACTTTCCAGGATGCTTTGGCTGCGCAGGGCCTCTGTTTCCTGGGCCAGCAGGGCGGCGGCCAGTTCTTCGGTGCGTTTTTGGACGCGCAATTCCAACTCGTGGCTAAACTTTTGCAGTTCCTGGAATAGCCGGGCATTGTCAATAGCTACGGCGGCCTGGGCGGCGATGGTCGAGAGCACCGTAACGTGTTCTTGGTCATAGGCATGGGTGTGCTCGTGGTCGTGGATGGCGAGGACGCCCAGCACGCGTTCGCCCACCACCAGCGGCACGCCCAGCCAGGCGCGAGCACGGGCCTGTAAGGCCGCGGTCGTCGTATCGGTGAGGGCCAACTCGGGTGGGATGCCCCCGTTCAGATGCAAGGGTTGGCGCGTTCGGATCACCTGGCTGATGAGGCCTTGGCCCAACTTGATGGTCACCGGGGACTGGCGCTCGTCATCTTCATAGGCCAACTCGATTGAGATGATATGCGTGTTCTCATCATACAGGGCCAGGGCAAAATTGCAAACCCCCATCATCTGCACCGTTTGCTGGTAAACCAAGTCCAGCAGCTTGTCTACCTGCAAAGAAGCACTCAAGGCCCGGCCCATCTCGTTCAATGAATCCAGTTCATTGATGCGGCGCTGTCGCTCGGCAAAGAGTTGGGCGTTTTCTACCGCCACCGCTGCCTGATCGGCCAGGGTAGACAGCAGTTCCAGGTCTTCGGTGTTATAGGGACGTTCGGATAGCTTGCGGCCCAATCCCAACCAGCCGATGAGCTGGTCCTTGAGCACCAGCGGGATGACCAGGACCGCGCGCAACTGGTCAAGGTGATCACGCTCGGCCAGCGTCAAGTCTGCCAGCATTTGCTCGGGGTCCGATTCGAAATAGAGCGGGCGTCGTTCGTGCAGCAGGCGTTGGGCCAATCTGCCCTGCGCCGGGAAAGCGATGTCACTCATGTGCTCCGGGGTCATTTGGAGGCTCTGGCGGACCATGTATTGGTCGGTCGCGGCATCCAATAGCACCATAGTGGCCTCTTCCAGTTGCAGGGTCTGGGCGACGCGGTGGACAATGAGCGCCAGCAGCACGGGCAGGTCTACCAGCAAGGTGAGCGCCCGGCTGAACTCTTGGAGCGTCTGGCGGTGATCGTAGCGCTGGCGATAAAAGGTCTTGTCGACCCAGAGCTGCAAGCGCTCGCGCACCGGATTGACCAGCACGGCCACCACCAACACGAACGCAGCCAGGAGCAGCGGGTCATTGGCCTGGATCATGCCCTGGAACAAAAAGCTCAACAGTCCCACGCCCAGCAGGTACAATCCCAGCAAGACCGTGGTGAGCAGCACGTACACCAGGCCCCGGCGCAACACCAGCCGAATTTCAAAGAGCTGGTGCCGCAGAATGGCATAGGCAATGGATAGTGGAAAGGCCACGGTGAATGGGATCAGGTATTTGGCGTCGAGCGGGTTTTGGGTTCGCAGGACAGCACTGGACAGCAACCACGCAACAAAGGGGCCAAATCCCAGGCCCATGCCCACCAGTACCAGCCGGCTCTGCTGTCGAACGAGGGCCGAAGATCCCCGGAACATGGTGTATAGCACGGATAACAACAAGACGGTGATGGCCAGACCCAACGCCAGATAGCACCAACGCAGGAGCACCAGATACATAACCGGATCGTCATAGGTGACCTGGGTGATGATGAACAACAGGCTTGCCGGTGCATACGGGACAAAGCGCAGCAGCGGCTGGCGGCGGATCACGTTGCGCTCTTCTGGAAACACCAGGGTCAGGTGCAGGGTCGCGCCGGAGGCAAACGCCAGCGCGGCGATCCACAGCCGCGCCAGAAAATGCCAGGTCACCAGGTCGAACAGCAGGCCAAAGATCCAGGTGGCCGACAGGCAGAGGAGCAAAAATGCGCCTCCCGCACGCGACCCGGGTCGTGCGCCATAGACAAAGGCTCCCAGCACCAGGTATACCAGCCCAATGGTGTAGGGCAGCGCGAATAGCCAGGCCAGGTCCAGGAGCGCAAAGCGGGCCACGGGCACGTCATAGACGGGCTGGGGCGGCGCTGTTTCGAGGGTACGAAACTGGTAGGCGAGCACTTGACCCGGCGTGTGCCCGGTCACGAGTTCGTCAACCTCGGCCCGGGAATGGACCGGGCGCTGGTCGATGGCCTCCAACTGGATGCCGTTGGGCACCGGCGCGCCGGTCCAGGTATCCAGGCGCAATGCACTGACGATCAGGTTGGGCTCTAGCAAGAACCCGGGAAACGGCCGGTTCAACCAGTTCAGGGCAAACGGCAATTCGCTCAGCAGTACGAGCACGGTCAGGACAAGCAGCGTCACCCCAATGGCTACCTGGGCGCGGTGGTAGATGTTTTGGACTGGTGAGCGGGGCCGGGTCAACGACTCTGCTCCTTCCAATGACTCGCGCGGGGAACTCGAGCAGACACTGCAACTAGGAGCGCAGCAAGGTGTGCGTACTGGATTGCGCGCGCTGGCGGTCCGGCCGGCGTGGGGCGCGCTGCCGCGTCTCGGCGGCGGCTTCGCTGATCTCGCGCACACTGGTAAACTGGGCCGGGGGCGAGATCAGCCGGCCCAGCACCGGGCACATCAAGGGGACTCGTATCATCTGCCCATCTCGATCCTGGGTGATGTACCCGCGTTCCCGGTCGGCAAAGGAATAAAATGTCGGCAAGTCTCGTTCCAGGCGACTGAGGATGCTTTCGCAGATAACGTCTGCGCGCTCGGGGCTGACAATGACCAGAAAATCGGCCCCGCCGGTGTGTCCCAGGAAATCCCCGGGGCTCCCCAATTCGTCCAGGGCATTGCCCAGGACCAGGGCCACGAACTTGAGGATATCATCGCCCGCCACAAAGCCATAGGTCTCGTTAAACTGGACAAAGTTTTCCAATCCCAGGTACAACAAGGCCCAGCTATCGCGCTGTAACAGTTCGCGGAATTGCTGTTCTATCAGTTTGCTGCCGGGCAGCCCGGTTACCGGATTGGTGAGGCTTTCATAGCCGGCCCGCCGCAGCGAGTTCTGCACCCGCAGGTGAAGCTCTTGGATGTCAAAGGGCTTGGTGATATAATCATCTGCGCCCGATTCCAACCCGGCGATCTTGTCGCTGCGCTGGTCGCGCTGGGTGAGAAAGATAATGGGGATATGGCTGGTCCGCAGATTCTCCCGCAGAGACTGGCATACGTCAAATCCGCTCATGTCGGGAAGGTTGATATCCAACACGATGACCTGTGGCATCTGCCGGCGACAGATCTCCAGGGCTTCGGCCCCGCGTGAGGCTACCAGCACTTCGTATTTGCGCGATTTGAAATAGACGCGCAGCAGGTTGGAAATATCTGGTTCGTCATCCACCACGAGGATGCGTTCGTTGGCCATCTTTTTCTCCCATGTGGTTCATTGCTGCCCCTGGGCCGGGTTGTGACTGCTCACATCTCGGATGATAGCAGTTTATCACAACTACGGGCCAAATTCAAGGGCACGTTGGTGATTGTCTCTCGCGTATTTGTAAGAATTGCCGCACTCGGCGCCATATCTGGGCACCCCAACTATAGCAGCAGATCGACCTGATCACAACCCGTCAGCGGTCGTGTCCGGCCTCAGACCAGGGTAGTATGACCGGTTGCCGACCAGAAGCCGAAACAAGGCGCTCTTGACGCCCGATCAGCGACGTGGTATCATGCACCGGAATTCACGTAATGGGAGTAGCGTTGTGAACATGGAACCAGATCGAGACCTGCCAAAAGTCCAGGACTTGCAGGCGGTTGGTTCGCCTGCGCCTGATATTCGGTTCAATTGGCGACTGTTCTGGCTGCTCTGTGGGCTCTATGCCATCGGCGCGCTGGTTATGCTGCCGCTGTCCTTTACGCTCGCCCTTTCGGACCCCTCGCTCCAGGGTGTAGAGGTATCCCCATACCAGCTCGCCGTGGGGGTCGCCATCGCGCAGTTTATCGTTATCGTGATTTATGGCGTGTTGATCGCCATCGGCCTGCTGTGTGCAGACCGCGTCGGCCTGGGGGCGCCGATCCTGGCCGGCCTGCTGGCGCGAGAGCCGGTGCGCGAGCGCCTGAAAAAGGCTCTGGGGGTCTCGCTCGTCGCCGGCGTGATCCTGCCCACCGTGGAACTGGTCATCATCGTGACCACCCGGCTGATGCAGGGCAAGCCGGTAGAGTTCGGGTTCTTTTTCCCGCCAGATATGTTTGCGCCGGCCTGGCAGTTGGGCCTGTCAGCCATCGGCGCCGGGATCACCGAGGAGACGTTCTATCGGCTGTTCCTGCTTTCCCTGTTCGCCTGGATGGGCGGGCTGGTCGTACGCTCGCGCCAGGGCAGATCGTGGACCGGCGTGCTCTGGGTCGCCACGATCCTGGCGGCGTTCGGGTTTGGGCTGTGCCACCTGTCCACCGCTACGCTGGACGATCCATTCAGCTTGACGCGATCCATCGCGCTGAATAGCCTGGGGGGTCTGGTCTTTGGCTGGCTGTATTGGGCCTATGGGCTGGAGAGCGCGATGGCGGGACATTTTCTGGCCGACGTGGTGATATATGTCATCGCGCCGGTCTTTATTTCACTCTAGCGCACCAGGAGGAACACATGACCATAGCGACTGCCAAAGACATCCTCATGCCGGCGGCACAGAACGGGTACGCCGTCGGCGCGTTCAACGTGACCAACCTCATCCAATTGGAGGCGGTGGTGGAGGCGGCTGTCGAAAAGCGGGCGCCGCTTATCATCCAGACCTCGGTGGCGCCGGCCAAGTTCCTGGGACCGCACGTGCTGGTGGCGGTCTACCGGGCGCTGGCCGAATCCGCGCCTATCCCCATTGCCCTGCACCTGGACCACTGCGAGGACGTGGTGTATTGCCAGCAGTGCGCCGACGCCGGCTATACCAATATCATGATCGACGCCTCGAAGCAGGACTTTGAGGAGAACGTCCGGCGCACCCGGGCGGTCAGTGACTATTGTCACGCGTTGGGTGGCATTTCGGTGGAGGGCGAGCTGGGCACTGTGTCCGGCGTGGAGGACCAGATCAAGGTGGTGGAGGACGAAGCGGCCCTGTGCAACCCGGCGCAGGTGGTCGAGTTTGTGGAGCGGACCGGCGTGGACCTGCTGGCCCCGGCCATCGGTACGGCCCACGGCGTCTACAAGACCGCAGACCCTCGGGTGGATTTCGAGCGGCTGCGCTGCATTAACGAGCTGCTCAACGGGAGCGGGGTGCGCGTGCCCCTGGTGGTCCACGGCGGCACCGGCCTGCCGGTGGACACGGTCCGGCGGCTCGTCGCCGTGGGGGGGTGTAAGTTCAACGTGTCCACAGAGCTCAAGCGCACGCTCATTGACGCCACTTTCGATTACATCGCGGCGCACCGGGACGAATACAACCCCGGCAAGATCGACAAAGTCGTCAAAGACGCCGTCCGGCGCGTGGTGGCCCACTGGATCGACATCCTGGGCAGCGCGGACAAGGCATAGAAAATGAGCAAATGGGCAAATCTAACGCGCCCGTTTGCTCATTTACATATTTGCGCATTGCATATTTGCAACTGGAGGGTATATGAAGTCGATAGAAGAGTATTACGTGCCGTGGATTCGCGGACAAAAGATGTACGTGTCCAATCACCTGGAGTTGGCGTGGCGGGACCGGAGCCTGCACCGCATGATGTCCAACGAGAACCCGCTGGAGCCGTCGCCCCGGGTGCTGGCGGCCATCAGCGAGTACGCGCGAGTGGCGAACCGCTACCCGGACCAGGGCCTCGTCGTCCGGTCCAAAATCGCCGAGGTCAACGGGTTCGACGGCCCGGAGCAGGTCATGATCGGCAATGGGTCGAGCGAGGTCTTTGACGTGATCTTTCGGAGCTTTTTGCAGCCCGGCCAGGAAGTGATCCAGCACACGCCGTGTTTTGGCATCTACAAGCTGCGGTGCGCGGCGCTAGGCGGCAAGATCGTGTCGGTGCCGATGAGGTATGACCTGGCGGCCCGGCAGATCGTGTTCGACGCCGACGCGGTGCTGAACGCCATCACGCCCAACACCCGGGTCATTGCCATCGCCAACCCCAACAACCCCACCGGGAATTTCATGGACCCGGCGGATTTCGTCCGCATCGCCGAGACCGGTATCCCCTTTGTCGTCGACGAGGCGTACATTGACTTTGCCGGGCTGGAATGGTCCCAGATGAAGCTAGTCCAGCGTTATCCCAACGTCCTCATCACCCGCACCCTCTCCAAGGCGTATGGCCTGGCCGGCCTGCGGTTTGGCTATGCCTTGGGGAACAAGGACGTCATCGCGCAGATCTCGGCCGCGCTGGTCATCTGGAACGTGGGCACCATCCCCATGTGGGCGGCCCTGGCGGCCCTGGAAGATACTGAGGGCCTGCAAAAACGCATCGAGTTTGTCAACCGCGCGATCCAGTATGTCGAGACAGAACTGGCAGATATCCCGGGCCTGACCATTTTCCACTCGCGCGCGAGCTATATCCTCTTTGATGCCACGGCCGCCGGCAAAAAGGGCCAGGACATGGTGGACTATGCCCTGAGCCGGGGCGTGCTGTTCCGGCCCCAGGCCCCCATGTACGGCCGCGACGGGTTCTTTCGCGTGACCGTGGGCTCGGAGGAAGAGAACCGGCTGGCGGTGCAGATCATCAGGGATTTCTTTGGCGGTCGAGATCAATCAGCGGATTGAGCGGACGCAAAGCGAGCAGATGGGGCGAATGCTGTCTCGCTCACTACATCCGCTCAATCCGCTACATCCGCTGACTAATCCGCCGAAAATCTGGGGAGGAATCTAGCCACCTGACACTTTAACAACAAAGGGTTGACCAACCGGCTCCGATCGTGTACAGTTGTTTTGCCCTAGCAACTTGACACGGAGGAGACACATGTTGGCCAACCGCCTCTATCATACCTGGTTTGAGCAAATCAGGCAAGTGCATCCCGGGGCACGCCTCACTCGGGTGCGCAACTTGGTCTGGCTGATGGTGGGCATCTACCAGAGCAAATCGGTCCACTTGAGCGCGATTGCTAGTGAGATTCCGGGGCCAGCCAAAGAGCTCAGCATGGTCCGGCGTCTGGGCCGGTTTCTGACCAATCCCGCGGTGCGGGTGCGCGAATGGTACGCGCCAGTGGCGCGGGACCTGCTGCAAGCGATAGCCCAAACCGTGGGCGAAATCCGCTTGATTGCTGACGGCACCAAGGTCGGATTCAATCACCAACTGTTGATCATCGCCATCGCGTACCGGCGTCGGGCGTTGCCCCTGGCCTGGACCTGGGTCCGCTGTGCCAAGGGGCACAGCAGTGCCCACAAACAACTGGCTTTGCTGACCTACGTCCGAGGCTTGATCCCAGAGAACGTGCCCGTTTCGCTGGTGGGCGACAGTGAATTTGGTGCGGTCGCCGTCATCCGCCAGCTGGAACTGTGGGACTGGACTTACGTGCTGCGGCAAAAGGCCAATCACAAAGTCCAACTGGCTGATAGCAACTGCTGGCAGCGTCTGGGAGACCTGATCCACCAACCAGGACCGAGTTTGTGGCTCGGGCCCGCCCTCTTGACCGAATTGCATGCCTATCCCGTCAACCTGCTGCTCCACTGGCAGGTCGGGGCAGACGAGCCCTGGCTCTTGGCCACCAATCTGGGATCGCGGCGCGCGACCTTGCGGGCCTATCGCCGCCGTATGTGGATTGAAGAAATGTTCGGCGATTTGAAGGGACATGGCTTTGATCTGGAAAGCACTCATCTGCGTCATTTTGCTCGGCTATCGCGTTTGACTCTAGCGGTGGTTCTGCTGTACGTCTGGCTCGTTTCCAGTGGCGCGCGCGCCATCAAGAATGGTCAGCGCCATTTGGTTGACCGCAAGGACCGCCGCGATTTGAGCGTCTTTCGCATTGGCTTACGCTCGATCCACAGACGCTTGGTCAATCAGTTATCCATCTCGATTCGGTTGTGCCCAGTCTATGGGTGCAAACTGTCAGGTGGCTAGGGGAGGAATCATTATGGCCGAGATCAAGGCGCTAATATTCGACCAGGACGGGGTCATCATTGACACGGAACGAGACGGGCACCGGGTGGCGTTTAACCGCACCTTCAAGGAGTTTGGCTACGATTTCGAGTGGGATGTGGACCGGTACCACGAGTTGCTCCAGGTCGCCGGGGGCAAGGAGCGGATGAAGCATTATTTCCACGAGGAAGGCCTGGCGGTGGCGGCGTCGCCGGCAGAGGAAGCCGAGCTCGTCAAGCGGTTGCACAAGCACAAGACCGAGGTCTTTGTGGCGCTCATCGAGAGCGGTGAGCTTCCGGTCCGGCCCGGCGTTCGCCGGCTGATGCACGAGGCGATGGAAGCCGGTCTCATCATTGGCGTCTGCACCACGTCTAACGAGCGAGCGGCCCGCGCCGTGGCCTATGGCATCCTCAACGACATCGCGTTCGACTTTGTGCTGGCCGGCGACGTGGTGAGCAAGAAAAAGCCGGACCCTGAAATCTACGAGTTGGCCCTGCAAAGGACCGGTCTGCGCCCGGAGGAATGCCTCGTCATCGAGGATTCGCGGAACGGGGTGCTGGCGGCCAAGGCGGCCGGCATGCACGTGGTAGCCACCACCAACGTTTACACCGAGCGCGAGGACCTAAGCGAGGCAGACCTCGTCGTCACCTGCCTGGGCGACCCGGACGGCGAGCGGGGCGAGCTGCGGCACGCACAGCGTCCGGCGCAGCCCACTGCGTGTGTGGAGGGCGGCGCGGGGCTGGCGTACGACGGCGTGCTCCGGCTAGAGCAGTTGATGCGGGTTTTTGGGGGATAGAGAGGGGAGAGAGAGCGGTTCGGGTCTTGATGGCAATCGACGGCAAGACGTTTGGAGTTGAAAAGACGCTGCTGGAGGCCGTGGGTGCCTCGCGGGGGCATTTTCTCTACGAGTCGGGGCACCACGGCGACCTGTGGCTGGACCTGGATGCGTTGTTCGTGGATGCGCGACGCACGCACGGCTGGGCCGCGGCCCTGGCGCGCCGGGCGAGGACCTGCCGGCCCGAGTTCGTCTGTGGCCCGCTGACCGGCGGGGCCTTGATCGCGCAATCACTGGCGGTGGAAATGGGCGCCTGGTTTGCGTTTGTCGAACGACTGGTTTCCACAAGCGGCCCGGTCCGGTACCGTATTCCCGAGTCGCTCCGAGAGACACTGCGCGGCCGGCGCGTGCTCCTGGTGGACGATGTCGTCAATGCCGGTTCGGCCTTGCTGGCGGCCCTGACGGATGTGCTGGACTGCGGCGGCGAGCTGGCCGGCCTGGCAAGCCTGCTCACGTTGGGCCAAGCGGCATCGCAGATCGCGCAGCGCTACGACGTACCGTTCTTTACGCTAGCGTCGCTGGAGCGCGGGATGTGGGCGCCCGACGAGTGTCCGCTATGCAGCTCTGGGGTGCCACTGATGGACTACTTCACAGGATAGTGATAGGAGGAATCGACAGATGAAATGCCCGGTGTGTCAGAAGGACTATTTCAGCAAACACGAGCTGGAGGCGGGTTTGCCCGCGTACAAATGCAAGGAATGCGAGGGCATCTGGGTCTCGGCGGCCCAGTACTGGAAGTGGTTGGAGACCCGAAGCGATGTCCCCGAAATAGCCGACGCGGAGGTGCAGCTGCCGGTAGAGCAGGAAGGGCCGGCCAGGCTCTGCCCGGAGACCGGTCACTTTCTCCGGCGATACAAGGTCTGGCCCGACATCGAGTTCTACCTCGACCGCTGTGGGAACTGTACCGGCGTATGGTTTGACGCCGGCGAGTGGGAGGCCCTCCGGTCGCGCGACCTGCACGACCAGGTGCATCTGTTTTTCTCCGACGTGTGGCAGCGCCAGCTCAGGGAGGATCAGACCCGGCTGCGGATGACCAATCTGTACCGTGAAAAGTTTGGAGAAGAGGATTATGCCCGAATCCAGGAGATCCGGGCCTGGCTGGAGGGACACGCGCAGGGCCGGGCGCTCCTGGCGTACCTGACCGACAGGGACCCGTACAGCATCGCGGGATAAGAGTTGTTTCATGGCGGTCTGGGCATCGGTCTAAACCCAAGACGGTTCAGTTAAGGATCACCACCGCTTCCGCGAACGATTTGGTGGGCTGCGGCCAGTGGGCATGTTCGGGCCGTTTCCGTTTGAACTTGGACATCTTGCGTTTGACGACGCGCGGATTGGACCGATTATCGCGC
>JAHJIN010000282.1 GCA_018823415.1 Chloroflexota bacterium | reverse complement strand
GTGGTGCTATGTTGAGGGCAACAGTGCGGATTACGGGTGTGATACGTCAGGCAATACCGCAGGCACGGCTTGTTACGGCGACGGCAATACCGCAACCACAGAATGTAACACCGTGGGCAATAGCTTTGCTTGATGCCCCGTCAGATCTGTGCCGCTAGATCGCTGTACTCATGAACGTACTGCTGATCTTGCCCTATCTCGCTCACAACTCGACCCTGTGGCTGCCCCTGGGGCCGCCCTTTATCGCCGCCCGGTTGCGCCGCGACGGGCACACGGTGGCGATCTTTGATCGTTACGCCGTGCAGTTCAGGGTGGGGCGCGGTCGGCAGCGGGTGGATCAGGCCATGCTGGAGCAGGTGCAGGCCTTCCAGCCGGATCTGGTGGGCCTGAGCACCCTCTCGCCGCTGATCCATGACGCCGTGAACTGCGCGGCCCTGCTCCGGTCGGTCTACGATGGTCCCATCGTGGCCGGCGGCTACCACGCCACGGCGCTGCCCGAGTTGACCCTGCACAAGATCCCGGCCCTGGACGGCGTCGTCGCCGGCGAGGGCGAGATCGCCCTGACGAGGTTGGCCAATGGGGAGGCGCCGGAGCAGGTGCCCGGCGTGTGGTGGCGCGACGGCGACGAGATCCGGCCGCCGGCCGCGCTCCCCGAGCAGATCCCGGACCTGGACCAGCTCCCCCTGCCGGCCCTGGACCTGCTGGACATGGACTGGTACACCCAGCGCACCGACGGCGTGATCCGCCGCCATAACCTGGCGGCCGCCACCCTGGTCACCGCTCGGGGGTGCATGTACCGGTGCCGCTTTTGCGCCGAGTCCCTGACCTACGGACGCGGAGTGCGGTGCCACAGCCCGGCCTACGTGCTGGAATGGATGCAGCGCGTCGTGGCCGACTATGCCGTGGACGGCATCCACTTTCACGACAATGACTTTCTCTTTGACGAGCAGCGGGCGCGGGCGATCTGCCACGGCATCCAGGATGCCGGCCTGGACCGCCAGGTCAAGTGGTCTATCCAGGCCCGGGCCGACCGCCTGAACCGGGACCTGGCCCGGCTGCTCAAGGCTGCCGGTTGCGTTCTGGTGGAGATCGGAGTGGAGACCGGGACACAGCCGGAGCTGGACCGGGTGGGCAAGGGCACCACGCCGGAGATGAACCGCGAAGCCGTCGCTCTCTGCCGCCAGGCCGGCCTGGACGTCCACGCCTATATGCTGACTGCCCTGGAGGGCGAGACCATCGCCGACCTGGAACAGCGCCTGGCCTGGCTCAAGCGCGCCCGGCCCACGTCGTTTCAGTGGTCG
This sequence comes from Chloroflexota bacterium, assembly GCA_018823415.1. Taxonomy (GTDB): domain Bacteria; phylum Chloroflexota; class JAHJIN01; order JAHJIN01; family JAHJIN01; genus JAHJIN01. Next base: position 1,148 of record JAHJIN010000282.1, on the reverse strand, counting down.
CCGCTCCTCATCTTTCCCGGCACGGTGCTGTATGCGGAAAAAGGCGGCGATTTCTTTGCCACCCACGAGTGGACGGAAGAGGCGGTGACGCGCTATTACAGCACAGATACCCTGTCCGCCATCCCGGCTGAGGAGAGGCGCGAGTGGATGGCCCGCCGCCTGAGTCCCTACGCCCGATGGCACTGGTGGCGCAACGCCCTGGGCCACCTGCCCCTGCGCAAGCTCGTGCGTCTGGCCTGGTTCAAGTTGCGGCGCAAGGCACGCAGCAAGATCGGATGAGCGAATTCGTTTACGCCTGTACTCGTTCAGGTGCATTCGTTCCAGATTCGTTGACAGAACACAAAAGGAGATCCCAAAATGGAAAAAGAACGCAAGACCCAACCGACGGACGACCGCCCCATCTATGAGGCTCCACGTGCCCTGCGTCTGGGTAACGGGCAGGATGGTCTGGGACAGCAACCACCTTGCACCAGCCCAGGCAGTTCTGCGGCCCTATGTAGTGGCACAGGCTCTCAGGCTGCTGCAAACTGCGAGACGGGCAATTCGGCAGATGGGGGGTGCCAATATACCGGTAGCGTCGCTGGCATCGAGTGCTTCTCGGATGGTGGGTCGGCCGGCACCGTGTGCTCGGACACTGGCAGCAATCTCTACTAGCCGGCTCTGCCAGAGTCCGTTGCCCTGGCCCAATCACTGAACCGGCGCCCGGTCGTGCTGTTTGTTGCACGGCCGGGTGTCACGTCCCACGCGCGCGGCACCCGTCGCGCGCTGCGCTTTTCATGACCATCATACCTGATGTGCTACACCATAGCGTAGCCCGGCGCGCGGCGCGAGACGCATCTTGCCAACAGCGCCAGAAAATGGTAAAATGAGTACGGTGCGGGTGCCAATGCCTGGGGCCATGGTTGATCGCCCGCCGGACACTGTTGTGGATTGCCGAGGGCCGTTTGTGGGAGGAGGTGATGCCCAGCAAGCATACGTCTGCTACGGATCGTCACTCATTGACCATTAGCCATTGGCCATTAACCATTGGCAATTACAGAGGAGGTCCCGAAATGGAAAAGGAAAGCAAAATCCTGCAATCCACCGATGACCGCCCGGCCTACGAGACCCCGCGCGCCCTGCGACTGGGTGGCACCGGCGTCAGCGTG
>JAHJIN010000281.1 GCA_018823415.1 Chloroflexota bacterium | reverse complement strand
TCGATCACCTCAAAGACGCGCTCAAAGCTGACCATCGAGGTGGCAAAGTCCACGGGCGCATTGGTCAGGGACTGCAGGGCCCCGTACAGATTACCCAGGTAGGAGCCAAAGGCAATGATGGTACCAATGGTAAAGACCTGCTGGATGACCAGGTAACCACCAATGCCATAGACCAGCGCGGTGCCGACAGCACCGAGTAGACCGATGGTCACAAAGAAAGCGCTGCCCATGACGGCGCGGCGGACCCCGAGGTCCCGGACTTGACCGGCCCGCCCGGCAAAGCGCTCCACTTCGACGTCCGTCCGGCCGAATAGCTTGACGAGCAAGGCCCCGCCGATGTTGAGTGTCTCGTTGGCCATGGCGTTCATCTGGGCATTGGCTTCCAGTTGCCGGCGCGCAACCTCGCGCAGGCGCGCTCCCAGCCGGCGCGCGGCCAGGACAAAGAGCGGCAAAATCGCCATGCTGACCAGGGTGAGACGCCATTCCAGGGTGAGCATCACCATCAGGACAGCCACGGCCTGGATGGTGTTGGTCACGATGTTGATGATGGTGTTGCTGATGGCGTTCTGCGCCCCCACCACGTCGTTGTTGAGGCGGCTCATCAGCTCGCCGACCTTGGTGTTCGTGAAGAAATGCAGAGACATGCGCTGCAGACGCGCGAACAGCGCCACGCGCAGGTCATAGATCACGCCTTCGCCCACGCGCGCGTTCAACTGGCGCTGGATGATATTGACCGCGCTGCTGATCCCGGGGATCAGCAGCAAGCCCAGCGCCAGGAACGCCAGGCGGGGCACGTCGCCGGCCGGGATGGTGCGGTCGATCAGGTCCCGCAGGATCAGCGGCATCAACAGCCCCACGCCTGTGGTGATCAGGATCATCACCAACATGCCCATCAAGTGCCAGCGATAGGGGGCGGAATAGCGTAACACGCGCTTTAGTAGCCCCCAGGTGACGCGAGGTTTTTCCTCTGTCGCCCGCAAATAGGTGCCCCATCCTCGACCGTGCATCATGTCTTTAGCCTCCCCAGATCACAATTCCTCTGCACTGAACCACCAAGGGATCAGCAGGATTCTATACCAATATGGACTGTCGGATGAGCTTGGCCCGGTTCAAGCATGCGCGCGGCGATCTCTTTGAGGAACTTGGCCGCGACCATGCCCGTGACATCCCCCACGTCGCGGGACGGGTTGTATTCTACAAGGTCTGCGCCCACGATGGGGGCCGGCAGCCCCTGCACCAGACCCAGCACGTCACGCGTGGATAGTCCCCCGGGCTCGTGATGCGAGACGCCGGGGGCAAACGCAGGGTCCAACACGTCCATGTCCAGCGACAGATAGACCGGCCCCGCCAGGCTCAGCGACGTCCCTGGCCGCCACGCGCGCGCCTCCACCACCTCTACACCAAACCGCTCGGCCTGGGCGCGCTGGTGCGGGGTCATGGTTCGGATCCCCACCTGGACCAGGCGCGTCGCCAGGCGCTCTTCCATGATCCGCGCGAACGGGCAGGCATGCGAGTACCGGTTGTACTCGTACTCGTCGTACAGGTCCGGGTGGGCGTCGAGGTGCAAGACGGTCAACTGGTCGTACCGCTTCCCGTAGGCCCGCAGGATGGGATAGGTGATGGCGTGGTCACCGCCCAGAGCCAGCACGCGCACCTCGCGTGCGAGCAGGTCCGCCACAACCCGCTCGATCTGGGTCAAGGCCGCCACGCCGCCGGTCAACTCCAGGTCGCCCAGTTCGCGAAAGCGGGCCTCTGCGCCCAGGTCCGGTCCGGTTTCCGCACACAGGTTGGCCGAACCGCAATGTAGCGCCTCGCGGATACGAGCCGGTGCCAGTGCCGCTCCCCGCATGAACGACGAGTGTTCATCCCACGGCACGCCGACGATGGCGACCGTTCCCGGTTGCAGATCGGCCGGTACTTGCACGGGTCTCCTCCTGCTCACGACGCGCGGAACGTCATGATCCCCGCGCCTTCTGGCGTCCGGCCAGTGCACCCATCCCGGCGGGGAAACCGGCTAATCGGTATCGGCATGCCCAAGGAGGCGCTCCAGCCGGCGGATCGTGAGGGGCGCCGACCCTTCATTGAGGTAGGCAGTGCCAACTGCGTCATGGTTGCCGGCCCTCGCTAGCCG
>JAHJIN010000280.1 GCA_018823415.1 Chloroflexota bacterium | reverse complement strand
GGCTTCCGCCCCACCCTGCTGCAGGAGCACCCGGCTCTGGCCGGCGCTCATGGCCTTGAACTGGATCCGGGTCGCCAGTTGGTTGCGGATGGCCGTGTCCAGGCTGCTGGCCTTCCAGTCTTGGCCACCGAGCACCAGCCACAGACCATACTTGCGGGCGCGCAGGGCCAGGGTGCGCAGTGCGCCTTCGACATCCTTGTCGCCTAGCAGCGCTGTGGCCTCGTCCACCAAGATCACTACCGGGGCCAGGGGCTCATCGGTCCGGGCATTGTAGGCGCCCAGGCTGTCCACTCCAGGATGCTCAGCATAGAGCGCCTTGCGCCGGTCCAGTTCGGTCGTCAGCTCCCGGCAGATGCCCAGGGCCGCGGCCTCGGTATCGGCGACCGGCCAGAGGAGCCGGTCGCAGTGGGCGAAAGGCGCAAAGGTCGCCCCTTCCAGATCCACCAGGGCCAGGTCCACCGGGTCGGTGCTCAATGCCAACTGGTAGGCCAACACACGCAGGAACACCGACTTGCCCCAACCACTAGAGCCACCTACCGCTACGTGCACCAACTGGCCGATGTCGCCCCGGACCACTTCGGGCTGGCCGTCACCGCGCTTGCCACACCTGTCAGGCGTAGCGTGGTTGAGCGTGACCCCCAACACCAGCGCCCGGCAGGAGGGTGCCTCGGGCAGTAACTCCCGCAAAGAGACCTGGTTTGGCCAGTGAACGGCGGGTTCAGGCCCGGCCAACAGCTCCTGCGTGCTGACCTCGCCGGGCCAACCCCCGCCCGCCCGCAGCAGCCGGGCCACCTGCTCGGGCTGCACCAAACACGGGGTCAGGGCCTGGACCCCGGCCGGGATGGAGAACACGACCCCGCGATTGGGGTCCAGGGCCAGTTGACCGTCCCACAGCAGGGGGAACACCCCGTACTCGTCCGGGTGCACCTGCTGAGTGACGTGCAGCCGCTCCCGGTCCAGGGCCAGGCGCTGGCGGGCCACGTCCAGGCGCACCAGGTGCGTCTTTTGCCACAGGGCCAGGGCCAGGTGGTAGCCGGCGACCACCATGATAACGGCACCCAGCAGGCCCACACTACCCAGGCATAGCCACCCCACTGTCTCCATCTCCCCACCCCCGCTCACTCGCCCGATAGCACGATGACCCGGCCATCATCCCGCGCGATACGTCCAGCAGCTGCCAGGTCCGCCTGATAGTTGTAGACCGTGCTGCGACCGATGCCCAATCGTCCAGCCAGTTCCGTTGGCCCCATTTCCGGACTGTCCCGATAGACGTCCACCATGGTGTCCAACAACGCCGCTTTCCGCTGCTGTCGTGAACGGTGTGCGGCGTCCAGGGCACCATGATGGAGCCTTTTTTGGACGTCTCGGGGTGATGGCAGCATTGGTTCCTGAACGCCTCGTTGGACAGTCTGCTGGACAGTGTGCGGCCGCTTTCTGGACCCGGTCCGAGACACCTGGCGCTCTTCTTTGGCCGCCGCTACCTGGGCCTCCCGCCGCTCCTGCTGGCTGATGAGGGCCAGGTTCACTGCTCCCACCACCGCCAGGGCCGGGAACAGGGCCGGGGCCAGCAGGCTCAACCCGGGCGCGACCTCCAGCACCACCGTCAGGCCCACTGTCGTGACCACATAGACTAGCCCCAGGGCCACGGCCAGCGCGGTAGGGGCATCCGGGTCGCTCTTGCGCTTGTGATGATTCCAGTCGGATAGCCACAGCGCGGTGTGGACGGTGGTCAGGCCCAGCGTCTCCACGATGATGGCTACCACCACCGCAACCGGCAGGGGCAAATCCAGGTGGGCCAGGCTGGCGCGGGCCACGAAAAAGGCGCTGGGCACCGGAGCCAGCCAGGGCGAGAGTTTGGCCACGAGCTTGACCGTGTTCTTTTCCAGGTGGTGCATCAGTCGACCCTCGTCGCGCCGGTGGCAATGCCCCACCAGCTGGCCAGGTGCCCGCGTAGGTCAGCACAGGCCCAGACATCGGCCAGCGTGGCGACCAACTCGCGGAGCGCCTCTCCCCAACTCACCCGCTTCTTGCTTCTCTGCAGTACCTCTGACATCTCGGCACCTCCTTGTGTGTTTGGTGTTTTTGTGGTTAAAACGAAAACGGCCTGCTCACTGGGGTGGACCCCCACTGAGCAGGCCGGGATGGAACGGCTGTTCTATTGCATAAAGCCCGATCCGGGCTTACAATAGACTTCAGCCAAACCGCTGGACCTCTCAGCGGGGCGGTCAGGGTCGTGTGGGTGCTGCTAACACCTGCACGGCCCGTTTGCGTTCTAGCGAACGCAGTTACTCGTCTTCTGGTATTTCTTCCTCCAACTCGGTATGGGGCGGCGTCTCAAGTTCCCCTGCTACCCAAGCCCGTAGAAAACGACGCAATACCTGAGCCAAGGTCATATCCTCACGCTTGGCCTTCTGCAAAGCGGCTTCAAAGAGTTCATCGCTGAGCCTGAACCGGTAGGATTTGTTTTGCTTTCTTATCACGGTATCCCTCTTCGTGCTACCATTATACACCATCCCATCCCTACTGTCAAGCCCCTTGTGGCTGTGCCGGTGCCTATATGCGGTTGTTAACGTGCAGTGTCCTCCAGACCTTGCGGCAGCACCGCTTGGGCTGGGGTGTCATGAACTGCGACGGATCATCGCCGCGGCCTCTCACATTCCAACAGCAGCCGGTGCGTTCGCCGATCCCGCTGATGCTGTGCCTGCTGGCGGTCGCCGGCGCCGGCTGTACCCAATTCTTCGGCCACCTGCTCCAGATCCACCTCCGGTACCGCCCGCCACCAGCCATCACCCAGGGGTTCCACCAATCCGAGCCGGAACATCTCCGCCAGCTTGCGCTGGACCGTGGTGCGGTGCCGGCCAGTCCGGGCC
>JAHJIN010000279.1 GCA_018823415.1 Chloroflexota bacterium | reverse complement strand
TTTTCTTTCAAAAAGCGCACGTGGTCGGTCGTCAAGCGCACATCCTGCACCACCACCGGCACGTAGCCTTTGAACGCGGCGTCGTCAGGCAGTTGCGCGCGATCCAGCGGCAGCGGCACTTCCCGGTCGACTGGAATCTGCACGACCTTGGTCCGCCGGTGGCGCGGTTTGCGGATCCGCCGCTCCGGTTCAGAAGAATGGTCGGTCCCGCTGGCCGCGGTAGCCTTTTTGCTGGGCTTGACCCGGGGTCGGCCTTGCTCACCCTTGAGCCGGTTGTTCTCATCACGCAGGCGCTGGTTCTCCGCCCGCAGTTCGCGGTTTTCAGCGACCAGTTCCTCCACCAGGTTCAGCAGATGCACTATGGCTTGCCGGGCGCTGGCGATATCTTGGATGTCATTCGGATCAAATTGGTCGAGCATCACTCTACTCATCCGATCATGCTTGGTAGATACACTGGGTGTAGATTAGCACAAAATCGATAGCTGGTCTGGTACTTTTGTCACATTGGCAAAACTCAGACTGGGGTCCTTGGGGCACTGGTTCTCCCCAAGATTTTGAGAAGATACGGCGCGTTGTTGTTGTCGTTCGTCAAGCGCCATCAGCCCTACACGGCCCAGGAGATGACCCAGGCCGAAGCAAAGGCCTCTGACCTGGTCTCGCGCGTCGGGCCAACGCTCTGGCCCTGGCAGCCCGGCGCACTGGCTGACGTGGCTGACCACTGGGAAGGCACACGGGGCAGCGACTCGCTGTGGATCGAATGGCATCAGGGGACCGTCAAGAGCCTGAGTCACCCAGCAAGCCCCGGCCTGCTGGCCTTCTATCTGAGCTTGAAAGGAGGCCGTGGTTTTCTCCGCCTGTACACATACGAACACGAGGTACGGTTGGACATGGCGCCGGGCCTGGTCCACGTCACCAGCCGCGGAAAACCCTTGGGGAGCATTCGCCCGTCCATAACGACACAGACTATTTCGGACAGCACGGGACAACCCATCGGGCGTTACCAACGGTTCAAGGGATCGCTGGTATCCACAAACTATGGCCCAGTCGAGCTTTGCGGACGGACGGTGGGCGAAGTCAATATACTGGTTCGCCGGCGTGATGCCTTGTTCGACCATGCCCCCCGGCCGGTGATACGCAATCTATTACCTGACCTATCCGCAGAAGAGGAGGATTGGCTACTGGCAGTGCTCGCGCTCGAGTTGGTGTACAACGCGTTCAGATACCACAGACATGGCAGCCTCTGATGGTTTCTGCCCCGACGTCGCGGCCCGGTTCAGGTTGCCTGCCCCTGATTCTAAAAAGCTGAGAGGAAAAAATGACTGTGAACCCACGTCTCATGGCCTTTTTCATCCTGGCTCTGGCGCTATGCCCCTTGCCGTTGGGCGCGGCGCCGGGACCGGCTGCGACCACCACAGCCACGTTTGTGGTAGACTGGTACGGCGACGGTCCCAACTTTCACGACATCAACCCCGGCGACGGCATCTGCCAGGACATATTTGGCGGCTGCGCCTTGCGCACGGCACTGGAAGAGGCCAATAGCCATCCCGGCGCCGACGTCATCACCTTCAACGCGGCCATGAACATCACCGTGAACAGCAGCAGTGGCGCGCTGCCGGCGCTGGCCACTCCAGTTACCATCGACGCCAGCAGTGTGTGGGATACCGTCAACAATCAGCCCGGCGTGACCCTGTCGGGCAATGGCATGGACATCTATGGGCTCAACATCATTGCCGATTCGTGCGCGGTCTATGGGCTGTACATCACCAACTGCGGCGAGGGCGCGATTCATATGGATTCGGCGTACAACACCATCGGCGGCCCGGGGGCCGGCCAGCGTAACGTGCTGTCTGGCAACGGTGCCAGCGGCACCGGGGTCGGGGTCTATATCGTGGGGAGTTCGGCCCAGCACAACGTCGTCCAGAACAACTATATCGGCCTCAGCCCGGCTGGAAACGTCAAGGAGCCCAACGTCTATGGCGTGCGGCTCGTCAACCGGGCTTCTAACAACACCATTGGCGGCGCAACGGCGGGCACCGGCAACGTGATCTCGGGCAACAACAATAACGGGGTCGAAATCGGCGGGCCAGATACCGATGGCAACCAACTGGGCGGCAACATCATTGGCCTGGCTGCGGGTGGCATCATGCCCCTGGGCAACGGCAATCGCGGCGTGGCGGTCAACCAGTCCACGGGCACGCAGATCGGCAGCGCGAGCTTGCTGCCCAATCTCATCGCCTACAATGCCTCCGTTGGTCTGGATCTCGGCGACGTCACCACGACCACCGTGCAGGGCAACGTCATCCACGGCAACCAGGGCGATGGCATCTATCTCGAGGGCGCCGATTCCACCGTGCTGTTCAACACTATCGCCTACAACACCGGGAATGGCGTGCGTGTATCCGGCTCCACATCTCTCCGCAATCAAATCGTCACCAATAGCATCCACCACAACGGAGGCAAGGGCATCGAGTTGATCAACGGCGCCAACGCCATGCTGGCCTCCCCCACCATCACCAGCGCCAATGCGGGCAGCGTGGCCGGCACCGTCACCGGCGGGGGACGCGTGGTCTATGTCTACTCGGATACCAGCGACGAAGGGGACACGTATCACGGGTCCTGCATCGTCAACACCATCACCGGCCAATGGACTTATAATGGCGCCATCGCTGGCCCCAACGCCACCGCCCTCGCCACCGACATCACCGGCAATACCTCCCGGTTCTCGGCGCCGGTTGCGGTCAGCGGGGCCAGCAGCGGCACCTGCGCCAGCCCACTGCCCATCGCCTGCGGCCAGCAGGTCACCGGCGATACCTTTGGTCAAGCCAATAATCACACCGGCTACTCTTGCGGCTGGGACGCCACCGGGCCAGAGCTGATCTACCAGTTTACGCTGGCCCCGGGCCGCGACTATACCGTCATCGCCGAGTTGGGCAACATGATGGTGGACCTGGACGTGTATCTGCTGGCGGCCGGGGGCTGCAACGCCGGGCAATGCCTGAGCGCCGGTTCCTACGGCGACTACAAGGTCGTTGCCAGCAACGTGCCGCCCGGCACCTACTATATCGCCGTTGATGGTTACAGCGGTGCGGCCGGCAGCTATACCCTCAAGCTGGACTGCGGTGCATACTCGCTGTACCTGCCCCTCATCGTCAAGAACTACTAGACAGGCAACTCGACGAAGGCTATAATATTGTCAGTCTGGTGAAACGTAAAACGTGATTCGCAAAGGAGGTCAACATGTCTACTCGCGCCAAACGCATCATTGTGGCCCTGGCGGCCCTGGTCTATGCCCTGTCCCTGCTGGCCTGTATCTCGCCCGGGGCCACACCGGTTGCCAGCGGCAAGCCGGTGGTCCAGATTGTCTCGCCGGCGGCCGGTGCCCAGTTTCCGCCCGGCACAACCGTGACTGTCCAGATCATGGCCGCCGACGCGGGCGGCATCGCTCGGGTGGAACTGCTGGCGGACAACGTCCTGGTGGCGACCAACAATCTGCAACAGCCCACGCCCACGTGGCAAGGCTCGCTGGACTGGGTAGCGGCGACGCCGGGCGCCCACGCCCTGCTGGTGCGAGCCACCAACGCGGCCGGTGGCGTGAGCGACCCGGCCGTGCTCAGCGTGCTGGTGACGGACCAGGCCGGCCCGGTGCCCACGATAGCCACACAGCCCACGCAGCCCAGCGCGCCAACTCAGCCCGCCAGCGTGCCTACCAAGCCGCCCACGGTCCCACCAACCAAGGCGCCGACAGTCCCACCCACCCAGCCGGCCCCAGCGCTGCCCAAGGCCGACCTGGAGATCGTGAGCATATCGCTCACCAACAACATGCTCGAGCTTTTTGTGCGCAATAACCGGGGCAACGATCTGGTGGGCCGGGTCGTGCAGGTAGAAAACAAGGTCAAGATAGACCCCGGGGGTCAGGTAGGCCAGGAGATTGGGGCCGCGCCTGTGCAGCAGACCATCTCAGCCAAATCCGGCCAGACGATCAGCGTGTTCGTGGACCCGGCCGTGTCCCTCGACCTGACCCAGCATAGCTACGAGATCCAGGCCGCCATCGGCCCCAAGCCCGGCGATCCGAATACCTATGAGGAGACCAATGTCGCCAACAACGCCAACACCGGCACGTGGCAGAAGCAGGTCGCCCAGCAGACTACCATCACTGCCGCCTTTGTCCCCAGCTTGAGCGGCAACGTTTCAGAAGAAGGCCAGGTTGAGGCTGACCGCCCTCCCAACCCCCGTGACGACTTTGACAACAAGGGCTGGACGGCCTTTTTCTCCTTCAATATCGTGCCCCTGCCGTCCGATGCGCACATCGTCTCGGCGGTGCTCGAGATGGGTCCGTGCAGCACGGCGGGCAACCCCTTTGTCCCCCAGGGTCTGGGGCCGCTTCGCGTATACTATTACTACTATGGCGACCTGGAAGCCAAAGACTATAATGACGCCCTCAACGGCGAACTCCTGGGCCAGGTCCAGGAATGCACGGGGTGGGGAGCGGGGTCCATCGACGTCACCGCCTCGGTGCAGGCACACTCTGGGCCTCCCTACTACCAGGTCGTGGCGTACTTTCCGATCTATTCCAACGGCGACGACAACGAGGACGGCGTGAGGTTCAGCGACCCCACGCTGACCATCATCTACACGATGCCGTGATTCGCCAGCCGGGCCGGTTCCTGCAACCGGCCCGGCGTTTGTGTCTGCGCCCCGATTGTGCTATACTCCCCGGTGTATCATCCACCACGACAGGAGTCAATAGCACATGGATCATGTATTGGGCCTCAAGTGCGTCCTCTGCGGTGCGGAATATGCCATCGACGAGGTAGATTACGTCTGCCCCAAGCACGGCGACGAGGGGATTCTGGACGTGGTCTATGATTACCCGCTCATCGGCCGGCGGCTCACCCGCGAGGGGCTATCGCAGGATCGCGAGTTCACCATCTGGCGCTACAAGCCGCTGCTGCCGGTGGCACCAGATAGCCCGGTGCCGCCGCTCACGGTAGGCTGGACGCCGCTCTATCAGGCGGACCGGCTGGCGAACACCCTGGGGCTGACTCGCCTGTGGATCAAGGACGACGGCCGACAGCCCACGGCGTCGTTCAAGGACCGGGCCAGCGCCGTGGGCGTAGTGCGAGCGCAAGAACTGGGCCGCAAGGTCATCACGGCAGCTTCCACCGGCAACGCCGCCTCGTCGCTGGCCGGCGTGTGCGCCAGCGTGGGCCTCAGCCCCATCATCTTTGTGCCGGCCACCGCGCCCCAGGCCAAGGTGGCCCAATTGCTCCTGTTCGGGGCGCGCGTGCTGGCGGTGCAGGGCACCTATGACCAGGCGTTTGACCTGTGCCTGGCCGCATCGCGCGAATATGGCTGGTACAGCCGCAACACGGCCTATAACCCGTATCTGTCCGAGGGCAAGAAAACGGCGGCTCTGGAGATTTGCGAACAGCTTGGCTGGGAGGCCCCCGACCGTATCCTGGTATCCGTGGGCGATGGGTGTATCATCGGCGGGTTGTGGAAGGGACTCAAGGACCTGCTGGCCCTGGGGTTTATCGACCGGCTGCCCAAGCTAATGGGCATCCAGGCCGAAGGCTCGGCGGTACTATACCATGCCTGGCAGTCGGGCACCGAAACGATCACGCCGGTTGCGCCCACCACGCTGGCCGACAGCATCTCGGTGGGCATTCCCCGCGACCGGATCAAGGCACTGCGGGCGGTACGCGAGACCGGCGGCGAGTACGTGACCGTAAGCGACGAGGAAATCCTGGCGGCCATGCGCAACCTGGCCCGGGGTGCGGCGGTGTTTGCCGAGCCGGCCGGGGCCACGGCCTATGCCGGCCTGGTCAAGCTGGCGCACCAGGGTCGCATCAAGCCCCACGAGCGCGTGGTGGTGCTGGTGACCGGCAACGGGCTCAAGGATATTGCCGGGGCCATGAAAGCCACAGCCGCGGCCGTGGTGCCCCTGGAGCCTACGGTCGAGGCGCTTCAGGCCACGGTGGCCCGGTTGTTGGGGTTGTAAGGCGGATGCGTAACCACCATGAGGGGACGCGATGACGAAATCGCCGGCTGAACAGATCGCCGATCTCAAGACGGCCATCGCCGCGCAGGACGGGCTGCGAGCCATGTTGGGCGATGCGGTGGTGGACACGACCATCGCCGCCTTGCGCCGGCAAATGGCCGAACTGGAGGCCCAGGTCGCCGCCCCCCCGCCAGCGGCGGGGATTGGCGGGGGAGAGCAGCAGCGCAAGCAGGCCACGGTGCTGTTGGCTGACGTCTCGGGCTTTACGACCCTGTCCGAGGCGATGGACGCCGAGGACGTGAGCGACATGATGAACGTGCTCTGGCAGCGCATTGATGCTGTTATTGTCGAGCATGGGGGTTTGATCGACAAGCACATTGGCGATGCGGTGATGGCCCTGTGGGGCGCAGAACTGTCTCGCGAAGACGACCCCGAACGGGCCGTGCTCGCCGCGTTGGCGATGCAGGCAGACCTGGTCGAATTCCGGGACGGCTATCGCGTGCCGTTGACGATGCGCATCGGCGTCAGCACCGGCCCGGTATTGCTGGGCGGTGTGGGTACCACCGGCGAGTTCTCGGCCATTGGTGACGCTGTTAATCTCACCGAGCGCCTCGAGCACCTGGCGCCGGTAGGTGGGGTATTGATCTCGCACGACACCTACCGACACGTGCGTGGTCTCTTTGACGTGCAGCCGCTGTCGCCCGTCCGGGTCAAGGGCAAATCCGAGCCGATCCAGGCCTACGAGGTGCAGCGAGCCCGGCCCCGGGCCTCCCTCTGGGGCATGGGGACCCGGGGCGTGGAAGGCATTGAGACGCGCATGGTGGGGCGCGATGCGGAAATGCTGGCCCTGCAAAACCTCTACCTCGATGCTGTGGAGAACACCGAGACCCATGTCGTGACGATCGTGGGCGACGCCGGGGTCGGCAAATCGCGACTACTGTTCGAATTTGAGCATTGGCTCGAAGCGCTCCCGGACCCGGTGCGCTATTTCAAGGGCCGGGCCGCGCCAGCAATGCAGCATATTCCCTATGGCATCATCCGCGACATGTTTGCCAATCGTTTCGACATTCGTGAGAGTGACAATGCGGCGACGGTGCTCGCCAAATTCCGCGCCGGGATGTCTGGCATCCTGGAACAGGACCAGGCCGATCTGGTAGGCCACCTGGTGGGCTTTGACTTTCGCGAAGCGGGCAGCCAAGTAGTGGGCGATCTGTTGGGCAGCCCGTCCTTTGGTCGGCTGGCGACAGCCTACTTGACCAAGTACGTCCAAACGGCGGCCAGCGAGCCCACCGCGCTCATGCTGGAGGACATTCACTGGGCCGATAAACGCTCGTTGGATCTGATCGATCACCTGTCTGCCGAGGTGCCCCACACGCGCCTGCTGATCGTCTGCCTGGCGCGCCCCGGGCTGTTCGAGTGGCACCCGGACTGGGGTCAGGGAGAGACCAGCGTTCGCCTCGAACTCGCGCCACTTTGCGAAGATGACAGCCGGACACTGGTGGACGAGATCCTGCGTCAGGTCAATCAGGTGCCCGACGACCTGAGCGACTTGGTGGTGCGGGGGGCGGAAGGCAACCCTTACTATGTCGAAGAACTCATCAAGATGCTGGTCGAAGACGGCGTGATCGTGCGCGGCAAGGACAAGGCGGACCCCTGGCATGTCGAGCTGAACCGCCTGACCAGCGTGCGCGTGCCGGCCACGCTGACCGGCGTGTTGCAGGCCCGCCTGGATAGTCTCCCCCACGAGGAAAAAGAGGTACTGCAGCGAGCCTCGGTGGTGGGACGGTTGTTCTGGGACGCGGCGGTGGCGGCACTGGCGATCGATGAGGCCCGGCCGGATCAGTCAGCCCCGGTGACCGTGCTGCTGGATGCACTCCAGGGTCGGGAGTTGGTCTTTCAGCGGGCGCAATCGGCCTTTGAAGCGGCAAACGAGTACATTTTCAAGCACGCCATCCTGCGCGACGTGACCTATGAGACAGTGCTCCTGAAACTGCGCCGCACGTACCACGTGCAGGTGGCCCGCTGGCTGGAGGCCAACGCCGGGAAACGTCTGGGCGAGTACCTGAGCCTCATCGCCGGGCATTACGAGCTAGCCGGTGAGCCGGTCCCAGCCGCGGCCTACCGGCAGCGTTCCGGCGACGAGTTGTACCGGGTGTGCGCCTACTACGATGCCATCGTCGCCTTTGAGCGGGCGTTGGCCCTGCTGCCAGAAAACGAAATGGGCGCGCGTGCGGCCTTGCTGGTCAGGCTGGGGCGCGCGTATCGTCAGATCAGCGACTACCCGCTGGCAGCGCAACACTTTGCAGATGCATTGGCGCTGGCCCGCGATCCACTGGTGGGCGACGTGACGATAGAGGTGGCAGGACTCAACGGCCTGGGCTGGACAGCGATGGGACCAGGAGACTATGACGAGGCGGCGCGTTTTCTGACGCAGGCCCTGGCCCGGGCCCGCGAGGTTGATGATCGAGAGGGGCTGGCCGAGATCTTGTGCAACCTGGGCGAAGGGGCTTTCAGGCAGGGAGAGAGCGCGGCCGCGGAAAGGTACGCGCAAGAAAGCCTGGCGATTTACCGGGAGTTGGGCGACCGACAGGGAATGGCCTTTGCGCTGCGGGTCGTGGGTTTTTCGGCCTATATGCGAGGCGAGTACGAAAAGACGGAGCGTCATCACAGGGAAAGCCAGGCGATATACCGGGAGATCGGTGACCGGTGGGGCGTGGGGGCCGGTTTTACCAACCTGGGTGAGACCGCCCGGATGCAAGGTCACTACGAGGAAGCGGCCCGGCACTATGAGGCCAGCTTGCAGATCAACCGCGAGATTGGCGCGCGGCGCAGCATTGCCGTTGGCTTGCTCAACCTGGGACATGCCCACGTGGGCATGGGGCAGGATCAAACTGCCTGGGCGTCTCTGCGCGAAGCGCTACGAGAGGCGTCGCCTATCGGGGCCATGTCCATCGTCGTAGAGGCATTGGCCGCGGTGTCCTTGTTGCAGGCCCGGGCCGGGCAACCCAAGCGCGCGGCAGAACTGTTGGGGCTGGTCCAGAGTCACCCGGCGTGCAATAAAGAGGTCATGATGAACGTTGAGCCGGTCCTTGTCGTGCTGCGCGAGGCGCTGCCGGCCAACGAACTCGAATCCGTGCTAGCCCGAGGTGCTTTGCTCGATCTGGAGACGGTCGTGGCCGGATTGGTGGCCGGGGCCGGGTAAACTGGCGTGTAACCGGACGCTGTTTGTCACCGCCACAAGGGCGCGAATCGTTTCGCCCGATCTTGTGCTATCTTCCCTCTATCCACTTGACCAACCTCGTCTCGCTGCTACCGTCCCCATAGCTGATAAAATGCACCTCGTCCATGAGCCGCTGCATCAGGTAAATGCCCAGGCCGCCCACGCGCCGGTGCTCCAGGTCCGAGGTCAGGTCTGGCGCCGGGATGGCGCGCAGATCCGGGGGTTGACCCCGGTGCCGTACCGAGATGATCACGCGTGGGCCGTCGCGCCAGATAGCCACGGTCAGTGCGCCCGGGTCCATGTCGCCATAGGCGTGCAAAATGACGTTGGTGATGGACTCGTCTACCACGGTGAGGCATTCATAGCGGGTGGTGGTCGATGGAACCAGGGTTTCCAGGACTTGCTGGGCCAGGTCCATGACGGCTGGCAGTTGGTCCAGGCAAGCTGTGGTCGCCAGCATGTGCGCGTGGGCCGGGATGGGTGGTGGTTCAATGCGAGTCACGGGTTTGCTTCCATAATCAGGGTTTGTCAAAGTGGCTTTTGTTTACGCTTTCGGTGGGTTGCAACGGGAACAGCGAGGCGGTGATCTGCGTACTCTCGCTACTCTTCTCCAAACAATGACACAAAGTCAAACTTGGCTACGTCTACCAGGCCCTTGTCGGTGAGCTTGAGGACCGGGATGACCGGCAGCGACAAAAAGGCCATCGCCATCATGGGGTCGCGCAGGTGGCACCCCAGGTCGGCGGCGGCCCGGGCCAGGGCTTCGTTGCCTTCTCGGACCTTTTCCAGCGGCTCCTCGCTCATCAGGCCGGCGATAGGCAGCGCCAGCCGGGCCAGCACCTCGCCGTCTGCCACCACCGCTTGACCGCCACGCATGCGCACCACCTCGATGCAGGCGGTCATCATGTCCTCGTCGTTGGTGCCAATGATGACGATATTGTGCGAGTCGTGCGCCACAG
>JAHJIN010000278.1 GCA_018823415.1 Chloroflexota bacterium | reverse complement strand
CATAGACTTCTCCGAGTAGGCGCTTTTTCGGCCCTCTCCGTGGGGACACTGACCTGACATACGGTCTTGTGGTATAATACCGCAGCAAGCTTGACTACGCCCCCGGAGGTGCTGCGGTAACCCCATGGACCACAAACGACAACGGCAACCACGTCAGACCATTGAACTCGAACAACTGAAAAACGATCCGCACAGCTTTCTGGCCTTGCGTTTTGATGACCCGGTCCTGCGCAAGCTGGAGACCTACCGGCTGTACCAGGCGGGCTATGCCGCGGCCGATATCGCGGCGGCCTTTGGTTTTGCGCGGTCCTATCTGTACGACCTGTGGCGGCGTTTCGAGGCCGCAGGGACGGCAGCTTTGGTCAATAAGCACTGGGGAGCGGCCCCGCGCCAACGCACGACGGAGCGCGAGGCGGCGGTGTTGCGGGCCAAGGCGCTCCAGCCAGGGCGCGGCGACAGCGACCTGGGGCAAGCGTTCGGGATGGACCGCACCACGGTCTACGACTTGCTCAAGGAACATGGTTTGCAAGACCTCCATCGTATCCTTGATGATGCCACCCCCGAGGCCGCACCAGACCCACCCGCCGAGGACGGTGAAAAAGGGGGAGCATCGAAGCGGTCCTCTGTGCCCAGGCACTCGCTCTGACCCTCTGGAATGCCCTGGACCGCAGTGGCTTCCCGGTCGCCCTGGCCGGCTTGACCACGGGGCAAGCCCGGCGCCAATACGTTGAGGCCCAACTCCGCCTCTGTCTGCTGCTGCTCCAGGCCTATGGGGTCCTGCGGGTGGCGCACATCAATGACCAGCCGGTCGCCGCCTGGGGAGTGCCGCTGGGTACGGCCCGCCGTCCCGACAGTGATACGCTGGATCAGTACCTCAATGCCCTCATCCAGCCGGACGAGCCGGACGACGCCGCGGCGCGGGGTCAGGTGCGCCCGGGCGGGCTGATCGACACGGCGCAACTCCGCTCCCTGGTCGGCTGGGCCCAGGCGGGGTTGTTGACGGACCGAGTTTGGCTCTTTGATGGGCACACCGTCGAATACACGGGGCAGGCGGACATCGGTAAGACCAAACACGGGACCAAGCACACCAGCGTCAAAGCCGTGAAACGCTGCCCCCTGTTCAATCGGTTCAGTGCCCTGACCGAGTACTTTCCGACCAGCGTCACGTTTGCCGCGGCGCTGCGCCAGATGGTCAGCAAGGCCAATGCCGTGCTGCCACCAGTCGACCGTACCCCCTGGGGGCACCTGGCCTTTGACAAGGAGGGCTGGGACACCGACCTGCTGCACTGGCTGGAAACGGAACAGGACATCAACCCCATCACCTGGGTCAAAGCCACCGCCGTCAACCAGGACCTGTTAGCGGCGGTGCCCCAGCGCGAGTTTGTCCCGGTTCCCGGCGAGTGGCTGATCGGCAAAAACGAGCAGACCTACCAACTCGCACAGGTTGCCGACACGCGGGTCACCTTCCCTGACCTGGGCCCGCGCCGGGTGGTTGTGGTGGACACCACGGCGGGCCCGCGCCTGGGTATCTACACCACCGCGCGCCATCCCCAGGACGCGGCCCTGACAGATGAGCGCGCCCTGACCACCATCGCTCTGCTCGAGGCCTTGCGGTGCAAACAACGGATCGAGAACGGCTTCAAAGTCGAAACCCACGAACTGGCCAGTGATGCCTTGCCCACGCATCAGGTCCATGAGGTGCACCAAACCGAGCCGTATGACCTGGCCCAAGCCCAGCACCAACTGGCCCTGGCCGAGAAACGACTGGTCAAGTATGCGGCCCAGGAACAGCAGTACCAGCACCTGCTCGCCGAGGAACAGATCGACAAACATGAATTCAACTTGCTGCACCATCGCACGCGGCGCTTGCGCCAGCAGACCACGCGGCAGCAGGAGCGGCTGACGACCGAACTGGAGAGCGTGACGGTGGATGAACACGGCCAGGCCACGCGCTCCTACACCGTCCAGGTTCTGGACCTGCGCAAACTGACCCTGGTGAACCTGTTCAAGACTCATGCCCTGGTGGCGTTGCAGATCCTGGCCCAACAACTCGGCCTGGCCGGCGCGGGACCCGCCCGCTTGCGCCGTGAGTTCCTGGCCTTCGGGGACCGGGTCGAGTTTGACCACGAACAACGCATTGCGACGGTCTATGCGCAGCGGTTTCCACGGGCTCGCACGCAACAGGCCTACGAACAACTGTGTGCGGTGCTGCGGGATCGGTCGATAACGCTCGAGCGCGACGGCATCTGCTATCAAGTGCGATTCAGTTGGTAAAGGGCGGCATAAACGTCAGAAAACGAGAACAACACCACGACCACTTTTCTTATCTAATCGGAAAGGTCTAGGACATATAATGTGACCAATGGAGCCTAACCAGTCAAATTCCTGTACAGTGAGCAAGAATTTGCACAAACGCCAACCTGGTTGGCTCTGGTTTATCCAGGTTAGGTTAGCGTAGGCCTTGCAGATGAGCTTCGGCTTCGCTACGGACCTCGCTGTTGGGGCGATGTTTGAGGCATTCTTCAAAGGCACGTTGGGCCATGGATCGTTTGTTCTGAGCCAAATAGATCACACCCAACTCCAGGTAGGCTTCGGCATAGTCGGCATCTCGGCGAATGGCTTCCAGGAACGATTCGGCGGCGCGGGCCAATTGCCGCTGTTCCACGAACAGCAGGCCGGTGTAAAAGTGGGGAGCGGCATATGTGGGATCGGCGGTCATGGCCTCTTGCCACTCGCGCAGGGCATCTTGCCCATGACCATCTTCCAGGTGCGCCAGCCCCAGCCGGGTATGCACGTCGGCGGTTTGTCTGCGAGTTTGACTGTCTGAGCCCAGCCCGGCGCCAGTTTCCCGGAGCGCAAAACCGCAGCCGGGGCAATTAGGGCTATCTACCGGCGCGTATTCTTTGCACCGCGGACATACGACGAATAGCTCATAGTCGCAATGTGGGCAGGTGGACACGGCCGTGTGAATGCTGCCGTTGCAATTGGGACACCGGATGGCCTCACCATCGGCAGGGCGGGTGGTGTCGCTGGACTGGGACAGGCGAGCCAGTTCTTGCTGGGCCTGGGCGTGGTTAGGGTTCACGCGCAGCAGTTGGCGCCAGGCATCGCGGGCCTCGTCGGGCCGGCCCGCCTCCCCCAGGAGCGTAGCCAGGGTGTCCAGGGCGTCCTCATAGTCGGGCTGGTGCTGGATGGCGATCTTGAGTTCCGAGATGGCTTCGGAGCGGCGGTCGTGGACATAGTGGACCATGGCCAGGTTGGCATGCGCTTCGGGATGGTTGGAATCCAAGCGCAGTGCCTGCCGGAAGAGGCGTTCGGCCTCGTCGGGCTGGCCGGCTTCCAGGGCTGCTGCCCCTTGTGCCACCAGTTCGTCAATGTTGGGCGTGGGGCCAGCCGGCGGGCCTGGGGTCGCGGGCATCTCGCCGCGCAACTGGCTCAACCGGTCCGGCATAGATGGCTCGGCTGGCGCCGGGGCTGATCGAGTACCCCCAAATCCGCTCAGCCGCTCGGCCAGGGAAGGGGGAGCTTCCCAATCATCCAGGAGCTCGGCCTCTGGTGGCGCCATGGGCTCGGGGCTCGGTGCTCCCCAGCCGCCCAGTCGCTCAGCCAGGGAGGGGGCCGGCCCCAGATCGCTTTCTGGTTCGGAGAATGTGGGGGGCGACCAGGATAATAGGCCTTCCGAAGGAGACGGTTCGGCGGCCTCAGGGCTGCTCAGGTTCCAGGCCCCCAGTCGTTCGGCCAGGGAGGGTGCCGGGCCCAGCGGCTCGTGGTCGTCTGGCTCGGTCAGATCCAAGTCCAGGTCCCATTGGTCGGCGACCGGCGTATCTGGTATCACCTCAGGGACGGAAGCGACAGGCTCGGCCCTCTCCCAGGTCGCCGGATCGGTTGCCGCTGGGCCAACTTGGAGAGGTTCATCCGGCTCGGGCGGCAGGTTGGAGAGGGTAACCAGATCATCTTCTGTAAATAGCCGGGTGGGCGCATAGGGGGAGGTCGGGCGCCCCGGGGTTGATGAGCCCAGGTGTTTGAGCAGGCCAGATGAACCTGTGGGCGCCGGCGCCTCGACCGGATCGGGCTGGGGCCGGGGTCGCGCGTCTACCACTGGCTGCGGCGGGGCCGGGGCGGCGGTTTGCGCCAGGCTGCGCGCCCACTCGAGGCCGGCCTGGGCTCGCTGGCTGTGCGGGTTGATCGCCAATGCGCGTTCCAGGCATGTGACGGCCTCTTGCGCGTCTACCACCACAGCCAGCCACAACCAGCCGGTCTCGTTGTCAGGATATTGCTCGACATAGCTGGTGAGCAATGCCCGGGCCCGGTCCCGCTGACCGGCCTTGACGGCAGCCAATCCCTCTTGTAGTGCATCCATGCTTGCTCCCTCCTGAAGCGGCCCCTTGGCTTTCGGCGGACGCAAAGATATTATACCGTGTTTGTGGGGCGAAGGCAATAGCCCAGATTGCCTGTTCTTGACAGACCACGCAACACTGTGTATGATAGGCCAGCGTAATGCACAAGACGTGAAACGTAATCGTTGGATTGATGCTGTTGTGTTTCACGCAGTTATGATTTGCGGATCACGTCTCGGCAGGTGGTCAGTGCAAAGACTCGGCAAACCCATATGGCAACAACACCGGCTAGATCTCGTGGTCAGTATAGCGTTGGCCGGGGCCAGCCTGCTGCTGTATGTGCTCGCCCTGGCACCCACGGTGCTGGAGGGCGATAGCGGCGAGTTTCAGACCTATCTATACACGCTGGGCATCGTCCACACCACCGGCTATCCGCTGTATACGCTGGTGGGACACCTGTTCACCTGGCTCCCGCTGGGCGACGTGGCGTATCGCGTCAACCTGTTTTCGGCTGTGGCGACGGCCCTCAGTGTGCCGCTGGTGTATGATATCGCCCGGCGCGTCCTGGCCCGCATGACCGCGCCCCAACCACGCCTGCTGGCAGTGGTGGTGGCCGGCACTTGTGCCGTGGGATACAGCGTGTGGTCGCAGGCGGTGGTGGCCTCGGTCTATGGGCTCAACGTGCTGTTTGTGGCTGCCGTGCTGTGGCTGGCCCTGCGCTGGTCCGAGAATGTAGGGCAAAATGACATTTTGCCCTACCCTGCCGATCGTTGGTTTCTGGCCCTGGCCCTGGTCTATGGCCTGAGCCTGGCGCACCACCGTACCATGCTGCTGTGGGCGCCTGGCCTAGCCCTGTTTGTGCTGTGGGTGCAACCGGGCCTGTGGCGGCGCGGCTGGTTGCTGGTCAAGGCCGGCACCCTGGCCTTGCTGCCGTTGCTGTTTTACCTGTACATCCCGCTGCGAGCCTGGCAACTGGACGACCAGCGCGTGCTCGCCGGGCTGATCCCGTGGATCACCGGCAGCGACTTTGGTGGGCACCTGGGCGTGGGTTTTGCGCACATGGACGTGCCAGCGCAACTGGGGCGCTACCTCGACCTCCTGGTCGCGCAATACACCTGGATCGGCGTGTTCCTGGGCCTGCTGGGGCTGGTCTACCTGGTGCGGCGGCGACAGGCGCGGTTTGTGACCCTGACCGGGCTCGCGTTCCTGCTCGTCAGCGTATTTGCCCTGGCCTATCGCTATGGCGACCCCATGCAGGCGACGTACAATCTGCACGTATACCTGCTCCCGGCGTATCTGGTCTGGGCCTTGTGGATTGGCGCTGGCGTGGCTGCTTGCGTGCAAATCTGCAAATCTGCAAATCTGCAAATTGCCCTCTGCATGCTGTCGGCTCTTTTGCCGGCGTGGCTCCTGGTCGCCAACTATGGTGCGGTGGACATGAGCCGCAACGATACGGTGGCCCAGTACGCACGCCAGGTGTTGGCCCAGCCGCTCGCGCTGGAGGCCCTGGTCTTTGGCGAGTGGGATCACATCACGCCCTTGTGGTACTTGCAGCAGGTTAAAGGCGTGCGCTCGGACCTGACTATCATTGATGCGCCGGTGCTCGACCGTACCTGGTCGCGATACATCGCCGAGGAGGCCGCAGCCGGTCGGCCTATCTATTTCTACCGTGGCCCCACGCGGACCGATGCGCACTATGAAATCCAATCGGTCGGCCCGGCCGGGTACAGCTATGTGGCCCGCACGGACCGGCCTTTTCGCCAGGTGAGCGTGCCGGGCCTGGTGCGTATAGTCCCGGCTGCCCACGACGGCCAGCCGGCGCACGCGCTGACCGTGGATTTTGACCAGCGCGTGACCCTGGTGGGCTATGACGTCGAGCCTGCGCTTGCTGACGCACCGGACACCGGGGGGCTGACCGTCATCCCGGTGACGCTGTACTGGCGTGTCGGTCCCAATATGGACGCCAACTATCGCGTGAGCCTGCGCCTGCTAGACGCTTCAGGTGGCACGGTCGCCCAGATGGACAAGCCGGCCAACGATTACTATGACTATCGCTATCCCATGAAGCATTGGCCGGCCGACGACACGATCCGCGACCCGTACGCGCTCGAGTTGCCGGCCGGCACGCCGCCGGGGACGTACATCATCGAGGTGCGCGTCTATGGCGACGCCGGCGATTTGCCCGTCATGTCGGACGGCGCGCCAGCCAAATTTGCCCACATCGGCACGTTGGACTATCAGTAACTTGCCAATGCCTACACGAATGACCACTCGCAACCTGCTCATTGTCATCCTGGTCGTTGTCCTGCTGGCCGGCGTGGCCCGCGTGGCCCTGGCCCTGCACAACCATCGCGCCCTGTACGATGAGGTGCTGGTGATGGAGATGGCTGATCAGCTCGTCAAGGGGCAAGGCTATACGCTGGAATTCGCCTGGTGGCCGGCCCTGGCGCCGGAAGGGTGGCCGCAGCCGGATGCACAGCACCGGCCGCTGCTGCCCACGCTCATCGCCGGGGCGTGGCTGGCCCTGGGTCCCAGCGTGCCGGTGGCTGCCGCCGTGGTGGCGGCTATCGCTGGCCTGTGCGTGCTGGTGACGTTCCTGTGGGGCTGGCGTGCCGGCGGGGTGATGGCCGGGGCCGTCGCCGTGGCGGTGATGCTGGTCAACGCCCATTACTGGAAAGAGACGATCTTCAGCCT
>JAHJIN010000277.1 GCA_018823415.1 Chloroflexota bacterium | reverse complement strand
CTGGTGCCCCGCGCTTTACAGACATGCTCTTGTTCCCTTTCCCTTTCGGGTCCAGGTAAGTCGTTCGCCTCGGAGTCATTGCCCTGAACTCCGGCCACCTCTGGTGGCAATTCATTCCATGCGTGATATGGCGCACAGTTTCCCCGCATCCGGCTCTAGGCGAGATGGCTTTTCAGCCTGCGTTCAGTCAGCCTGCTGGATAGCCGTAAGTCGGCGATGGCAGGGGAGACAAACCGTTTGGAGATTGTCCAGTTCCCAGCCACCTTCAGGATCAATGTGGTGGACCTCAAGGTCGTTCACATCGCCTTTCCGACGCTGTGACTTGTATCCGCAGGCCGTACAGGTGTATCTGTCACGCCGGAATGCCACTTTGCGATTGTGGAAGTAGATATGGCTGTACTTTCCGGTATTCCAGCGTGAAGCCTGTCCCAATTGGGCCTTGGCGATGGCTTCCACATCGGTGTAAAAGTCGGTTTCCCGCTCTATCCACCGTGTCTCGTCGTCGAGTAACTTGTACGCCGGGGGGATCTTGCGGCCCCGCAGTTTCCAGTAGTCGCTGGTGGGGATGACCGCCATTGGCAGTAGCCCCATCCGCACACCGCCTTCGAGTTCGACCGAAGGAGTGAGCCAATTGGTGTAACGTTTCCACCGTTGGAGATTCGCGCATTCCGATATGGGTCGGAAATGCCTCTTGTAGGTGGCGCGTTTGCCAACTGTCGTGTATCGTTGCAACATCCTGTGGACCTTCTTGATGGTCCAGCTACTCAATTCCGAGAAGGTTTCCTTAGCATTACCCCAGCGATGATAGTTGGCCCAGCCCATGATCAGCCAGTTCAGGGTCCTGATCCTCTCGCCTGGCGGCAAGTAGTCCAGATCAGGGTGCGTGAGCTGCCTTACCTTTTCCCGATAGGCTTTTACCGACTCGGGTGCCGGTACCTGGTACGGCAACAACTTGGCCGGATTGCTTCGTTGTGGGCCGACGAAGGTACGGACGCCCAGAAAGTCGAAGCCCTGGCGGGCATGGACTATGGTCGTTTTCTCATCGTTGAGCGTCATCTTGAGCTCCTGTGTAATGAATTCTGCCAGTTCTTGCTTGAGGTCCACTGCGCAGTCTTCCCTCCGCATCAGGACGATGAAATCATCGCCGTAGCGGATATAGCGCACCGCCGCCAACACCCCCTTGCGTCGCAACCAGTGGCGTTGCGAGCCTGACAGTGCGTGGAAGCGGTGATGGAACCACTCGTCAAGTCTGTGCATATAGACATTAACCAGGAGCGGAGAGACAATACTGCCCGGCAGTGCTCCGGCGGTCGTCTCGACCAATTGCAGATCCTCCAGAACGCCAGCCCTTAACAGCACCCAGATGAGGGTCAAGAGTCGGCTATCCGTGATTCGTCGCTGCAATTGATGCATCAACGTGCCGTGATGGATACTGCCAAAGCAGTCTTGTATGTCTCCTTTGATGATCGTGTAATACTGACATCTCGGCAACAGGTGGTGGTATGCTTCGGCCAGCGCATCCCACGTGCAGCGGTTGGGGCGAAACCCATACGAGCACGGCAGGAATGTGGCTTCATATACCGGCTCCAGGACCATTCGGACCATCTGTTGAACTGCTCGATCTTTGATGGTTGGAATGCCCAGGGGCCTGAGCTTCCCGTTGGCTTGCTTGATGTAGACCTGGCGCACGGGCTGGGGTTGGTACGTTTGCGTCAGCAGTTCATCCACGATGGTTGCTGCCAGTCGCGTTCGTTTATCCTCTCCCAGATAGTCGCGCCGGGTCTGGCCATCAATGCCGGCAGTGCGGCTGCCACGATTTCGCAAAACCCTGTCTATTGCCGTCTCAGCCCATTCGGTTCGGGTCAGATACTTGTACAGCCGTTTGAATCGCGTCTCCGGCTCATTGCTGGCTTTCGCATAGAGCATCGCTTGGATTCTCTGCACTTTGCCGTCCATGGGTGTATCCGTCATAGACTGTCTCCTTTCGATAGGAGGCTATCGTGCAGGCTTACCGGACGCTCGCATCTCGCTGGACTCCCTTCGCCGTGAGGTAGGCATTACCCTACCGCTATTGACTACTACAGAGTCCTCCGCCCCCGCATCACCACATCAGATGCAGCTATCCCATCCCGGGCTGTCCCGGGTCGATGATGCGGGTTCTCCTGTTCCGTTGGTGTGTCTCTCCCTGGACTTAGGCTCCATCTATACACCGGAGGCCCTATCCTGGCTGTTATACCTCTATACAGCCAGGTCATGCTT
>JAHJIN010000276.1 GCA_018823415.1 Chloroflexota bacterium | reverse complement strand
CCGGAGTGCCTTGCTTCGCCTCGACAATCGCGGCGTGTGTCAAGATTGTCATAACAAGTAGGCGACCCCGCCGTGCTCTCGCGAATTCGGGGGCGTGTGGTCAACGTGCTCCCCACCAACGGCGGTGTCTTGGTCCACTAGGGAATAGCTTTGTGTGCGAGGATGAGTGCAAGAAATGAATCCGGCTGGCAACAAGAAAAACATGGGGCAACTCCCTGGCTTGGTCCGCCACAGCCGGTTCTCTAGCCGGGTGGTGATTTCGCTCTTGACCATTGTGGGGATGTATTTTTTCCTCCTGCTGGCCCAAGAAGCATGGGCTGCCACAGAGCAAGCGGCTCCTGGTGGAACACGCCCTCCTGATCTCGGCACGCTGGCGCTTGTTCCAACAGTTGTGTCTGCCACGGGCAGCACGGATGCCATCACAGTCACCTGGACAATCACTGCCACGCCCTCTGTCACGCCAACGATTACCCCCACCCCCTCCGCCACATCCGCCAAGCCAACCCTCACTCCCACGGCGCCCGCTACGCCGACAGGTACGCCTACACCCTGGACCGCGTCGACGGCTACAGCCGCCAAGCCAACAGTCACTCCTACGGCGTCCGCTACGCCGACAGGTACGCCTATGCCCCCAGTCGCGTCGACGGCTACACCCGCCAAGCCAACGGTCATCCTCACAGCATCCGCTACGCCGACCGGCACGCCTGTCAGCCCTACAGCCACGCCCACAATGTTTGCAACTCGGACAACCACGCCTACGCCCTCTGCCACGCCGACAGCCACACCCACTCCATCGGGCATTGGCATAGGGATTCCTGGCACCGAGAGTCTCTGGGGCACAGCGCAGAATTGCACCGCCGGAACCATCAACAATCCCGGCGACAGCACTGACCTGGCCTTCAATGATCGGGTAGCCTTGTGCGGACCATTCGGGGACGAGGGTAGTTGGATCTATACTGCCATACAAGATACCACCTTACCTGCAATCGCACAGGCCACGCTGGAGGTTCGCTTCTATGTATCTGGCTGGTCGGCCGATCCAATCAATGTGGAGGTGAACGATGGTTCTGGTTGGCAGACGGTTATAACTTTTGGCAAAAACAATGCCCCACCGGACACGCTCCAAACCCTCACTTATGATGTTTCAAGCATATTCACCACCCCGCGCGAGGTCAACGCAGCTCGAATCCGCTTTGTTGGGGGTAAGCGCGGTAGTGCCGACCGGTACACGTTGTATATAGATGAGGTGCGGCTCAACGTGCTCGACGTGATCTCTCTTCCCAGATTCTTGCCCCCCGTGCCTACTCCGACTGCACCTCCACCAGATCCGACCATCGTGCCTGGCCCTGCCGACCCACACGCGTACGATGCCGCCACCACCGACAGCTGCGCCGGTTGTCACCGCACCCACACTGCCAGCGGCATCGTGCTGCGTCAGATGTGGCCCGAGGAAAATGTCTGCTTTAGCTGCCACACCAGCGGTGCCTCGGGGACCGATGTCCAGCCAGCTTTTACCAGCTATGCCAATACCACTACCCGATTTTTCAAACACGATGTAGCGGCAACCAATGGTGTTCATCGGGTGGGTCAGACGGCCGGCACCGATTTCGGGGGAGCCAATCGGCACGTGGAATGCGAGGACTGCCACGAGCCACACGAGGCCACGCGTGGCCCGGCCAGCGCGCCCATGCTGCAGCGCGTGATGAACCTGGTCTCCGGCGTGGAGCCGGCCTGGGCAGCGCCGGGCGCGCCAGCTTTCTTCACCTGGCTGCCGCAGGCCGAGCGCGAATATCAGGTCTGCTTCAAGTGCCACTCTAGTTTCACCACGCTCCCCACGTACACACCGGATGGCTGGGACGGCTCAAGCTATGTGACCGACGGTTTGCGCAAACTGACCAGCACCGATCCCAACCAGGTGCCGGATAGCCGGGACCTGGCCCAGGAGTTCAACCCTTACAATGATAGTTTCCATCCGGTAGCAGCGCAAGGGCAAAACCAGTCCATGCCGGCAGGCGGTTTCGTGGCCGGCTGGTCGCAGACCAGCCTGGTGTACTGTACCGATTGTCACAGCAATGCCAACTCTGCTACAGAGGGGGAGGGACCACACGGCTCACCCCTGGTGCATCTGCTGGTAGGTGCGCCGAACAACGGTGGGCAGCAGGACTATACTACCCAGGGGGTGGGAACCGCGAACAACACCTCTGACCAGGCATTGTGTTTCAAGTGCCACGATGCCGCCACCTATTTGACCGGGGCGGCTGGCACGGCCAGTAACACCAATTTCATAAAAGGGGCCAACCGGAATCTGCACGGCTATCACATGGCGAGGGACGCCACCTGCTATGCGTGCCACGACACGCATGGCAGTGAGCAGCAACATCTGATCAATTTCGAACTGACCACCGCACCTGATGGGGGGCTCCAACCCGCGGTGGGCTATGATAGCCAGAGCGCCTGGTTCCCCATCTCCGGCGGTTGGTTCCGGTGCGCCCTCACTTGTCACGGCACAAACCACACCGTAATAAACCTTTATCGCTATCCCTAGAGGGTGGCGCGCAACTGGAGAACGTCGGACATACCCATGCCGGGATACCCGGCACGCCAATAGACACACCACGTGCGCGCCCCGCAGCACAAAATTCTTTTGTTCCCTAATTCGTTGTCGTGTTTTTCGGCAGCCATGCTACAACAAAACAGTGTGCCCAGGTACGCATTTACGAGATGACCGAGTCAGTATCAGGACCATGCGGCAATCGAGGGGGCCGGTCATCGGTCCCTTTGATTGTTCGTTTCTCGGTGGACATGCAAAACTTGACAAGAACAGTGAACGGTAGCTGGTATCTACGCTGTTACCCTGACGGTCAATGGACCGGGAGGGCAACGATAGAGGCAAAGGCAGATCAGATCACCGTGCACAAGCTGGCGCATAGTACAAGTCAGGGCAAACCGGCGCACGGCAACGTAGCAGCGCAAATGCATCGATGCAGAGGAACCGCCAAGGAAACAGGACCGAGTAGACAGTCAGGCATCAAAAGCGACCCGGTACTTCTTTCAGAGATACCGGGTCAGGGTGAGAACGTCTGATCCGTTGATTGCCTATTGGTTCAAATGACCCACTGTGGTACAATAGGATTACCACGGAGGGACAATCATGGAACAAAATGCCGTCGACCGCCTGGCGAACAAGTCGCTCGAAGCCGCCATCATCGATCAGATCAGCCGGGATTTTCACCTGGCGCCGTTCATGGCCCGCACCTATTTCGAGCAGATGCAGGGCTACTTTGAGCAGTATCTGAACCAGCAACGTGATGTAGGCCAGATGACGTTTCTGGCTGTGCGTGCCAGCACGCCTCCCGGCCGAGCCTTGTCCGAATGCGAGCGCATCGCCATTACCCTCACCCTGGACAGCGCCGACGACCTGGAGGCTCTGCGCCACAACGCCAGGGCCTCCACGGCAAGGCCCTGGCGTTGTGCCGTGGGGGTGTCGGCGCCCTGCGGCGGAGCAAGGTCCACCGGCTGACTCGCGAAGCCCAAGACCAGGGCGCGCTGCTGACCCAGGAAGACCTGGCACGCTTGCTGTGCACCAGCCGCTCAACTATCAAGCGCGACGTCGCGCAGCTGCGGGCCGCGGGCCTGGATGTGCCCACGCGGGGTCAGGTCAAAGACATCGGGCGCGGCGTGAGCCACAAGACCCAGATCGTCGGTGACTGGCTGGCCGGCTACACTTTCACCCAGATCAAGCAGCGGCGCTGGCACACGGTGCATTCCATCGCCCGCTACTGCCAGGCCTTTCACCGCGTGCTCCGGCTCCATGATCGCGGGTTGGATGTCCACAGGACACTGCGTGTGGCCAAGATCCGCCGTAGCACGGGCCTGTCGGAGCGCCTGATCGGCGAGTACCTGGACCTGTACCAGCAAGTCGGGCCTGATAATGAACGCGTGCGACACCTGCTCAGTGAACCAGACGCAGCGACGGAGCAGCCAGCCGAGATAAAAAGGGGGGTCTGGTTGTCACGAGTCCCCGTACCCAGCAAACCATCAGGCGAATCAAGAAGCGCAGCTTGCCCGAGCTACTGGTCCACAAATTCCTGACTGAATATGGATACACGCAGTGTCCTGTGGATGACCATGGTCCTGTGATTGCCCGGGCCATCGTAGACGACATCCTGACCACCATCCAGGAGTGCTCTCCCGAGCGGGTCCCGCCCCAGACAGTGGTCTGGTTGGCGGTGCGGCGCGAGCGGCCGGGGCGCCGCAAGGGTTTGGATGTCAGCGATCTGATCCCCGTACGCTTGCGCATGGTCGTCGACGAGGAGATCCAGATCCTGATCGATCCCCAACACCCCTCGACCACTGCCTACGGCGACTTCCTGGCCTACGGCTACTCCCCGGCCCACCAGCACGCCCCGGCCCACGCTCACGGCCACGCTACCACCGACGCGCACGCCCGTCCCAACTGACTTTCCCGCGTCGACCGTCAGCCACGTCTATATGGAAGATGATGGCCAGGGCCACCGGCGGTGCAATCCCGACACCGTCCCGGCCGGGCGCATCGTCATCGAGAGGGGGGTTGGCCGGCATACGCATCAAGCTAACAACTTTCTTGCCATAGACATGAAGATGGTCAATTATTGTGCGCTTGCTTTTCGCGGGACCTTGCGGTATCCTCTGGGGACTTTTAGCTCTGGGAGGAACCATGTTCGATGTGCAGCACGCCAGCGCCACCATTCACGAGTTTTTCACCACTACCGCGACCGCCCTGGCCCGTGCGACCAAGTTCGTCCAACGGGAGTCGAAACTGACGGGCCCGGGCTTTGTCCAGACCCTGGTCTTTGGCTTTCTGGACGAGCCCCAGGCCACGCTCAACGATCTGGCGCAGACCAGCGCGGAATTGGGTGTGACCATCACCCCACAAGGGCTGGATGAACGGCTCACCTCGGCGGCGGTGACGTTCCTGAAGCAGATGTTTCAGCAGAGTATGGCCCTGTTCCGCAACACCACCCCGCTGGATGTGGCGTTTCTGACGCAGTTCCCTGCGGTCGAGATCACCGACAGCACCGTGATCGCCCTGCCGCCGTCCTTGCAGGAGGAATTCCCGGGCTGTGGCGGTGACGGCCCCGCGGCGGCTGTGAAGGTGCAATTGGTCTTTGACTACCTCCACGGCAACCTGGAAGTCGTCGAGTGGCAAGCGGGCCGCACGCCCGACCAAAACTATACCGGGCACCTGACCGCCGGTCCCGCTGGGGCGTTGCATTTGCACGACCTGGGTTACTTCAAGCTGACGGCCTTGCAACAAACGGCCGCGCGGGCCTACTTTTTCAGCCGCCTGCTGACCAGCACCACCGTCCTGGATGCCGACGGCACCCCCGTCGACCTGCTGGACTGGGTCCGCGCCGCCCCACCCGGCGCGGACGAACGGGAGATACTGCTCGGCGCGGACGAGCGGATCCCGTGCCGGCTGATCTGGGTGCCCGTGCCCGAGGCGGTGGTCAATGAGCGGCGCCGCAAGGCCTACGCCACGGCCCAGCGCAAGGGCCGCACGCCCTCCAAACGGCACTTGGCCTTGCTGTCCTGGAGCTTTTACGTCACAACCCTGCCCGCGACCGTGCTCACTATCCCCCAGGCCCTCATCCTGGCGAGCGTGCGCTGGCAGGTGGAGTTGATCTTCAAGCTCTGGAAGAGCTATGGTCGCCTGGCGCGCGTGGCCGGACTGCGCCGGGAGCGGGTGCTGGGGGAACTCTACGCCAAGATGATTGGCCTGGTGCTCACCCAGGGCCTCATCGCGCCGCAGCGCCTCACCCCACTCGGCGAGTTGAGCCCCGTCAAGGCGCTGCGGGTCTGCCAACGCCACGCCCTGGCCTGGGCCCAGAGCCTGGCGGACCGGGTGCAACTGGAATCTACGCTCGATGGTATCGTGACCAAAATGCTCCGATTTGGGCAGAAGGAGAAACGCAAGAAACACATTGCCACTTGTCAGAAACTACTTGCCATGCACAGTACGGCTTAGCTTGATGCGTATGGGGTCGACCTCCCCCGCACGACTCGCTCATGTCCCCTGGAAGCTGACCAACCCAGAGTGGCTTGGCACTCTGAATCGCCAGGGTAAGGAGACCCGTTCCTGGTAACGGGCCACATCCATGATGTATTGACCAGACGCCCGAACGGGCGCCCTACGCAGTCTCGAAGACTCTGGAACTAGCCCCGTTTTACCTCTGGGCGCTGGTTCCGTTGAATGGGATTTCCAGCGGTGAGCGGGTATGATATAGCAATCCCAAATTGGTGAGCGGGACCTGGGGAGGGCGCGACCGGTACCGGCTACCACGGAGCCTCTGAGAGGGCCGGGCGTTTCACCCCAACGCCCGCCGCAAGACCCGGGCTAACTGCGCCTGGTCGGGCGGTTTCTGAATCCAGCCAACTATGCCCTGAACCAGCAGGTGCTCCCCGTCTCCCAGTGGATGGCCGGTGATCATCACCACCTTGACCGCCGGATCCAGCGCCCGCAACGATTCGCACAAGGCCAGCCCGTCCATTACAGGCATGAGCAGGTCAGTCAGTACCAGGGCAATCTCGTCCTGGCGCTGCTCGTACACCTGCCGGGCCTCCTGGCCGTTGGCGGCGGCCAGCACGCGGTAGCCCAATTGCTGTAACCCGGCCTGGACTACTTCCCGCACGGTGGGATCGTCTTCTGCCAGCAGAATCAGCTCTCCTTGGCCCGGCGGAACTGGCTCCTGGGGCGCCTCGGACGCGATCATCGCGCCAGTTGGCGCCGCTGGCAGGTAGATGAAAAAGATCGTCCCGGCCCCGACCTGACTCACCACATCAATGTAGCCGCGGTGTTGCTTGACGATGCCATACACCTGGGCCAGCCCTAGCCCCGATCCTTGGCCTACCTCCTTGGTGGTGAAAAAGGGTTCAAAGATGCGG
>JAHJIN010000275.1 GCA_018823415.1 Chloroflexota bacterium | reverse complement strand
GTTGGGGTACGTCTGGAGCAGCTTGTCCCACGGCCCGGCGGCCTCCACATAGTCGCCGGCCAGATACCGGCAATAGCCAGCCTCCCACAGCGCGCCGGGGGCATACTCGCTGGCCGGGTACGCCTTTTGCATCTCGACAAAAGCCGCCGCGGCGCCGACGTACTGGCTGTTGCTCTTGAGCAGGTAGGCGGCGTTGCGCAGGGCGTCGTCGGCCCGGTCGCTCTTGGGGTACGTTTTCGCCAGCGTGCGGTAGGCCGCCAGCGCCTCGTCGGTGCTCCCGGCCGAGGCCAGGCTGCGGGCCTTCCACCACCAGGCGTCCGACAGGCCGGTGTATTCGGGGTGCGTGCGGATGAGAACGTCGAACTCGCGGGCGGCGGCGGCATAGTTGCTCAGAGCGCGATAGCTCAGCCCGGCGAAATAGTGCGCCTGGCCGGCGTGCTTGTCCGGGTTCGCGTCGAAATAAGTGTACATGGCCTGGATGCAGGCGTTGTAATCGTCGCCATAGTAATAGATGACGCCCCGGTCGTACAGCGGCACGGTCTCATCACCCTCGTCCAGCAGCGCGACCAGCGCCCAGTAGGCGTGGGTGGCGGTGGGGTACTTGTGCACCACCTCGTGGAACAGGGCCTTGGCCTCGTCCGTCTTTTCCCACTCCAGATAGGCCGCGCCCTTGAGGTACGTGATCTGAGCGACATAGCTCTCGCTCTTGGCGATGGCGAGAATCCGGTCGTAGGTGGCAACGGCGGCCGTATAGTCTTCTTTCGATTTGTAATGATCGGCGATGCGCTCCAGGGCCTCGCCGGCCATGCTGTTGTCCCAGGCCCCGTCCACCATGCGTTCCAGGGCAGCAATAGCCGCGTCCAGGTCGTCGGCCTTTTCGTTGCAGGTAGCGATGCGCGACCAGACGTGGGGGCTGATGACCTGGGTGGCGCTCAGGTAGCCCTGGTAGGCGACGATGGCCGGCTGCCATTGGGCGTCGTACTGGAGACTGGTGCCCCGGAGGAACAACGCCCGGCCGGCGCGAGGGTCGGCCGGGTAGCGATTGGCGAACTCGGCAAACGCGCTGGCAGCGTCCGCGTACTGCTGGTTCCCCAGGTACGACTCGCCCAGGTCGTAGAGAATATCGGCCGATGGCGCGAACGCCGCCAGGTCGCGGTAGGCGGCGACGGCGGCGGCATAGTCGCCGTTGTGCAGGGCGCGCCGGGCCTTGGCGAGCAGGGCGGTGGGCTCTGGCGTGGGCGACGGCGTCCACAGGACACTGCGTGTGGGGCTGGGGGCAGCGGTGGGGAGCGGCCGGGCCACGGCGCCCGAATTGCCCGGCGTCTGGGTGGGAGCGGCGGTGGGCGATGTCCCTGGCGCCCCGGTCCCGGCCGGGGTGGGCGCAGGCGTGCTGAGGCCGGGCGAAGGCAGCATCGTGGGCGCCACGCCGGGGTCGCACCCGCTAGCCAGCATCGCGATCAGGATGATGAGAGCCGCGCCGGTGCGGCCGAGGGAGCGAAGTATCATCGTCACTGCCAGCATTCTTCCAGTGCTATCATGCCGCCATTATAGCCCACTCGCCAGCCCAAGTCAATGGTGCGCTGATGGCGGGCATGGCCTGGGGCCGCGCTGTTGGATCAACTTGCCGAGTGTAGTACTTGGATACCAGACAATGATTATTGACATTATCGGCTTGTGTGTTATACTGATGCTAGATGGTTGAACCCTTTTTCATACGTCACCGATGCAATTGCCATCGCCATATCATAGTACTCGACAAAGGAGACAAGATGAACATCCAAGCGCGTCATCTGTTCTTGGTAGGGCTGCTGGCTTTGGGGCTGGTGCTGGCAGCGTGTAACCCGTCCCAGCCCGCGCCCACTGCGGCGCCATCCGCTACCCCGTGGGTGATGATTGTCACGGCCACGCCGACGGCCACGCCGCTGCCTACAGCCACCACGCCGCCCACGCCCACTGAGCCGCCCACCCCAACGACACCGCCCACCCCAACGACACCGCCTACCCCAACAACACCGCCCATCCCAACCCGCGTGCCGCCCACGCCAACGCCCCGGGTGCCGCCGCCGCAGACCTGGCTGCAATCGCCGGCCAATGGCGCGCATATAGGGCTACCCAATCCCGTGCACTTTGTTGCGTCGGCAGCGGGCACTGCGTCTCTGGACCGGGTAGAGTTGTGGGGCGCGCCGCAGGGACGCCAACCGCAGCAATACTGGTCGTGGCCGGCCAATGGCAGCACGACGTTTACCGGGGCCTGGGACTGGGGGCCGCCGTATGCCGGGGCGTTTATCTTTTTCCTGCGCGCCTATGATACGCGGGGCCAGGCGGGCGTGTCGCAGCAGGTCGTGGTCTATATCGATTCGGCACCGCCGCCGCCGCCCACGGCCACACCGGTCCCGGCGGGACCATCCATGGTGGGCAACTGGGGCGCGCAGGCCGGCGATGACCAATTCCTGTTCGTGTTTACCGACCAGCACGCCAGCGGCAAACTCAAGGGCACGTTCACGCTCACACCAGGCGGTAGTGGTCCCATGACCACCACGATCTTTGAGAGTTCGATTCAGGGCCGTGATGTCAATGTGCGCGC
Source organism: Chloroflexota bacterium (assembly GCA_018823415.1). GTDB lineage: Bacteria > Chloroflexota > JAHJIN01 > JAHJIN01 > JAHJIN01 > JAHJIN01. Next base: position 37,630 of record JAHJIN010000275.1, on the reverse strand, counting down.
CCAGATCGGCTCGGTGATGTATATCTTTACGCTCCGATTGTCCAATAACAGCATGCGTCTTGACGGCAATTGGATCACCGCCAACACGGGCCTGCTCCAGCCGGTCACGTTCAATCGGCTCTTGATGTAGCGCCGGACGCTGCACACTGACCTGTGGCAAATTACGGGCCTTGATCCCAAGGAGGGACAATGTTTCGAACCATGTTTCGTGTTCTGCCAACCGTTGTGTTGGTGATCTTGATGATGACGTTGAGCGCGTGCGATACGACCACACCGGCGCCCACACCGGCACCGCCTACCCCGATGCCGGCACCCACGCGCGGCCCGGCGTCCAAAAACGTTCAACTGACCGACAAGGACCAGGGCCAGACTGTCGAGTTGGAGCAGGGCGGCGTGCTGGAAATCACGCTGCCGGGCAATGCCACCACCGGTTATACCTGGGGCATCCTGTCCAACAACGGCGATGTGCTCCAGCAGGCCGGCGACTGGACCTACAAGCCCGAATCGAGCGCGGACGGCGCGCCAGGCATGTTTACGTTCCAGTTCCGGGGCATGACCACCGCCGGCACGTCGGCCCTCAAGCTGGGGTACAAGCAGTGGTGGGACGACGCGATGCAGCCCGACCCGACGTTTGCGGTCACGGTCCACGTATCGGCGGCCGCCGCCGGTTCGCAGACCAGTCTGACCGACAAGGATACTGGCAAGACGGTTAACCTGGTCACGGGCGACACGCTGGTGTTGTCGTTGCCTTGCAACCCAGGCAGCACCGGGTACGAGTGGCGAGTGATGGAGAACAATGCCAGCGTGCTCCAGCAGCAAGGTGATGGGCAGTATCAGGCTGGCGGAACCATGCCCGGCGCGGCGGGCACGTGTGTCTTTACGTTCCAGGCCGTTGGGGCCGGCACGTCGGCCCTCAAATTGGGCTACAAGCAGTGGTGGAACGAGGGCATGGCGCCGGAGCAGACGTTTGAGGCGCTGGTCAATGTCAATGCACCTACTGTCGGTGGAGCCATGCCAGGCGATGTGCCGCTGTATGTCCAGATCGGCGACCAGGACCAGGGCCAGACGGTAGAGGTGGGCCAGGGCGGCATGCTCGTGGTCGAGCTGGCCGGCAATGCCACCACGGGCTATTCATGGGGCATTCTGTCCAACGATGCGACTGTGCTCCGGCCAACTGGCGACGCCGAGTTCAAGTCCGGCGGCGACCAGCCCGGTGCGCCGGGCGTGTTTACGCTCAAGTTTGAAGCACTGAGCGTGGGGACGACCTCGCTCAAGCTGGGTTACAAGCAGTGGTGGAACGCGCAGATGGCGCCCGACCCGACGTTCGAGGTCACGGTCCGGGTGCTGCCCAATCCCAATCTGACCACGACCCAATTGACTCAAAGCAACAGCGGTCAGACCATCACACTAAACAAGGGCGACGTGCTGCAAGTGACCCTGGACTGCAACCCGAGCACCGGCTACTCGTGGCGGGTGGTGCAGATCAACAACGCCGTACTGGTGCCAGAAGGCGATGGCGAATATCAGCCTGGGGCCGGCGCCGAGCGAGTGGGCGCGCCGGACCAGTGCACCTTCCGATTCCACGCTGTCGGTTCAGGCACATCCACGGTCAAGTTGGGGTACAAGCAATGGTGGGACGCGCAGATGGCGCCCGACCCGGTCTTTGAGGTGACGGTGACGGTCCCCTAGCCCGCGCTAGGGCTTGCGGATGCGTCGTCCAAATAAAAAGTGCCCCGGCGAGTCTGACTCGCCGGGGCACTTTTGTTGGTGGCGCGAATCGGGCTAAAAGACAAACCACTTGCGCTTGCCCCACAGGTAGGCAATGATAAACGACCCGAATACCAGGAACCATAGATGGATGGATGCTTCGATCAGCGAGCCGGCGGTCAGTGATTCGTATACGTGCTGCTGCAGACAGAACAATACGTCAGCGAGTCCCAGGAATATCAATGAACTGCCGGCCAGACAACCAAAGAGCAGACCCCAATCTTTTAACCACAGCAGGCCAATGGCCGCTGCGATGGCCGTCAGTACCATCCAGGCTTCGGCCAGGGAGAACGCCCGGCGCCAGGTCAGATAGGATAGGCTGGTTTGCTCGGACATGCCGATTGGCGGGAGCAAAGCCCAAAAGAGCACAGTGCTGATGGCCGTGAGCGACAACAAGGCAGCCAGGATCGAGAATTCGACAGGACGTTCTAACCTGGTGTTGGGCTCGTCCAAAAAGTCCATGTGCGCCGGTCCTTTCTGGGGCTTGCGGGCGCCGTGGTGGGATCAGTTCAGCACAGCGACGGCGTCCATGGCGACGGCGGCGCCCCGGGGTAACGCGTGAGCAGCCAGGGCGGCCCGCGCCGGTGGGTCATCGGCCACAAATTCGGCATAGACAGCGTTCATGGCGGCGAAATCGGCCATATCAATCAGGTATACAGTGGTCTTGACCACGTGCGACCATGAGGCGCCGGCGGATGCCAGGATGGCGGCAATGTTTTGCATCACCTGGTGGGTCTGTGCTGCCATGTCCCCGGTCACCAGTTGGCCGGTAGCCGGGTCCAGCGGGATCTGCATTGCCACGTACACGGTATCGCCGGCCTTAATGGCCTGCGAATATGGCCCCACAGCGGCCGGCGCCTGGTCTGTCTGAATGCGAATCTTCATGTTCTCCCCCTGCTTTTGCTATTCAGATGGACTTGCCCTTACATTCTACCACGGTCCTGCGTATAGTGCAAGCCAGAACTACGGTCGTGCTTTCGCTGGGGCCGTAAATGTGCTACAATAGCGTCCGAGCCATCCGGCCGGCAGAATGAAATAGGGGGCATCATGTTCCGATATACCTGGTTGTTGCTCAAGTTGCGGTTTCGGTTGACCTGGAACGGCGTGCGGCGGTGGTCGCTGGGCCGCAAGCTGTTGATGGCTGCCATCGTGCTGGTCATGGCCAGCGTGATGGTGGGCATCTATGGGGCCAGCGTGGTCGGGGGCATGGGCCTGGCCGCATTTGTGGGGCTGGGGTTTTTTGGCCGGTTCCTGCCGCTGTTTTTTCTGGCAGCCTATTTCCTCCTGTTCACCAGCTCGTTTGCCACGGCCCTGGGTGAATTGTATCTGACCAGCGATCTGGAGCTGTTGCTGGCCGCACCGGTCCCCATGCGGGCGGTCTTTACGGCCAAGTTTGTGCAGACTCTGGTATCCAGCTATGGAATATGGTTCTTTTTGGGGCTGCCGGCGTTCCTGGGGTTGGGAACGGGGGCCGGGTATCATTGGCTCTATTTTGTGTGTCTGGTGCCGGTCTTTGTAGCGGTGCCGTTCATTCCCAACGGCGTGGGAGCGCTGGCAGTGATCGTGCTGGCGCGTTATATCCCAGCACGCCGGCTGCGCGAGATGATTGCTGTGGTGGGCGGCCTGGTGGGTATCTGCTGCTATCTGGTGAGCCAGATGGTCGGTCCGGCCGTGGAGCACAGCGAAAGCTGGGCTGATCCCACGCAGGCGCTATCCACGGCGCAGCAGGCTTTGAGCATTGACCTGTTTTTCTTGCCCACCACGTGGGCCGGCAATGGGTTGGTGGCGGCCGGCACCGGCCAGTGGCTCTGGGCAGTTCTGTACCTGGGCCTCTTTGCCGGCGCCTCGGTGGCGGTGTACGTGGCCTGCCTGCTGGTGGCCGAGCGGCTCTACTACATCGGGTGGGCCGGGCTGGGCACGGTGGCCTCGCGCCGCAAGTCCGATGCCCAGGGGGCCTCTGTCCCGGTGCAAGTGCAGCGCCCCCGCCGGGCCGCGCGTCGTATGCCCCTGCTGCCGGCCAACGTGTGGGCCGTGGCTCGCAAGGATTTCACCTATTTACGGCGCGATGTGCGCGTGCTGCTCCAGACGGCGGTCTGGCCCATCGCCGTCATTGCCGTGATCATGTTCCAGATCGTCATGGCCAGCGGCGAAGAAGAGTTGCCCCGCAGCGTGGCGGCTTTTGCGTCTATTGGCAGCGGCGGCCTGGTCTTGTTCCTGGTTTCGGCCATGTTCTCGCGGTTGAGCCTGGTGGCCATCAGCCAGGAGGGACGCAATTACTGGGTGCTGCGCACCGCGCCCCTGTCTACCATGCGCCTGTTGTGGGGCAAGCTCATCGTGGCGTATGTGCCGCTGCTGGTGCTGGGGACAGTGGTGATGGTGATGTTCAGCGTCCTGGTGGGCGATGGACCACTCGACATAGCCTGGAACCTGCTGATGATCGCGATGGCCGGGTTGGGCATTTCGGCCATTGGGCTGAGCTTTGGGGCAGCATTCCCCCGGTTCAATTGGGACAACCCCCAGCGGGCCGTGAACGGCTGGGCGGCATTGCTGGCGATGGCCTGTTATGGTGTTTACGTGGTGATCGTGTTTGCCGCGTTCTCTATTCCACGGTTCATGGGCTTGCTGGCGACCGGCTTGGTGATGGAGGGTGGCATATCGTTTACTTGGCCCGATCTGGCGGGTTGGGTGGGGGTTGGCTATGTCGTCGCGCTGGCGCTGGCCCTGGGTCTCACGGCGCTATCGGTGGTGGTGCCGTTGAACCTGGCGGCGCGCCGGCTGGACCGGGTAGAGGTATAGCGCGAGACTGCCAGAATCGCCAGAACGATCAACTTTTGGAGGTGACGATGCGGCTCGGCATCATTGGTTTGCCCAGCAGTACCAAGACCACGATTTTCAACGCCCTGACTCATAGCCAGGCCCAGACCTCGGCCTATACCAAGCAGCAGGTCGAGATGCACATGGCCGTGGTCCCGGTGCCTGATCCCCGGGTCGAACGGTTGCGCGCCATGTTTGAGCCGCGCAAAACGACCTATGCCCAGATTCAGTACCACGACATCGCCGGACTGCGGGTGGGCATTGGCAAGGAAGGCAGGCTGAGCGGTCCGCTGCTCAATGCCATTGCCCAAAATGAAGCGCTGCTCCACGTGATTCGCGCGTTTGAGGACGAGCATGTACCGCACCCGGCCCTGTCGGTGGACCCAGCGCGCGACCTGGCGGCCCTGGATTTCGAACTGGCCTTTTCTGACCTGGTCATTGTGGAACGCCGACTGGAGCGGTTGGCCCAAGAGTTGAACAAACGCGGGGGCCGGGCGCAGCATCCGGTCGAGGCCCAAGAGTTTGACCTGTTCATGCGGCTTCAAGAGGCCCTGGGGCTGGGCGCGCCCATCCGGGATGTGCCGCTGACGCTGGATGAGGAAAGGCGGCTGCGCGGCTATGAATTTCTCACCGCCAAGCCGGTGCTGGTGGTACTCAACGTGGGGGATTATGGCAGCGACGATCCGTCGGACTATATCACATACAATCACCGGCGGTCCGCCGTCATCTGCCTGCGCGGCGACCTAGAGATGAACATCGCCCAGTTGGACCCGGCCGAGGCGGCACTCTTTATGGCCGAGTATGGCATTGCCGAGCCGGGCCTGGACCGGATGATCCGTCTGAGCTATGATCTGCTGGGGCTGCAATCGTTCTTTACGGTGGGACCAGACGAGGTGCGCGCCTGGACCATGCCGGCCGGGGCGACGGCGGTGACCGCGGCCGGTACCATCCATACGGACCTGGCCCGAGGTTTCATTCGCGCCGAAGTGGTGAGCTATGACGACCTCATGGCGGCCGGCTCGCTGGTCGAGGCCCGGCGGCGCGGCACCCTGCGTCTGGAAGGGCGCGATTACGTGGTCCAGGACGGTGACATTCTCACGATTCGCTTCAACGTCTAGCGCGCCGCATATCTGCTCGCTCTACCCTCCCGCAGGTTTACAACCTGCGGGAGGGTGAACGTTTGCCCCACGGCTATCATTCGGTCAGGTATTGGGCCAATTCCTCGTACTCGTCCCCGCCGGTTAGCTCCAGGAAGATATCCTCCAACGATGCGCCGCCATCGCCGCCGCGCAGTTCGTCCATGGTGCCCACGGCGATGAGCCGTCCCTCCTGAATGATGCCCACCCGGTCGCACATGCGCTCGGCGATTTCCAGGATGTGGGTGCTCATGAACACGGTCACGCCCCGGTCGCACAACTGCCGCAGGATGTCCTTGATGAGCCGGGCGCTCTTGGGATCCAGCCCCACGGTAGGCTCGTCCAGGAAAAAGACCTGGGGGTCGTGGATGAGCGCCCCGGCCAGGGCGGTTTTCTGGCGCATCCCGTGGCTATAACTCTCGATGAGTTCATCGCCCCAGTCGTCCAGGTCCAGCAAACGCAGCAGGTCTTCGCTGCGCCGGGCTGCCCGGTCCGGGTCCACGCTGTACAGATCGGCCATAAAGTGCAAGAATTCGCGGGCCGTGAGCTTTTCGTACAGGTTGGGATTATCGGGTACAAATCCCACCAACGATTTGGCCTGGAGCGGCTCGCGCTGCACGTCGTGGCCGCCGATGCGCGCCGTGCCGCTGGTGGGGCGCAGTAGTCCCACCAGGAGCTTGATGGTGGTGGTCTTGCCGGCTCCGTTGGGTCCCAAAAAGCCGAACAATTCGCCGGCCCCCACGCGCAGGTTCAGGTCATTGACGGCTATCAGATTGCCATAGCGCTTGGTCAGGTTTTCGGTTTCGATCATGAACATGGTCTCCTCCCGTCAAACATCACGCGCCACGCCTTTGGCCCGGGCGATCTGCCGCACGAGTTGGGCAAAGATGGCCGGGTCGCGGCCCTTGCGCGTGGCCCCCAGGCCATCCAGGTCGTGAATGGTGAGCAGATCCGGGACATACTCCAGTGCGACGCTGCCGCCATAGATGATGCGCACGGCCTGACCTACCTCTTTGCCGTACCAGGCCCCCAGCCAGCCGCGAATAAAGCGACAGCCCATTTCTACGTGCAGGGCCGGGGCCGGCGCCGACACACCGATGGTCCATTCTGGCTCGTAGACCAGGGCCATGCGCGCCACTGCCTCGGCCGGACAGTCCTTCAGCGTCGCCACGAGTTGCGCTTGCAGGGCCAGCAGCGCGCGCTCCCGTTCGTGGGCGGCCTCGCCCACCAGCAAGATGGGGCGCAGGCCCACGTCCAGGGCCTGGTGGAGCTTGCGGTTCACCGCCTCGTCATCGACGTCATGGTAGCGGCGTGTCTCCCAGTGGCCCAGCATCACCCACTGGCAGCCTACGTCGGCCAGCAGCTCGGCCGAGACCTCGCCGGTGCGTGCGCCGCCGGGTTCGGTGGATACGTCTTGCGCCCCCAGCATGAGCGGCGTGCCGGCAATGGCCTGGACCACCGGGTATAGGCCAGTGTATGGCGGGCAGATTACCACGTCTACCGCGTCTGCCAGTGGGCCGGCCTGGGCCAGAAATTCGTGCACAAAGGCGAGGCTCTGGTCCACGGTCATGGACATTTTCCAGTTGCTCAAGGCCAGGGGTGTGCGCATGCTCTCTTCTTGGGACTGACCCGGCTAGTCGATAGGCGCGTTCAGTGCTTCCAGCCGGCGCGCAGCCGTATCCAGGCGAGCCACGCAAGCATCCTGGCCCAGGACCGCCATGGACGGTAGCAGCGGCGGCGTGACGGTCTGACCGGTGACGGCGATGCGCAGAATGCCAAAAATGGCGCCGGCCTTGACGCCCAGCTCGTCGGCCAGGCCGCGCAGGTCAGCTTCCAGCGCCGCCTCGTCGGCCATGCTGCGTTGCTGGAGGATGGCCCGGACGCGGCGCAGCACGCTCAGGGCTGTGGCTGCGTCCAGCTTTTTGGGGATCAGGAGCGCCGGGTCATAGTCCAGTTTATCGGCAAACAGGAAATCGATCTTGGCGGTGGCCTCGGTGAGGCGCAGGATGCGCTCTTGCACCAGCCCGGCGATGGCGGTGAGGTCATAGCGCTGGCGCACCTCGTCGGCCGACGTCAAGCCCAGGTCCCGGGCCAGGAACGGCGCCAGTCGGTCGCCCAGGTCGGCCGGGTCCAGTGCCCGGATATAGACACCGTTCATCCAGTCCAGTTTTTCGTGGTTGAACACGCCCGGGCCGGCGCTGATCTTGTCCAGGCTAAAGACGCGGATCAGTTCCTCGCGCGAGAAAATCTCGGTCTGGTCGTCATAGCTCCAGCCTACCAACGCCAAAAAGTTGAGCAGGGCCTCGGGCAGGTAGCCCATGTCGCGAAAGGCCAGGACGGAGGTGGCCCCGTGGCGCTTGCCCAGCTTTTTGTGGTCCGGCCCCAGTACCCGGGGCAGGTGGCAAAAGACCGGTGGCGTCCATCCGAACGCATCGTACAGGAGGATGTGCTTGGGTGCGCTGGGCAGCCACTCTTCTCCGCGCGTGACGTGGCTGATACGCATATGGTGATCGTCTACCACGACAGCCAGATGATAGGTGGGAAAGCCGTCCGTCTTGAGGAGCACCTGGTCGTCGACGAGGGCATTGTCGATGGCAATATCGCCATGGATCAGGTCGTGAAAGCTGGTCTGACCTTCCAGCGGCACTGCCAGCCGGATCACCGACGGTGCGCCGGACGCCTCCAACTCGGCGCGCTCGGCGTCCGAGAGAAAGCGGCAATGGCGGTCATAACCCACGTGCGAATCCTTGCGTTTGATCTGCTCCTGGCGTAGGGCCGTCAGGCGCTCGGGCGTGCAATAGCAGCGATAGGCATGGCCGCTGTCCAACAATTGTTGGGCATACTTTTGGTATAGCTCCAGCCGCTGCGACTGGATGTAGGGGCCATAGGGTCCGCCCACGTCTGGCCCTTCGTCCCAGTTCAGGCCCAGCCAGCTCAGGCTGTCCAGGATGTCTTGCAGGCCGGTGGCCGATTCGCGCTTTTGGTCGGTATCTTCCACGCGCAGGATGAATTTGCCGCCGGTGTGCCGGGCATAGAGCCACGTAAACAGCGCCGAGCGGATGTTGCCCACGTGGGGGGACCCGGTGGGGCTGGGCGCGAAACGCACGCGAACGTCTGTCGTCATGAGTTTACCTCGTGTTGGTAGATGGGAGTGGGTCTCGATGCAAGTTATCGAGCTACCAGCCTGCCGACGAACCGGTGCCCGATGGCCCTGAACCGGCCCCAGTCGATCCAGTCCGGTCCCAGGGATTCCAATTCGTCAGCCACGGCCGGCAGCTCGGACCAGGGGATGGCCCGATAGCCGCTGATGAGTTCGTGGGTATCGGTGGGGTGCGGCTCGCCGTCACCGCCGATGGCAAACACATAGCTGGTAAAGGGAATGACCACGTCCTCGTGCTGGATGGCATACGTGATCACGCCCAGAAAGCGCTCGATGCGCACGTCCAGGCCCAGTTCTTCATAGCCCTCGCGGTACGCGGCCTTTTCGATGGGTTCGCCGGGCTTGACGCCGCCAGAGGTGAGCCGGTAGGTGCCAGGCGGGTAAAAGGGCTTGGTGTGCAGCAGCACCCGCCCGCCGGGTCGGGCCAGCGCCAGGATCACCTCGGCCCGGCGCCCCTTGGCTTGCAAGCCCTGCCACCAGTCGATACTCTCGGCCGAAACGTGTAGCTCGTGGTGTTCCCGTGTGATGGGACCGTATTGGCCGGCCAGCCTGGCGACCTCGGCCTCGTCTGCTGTGTGGTTCATGCGTGGCCCCTCGCTCGCATCCGGGTCCAGGCCCACACGACGCCAAAGCTCGCCAGGATGGCGATGGTGCCCAGCAGCCCGGCCTCTGGCCCAAAATTGCCACCGGTGATCCAGTCCGGCGCGCCGGTCAGCGACGTGATGAACAGACCCTCGCCGCTGATGCCGCTCACCGGAAACGAGAATATCGTCCCCTGGCAATAGTTCCAGGAAAAGTGATAGGCGATGGGCAGCCATAGGTTGTTGGTGGCAACATAGGCATAGCAAAAGAACATGCCCACCAGGGCAATGTTGAACAGCGCCACCGGCCCAAAATTGGGATTGCCAGCATGGGCCACACCAAAGATCAGCGACGCCAGGATAACGGCCACGATCGGGCCAAACCCGTCGCGCAGGTTCCCAAAGATATAGCCCCGGAAAGACAGTTCCTCGATGAACCCCACAATGAGGTATATCACCAGATAGGCCAGCACCGTCACGACCGCAGTTGGCAGGGCGACCAGCCCATCCACGCGAAGCCACCCGGCCGCGATTTCCACGCCAAAGATGATCGCCATGAGCACAAAGCCCAGGGCGACGCCTAGCACCGTGTCGGCCAGGCAACCGCGCCGCCGAAAGCCCAGGCTCACAAAGCTCTGGCCGTCCAGGAAATAGCGAAACAACCAGGTGAGGGGCACAATGCTGGCCAGTGAGGCGAGTTCGTAGGCGAGCTTGGCCCCGGTGGTGATCTCGCCGGCCATGAGGTGGTTGATTTCTCCACTGTTGCCCAGCACCGAAACGACGATCCCGTACACGATCAGGGCAAACGTCGCAAATACCAGCAACACCGCCAGATAGGCCGGCATATACAAGAGCACGCGCCACAGAGGGTGCAGCCGGCCGTCTTTGAGCAGCACGCGCTTGAGGATATCCACCCTATACCTCCATCACCACCGGCAGGATCATGGGCCGGCGCTTGGTGCGGTTATACAGGAGCTCGGACAGGGTCTCTTTGACCTTGGCGTTGAGCAGGCTCCACTCGGCCCGGTGTCCCATGGTTTCTTCCAGGGCGCGCACCACCGCGCCTTTGGCCTCTTCGATGAGGTCTTCGGATTCGGCCATGTACACAAACCCGCGGCTCACGATGTCTGGCCCGCTCACCACGCGCCCGGTCTGGCTGTCCACGCCCACCACGGCGATGAGAAAGCCGTCCCGGGCCAGCGTCTTGCGGTCGCGCAAGACCACGTGCCCCACATTGCCCACGCTCAGCCCGTCCACAAAGACATAGCCAGCCGACACCTGCCCAGCAACGCGGCCGCCCTCGGGGGTCAGTTCCAGCACGTCGCCGCTCATCATGAGGAATATGTTGTCTAGGTCCACGCCAACCTCTTCGGCCAGTTTGGCGTGCAGGGCCAGATGCCGGTACTCGCCGTGGATAGGCACAAAATGCCGGGGCTGTACCAGGTTCAGCATCAGTTTTTCCTCTTCCTGCGCCCCGTGACCAGATACGTGCACATCCATGAGCTGGTCATAGATCACGTTGGCGCCCAGACGGAACAGGTTGTTGATGTTGTTGTTGATTGATTCCTCATTGCCCGGGATGGGCGTGGCCGAGATGACCACCGTATCGCCGGGGACGATCTGCAACTGCCGGAACTCGCCGGCGGCCATGCGCGTGAGGGCCGACATGGGCTCGCCCTGGCTGCCGGTGGTCACGATGGCGACCTGGTCTTCGGGCAACTGGCGCAGACGCTCGATGGGCAGCAGCACGTCGTCCGGGGCGTCCAGGTAGCCCAGTTCCAGGGCCATGCGCACATTGTTCACCATGCTGCGGCCCACCACGCCCACCTTGCGGTCGTAGGACAGCGCCGTGTCGATGACCTGCTGGATGCGGCTGATGTTGGAGGCAAACGTCGCCACCAGCACCCGGCCCGGCGCTTCGGCAAACACCCGGTCGAACATGCGGCCCACCATCATCTCGGACGGCGTATAGCCGGGTGATTCGGCGTTGGTCGAGTCGGACAGGAGCAAATGCACGCCCCGCTGGCCCAATTCGGCCAGCTTGGCAAAATCGGTGATGCGACCGTCCACTGGCGTGTGGTCAAACTTGAAGTCGCCGGAATGGACCACCAGGCCCACTGGCGTATCGACGGCAATGCCTACGCCATCGGGGATCGAGTGGCATACGTGAAAGAATTCCAGGCCAAAGCAGCCCAGTCGCAGCGAGTCGCCGGCCTCGATCGTGTGCAGGTTCGCCTTGGAATGCGGGTGATATTCTTGCAGCTTGACCTCGATGAGCCCGCGCGTGAGGGCCGTGGCATACACCGGCGCTGATATCTGATCCAGCAGATACGGCAAACCGCCAATATGGTCCTCGTGCCCGTGGGTGATCACCACCCCGCGCAGCTTGTTCTGGCGCTCCAGGACGTATTCCATGTTGGGGATCACAATGTCGATGCCTAGCATCTCGTTTTCCGGGAACATGAGCCCGCAGTCGATGACAATCATGTCGTTGCCATATTCCAATACCATCATGTTGCGCCCGATCTCGCCCAGGCCGCCCAGGGGAATTAGTCGTAATACAGGTTCTGTCATAGTTTTTGATTCCTTCCTTCCTATTGTCGAATGAGCCTAATTATACCACGCCCTACACCACACCGCAAACTTGAGCGCACACCCGGTGCGTGGTATAATATGCCTACCAATGAACGAGTATTGCTTGCGAGCCGTGTCTATCAGCCGGACTGTCGCCGGCGTGGTGCGTGCGCCGGGGTTTCAGGCCCGCGTGCTGCACAGCTTTGCCCGGGCCATTGACCTGCTGACTGATGACGGCACCGTGGTGAGCGTGGTCGATGCGGCGGTGGGCGATGGGCCGCTGAACGTGGTGGTGGGCGCGCCGGCCCCGTTCGCCGGCGTGGCAGCCGATGCGGTGGTCCGGGGCGATGGCGAATGGCTGCGCGTCGGCAGGCTGACAGTGCATCTGGCCAGCGCGACGCTGTGGGAACCCCACTGGCCCTGGGAACGACGGCTTGAAGCGGTCAGCCATCAGCGGTCAGCGGTCAATCTTTGCGGGTGGTCAGTGAGCTTGAATGACCGCGTGGCCGAGATCGCGCAGCGGGCTGTTGGGAACCTGCGCGCGGCCTTGCAGTCTGACGATCGGCGCAAATTGGCCGAGGCAGCGGGTGCCCTGGCCGGCCTGGGGCCGGGGCTCACGCCGGCCGGCGACGATTTCCTGGCCGGCGTGATGTGGGGCCTGCGCTTTTCCGGCGAGCGCGATGTGGACGCCCTGTGCGCTGCCATCGTGGATGCCGCAGGCCCGCGCACCACGCCGCTGAGCGCAGCCCTGTTGCGGGCCGCCGGGGCCGGCCTGGCAGATGCCCGCTGGCACGCCTTGCTCGACGCGCTGGACCGGGGTGTGGACATTTCGGGCGCGCTCGAGGCCGTGCTGTCCCAGGGCGCCACCTCCGGCGCCGATGCGTGGGCCGGGTTCCAACTCGCCAACCAGATCCGTTGATTGTGCGGCACCAGGTTCTCACACCGGCCGTGCAGAGGACCGCATCATGGTAGAAATCATCCACGGCGACCGGGTCGGCAAGCAGGGTCGTCTTGCAGTGGGCTGCTCCGCCTCGGTGCTCGACGCGACGGGGCAAAGAGTGCTACTGGTACGCCGGGCAGACGATGGCCGCTGGGCCGTGCCCGGGGGTTATATGGAACCTGGCGAAAGCGTCGCCGAGGCCTGCGCCCGCGAGGTGTGGGAGGAAACCGGCGTGCGCGTCCGCGTGGAACGCCTGGTCGCCGTGTACAGCACCCCGCACAAGCTGCTGGAGTATCCCGACGGGAACCGTTACCAACTCGTGGTGCTGCACTTGGCCGCCGCACCCATCGGAGGAAACCTGAAGGCCAGCGACGAGACGACCGAGGTGGGGTATTTCTCTCTCGTGGACATTGAATCCATGAACATTGGCGATTTCGACCGCCAACGGATTGCCGACGGTTTCGCCGCTCACGCAGCCGCGTTTGTGCGTTGAGGGCACCCGTCTCTACATAGCTTTCTACATAGAGGAGTAAGACTCATGGCAAACATTCTCTGCATCGGCGCCGGTCACGTGGGCGGTCCCACCATGGCCGTGATCGCCAAGAACTGTCCCCAGCACCGGGTCGTCGTGGTGGACGTGGATGCCGCCCGCGTTGCTGCCTGGCAATCTGATCGGTTGCCCATCTATGAGCCCGGCCTCGACGAGATCATCCATTGCACCCGGGGCAAGAACCTGTTCTTTTCCACCGAGATCAACCGCCACATCGCCGAGGCCGACATCATCTTTGTCAGCGTGAATACCCCCACCAAGAGCTTTGGGCAGGGAGCGGGCAAAGCCGCCGACCTGCAATACTGGGAGTTGGCCGCGCGGCAGATCCTGGAGAACGCCACCACGCCCAAGATCGTCGTGGAAAAGAGCACGGTGCCGGTGCGCACGGCCGAGGCCATGGAGTGTATACTCAACTCGGAGAGCGGCAACGGCCTGCATTTCGACGTGGTCTCTAACCCCGAGTTCATGGCCGAGGGTACAGCCATTCGGGACCTGGAAGAGCCGGACCGGGTGCTGATCGGCGGGCCAGAGACGCCCTCCGGCCAAAAGGCGGTCCAGGCCATTGTCGATATTCACGCCCGGTGGGTACCCCGGGAACGCATCATCACTACCAACCTCTGGTCCGGCGAATTGTCCAAGCTGGCGGCCAACGCCTTTCTGGCCCAGCGTATCTCGTCTATCAATGCCATCTCGGCGCTCTGTGAAAGGACTGAGGCAGATGTCAACGAGGTCGCTCACGCCGTGGGCCTGGACGGCCGCATTGGGCCTCGTTTTCTGCGGGCCAGCGTGGGGTTTGGCGGGTCGTGTTTCAAGAAGGACATCCTGAACCTGGTGTACCTGTGCGAGTATTACGGCCTCTATGAAGTGGCCACATACTGGGAGCAGGTGGTGGCGATGAACGAGTACCAGCAGCAGCGCTTTGTGTCCAACATGGTCTATGCCATGTTCAACACCGTGGCCCACAAGCGCATTGCCCTGTTTGGGGCGGCATTCAAGGCCAACACCAGCGACACGCGCGAATCGCCGGCCCTGGTCGTGTGCCGGGCGCTGCTGGATGAACGGGCCGATGTCGTCATCACGGACCCTTATGCCCTGGAGAATGCGCGCTTTGACCTGGGCGAGATGGCCGGGCAGGTGACCTTTGAACCGGACCCCTACGCCGCGGCCCGGGACGCTCACGCCATCGCCATCCTCACCGAATGGTCGCACTTTGTCGACCTGGACTATGCGGCCATCTATGAATCGATGGTCAAGCCGGCTTTCATCTTTGATGGCCGCAATCTCTTGGATCGCGCCAGGCTCCACGAAATAGGATTCAACGTGTACGCCATCGGCAAGCCGCCGCTCACGCATTTTGCAACCACGGCCCCGATACGATAAATAGCACGCTTTTTCACAGCCAACCGTCTGGCAAGGAGGATCAATGGACCTGAAGGAACGATTACAGACCGCAGCCCAGGACAACCAACTGCCCTGCGCTGTGGCTCACAAGCTGGCCCTGGAATGGGGCGTGACGCCCGAGGCGCTCGGCGCGGCTGCCAACGAGACCACCGTCCGCATCACGCGCTGCCAACTGGGCTTTTTTGGCTATGCGCCGCAAAAGGGCATGCCCGGGTACGCCGTGGTCCGGCCGGCCGAACACGTGCCGGATGACCTGGCCGGGGCGATCCGGGCGGCCCTGGTCAACGGTCGGTTGCCCTGCTGGGCCGCGTGGGAACTGGCCCGGCGCTACGACCTGAACTATCGCCAGATGGGCGACGCGGTCGAGGCCCTGGGTATCAAGGTCAAACCCTGTCAGCTGGGTTGTTTCTGATGGGAGAGGGGTGCGTGATGCAAAAGAAGACACTGGGGACCAGCGGGATCGAGGTCACAGAGCTGGGCTTTGGGACGCTGTGCATGGGACCGCTTCAGGCCGGCTTATCCGTGGACGAGGGTGGTGCTCTCATTCGCTATGCCCTGGAACAGGGTGTGAATTTCATCGACACGGCGGCCATGTACGGCACGTACGCCCATGTGCACCGGGCATTAAAGGGCTGGGACGAGCCGGTGGTCGTCGCCACCAAGACCCACGCCGTGGATTATGCCGGGGCGCAAGAGCATATAGAAGCAGCCCTGGAAGATATGGGACTGGACCAGCTCGACATCGTCCATGCGCATGGGCACCGTATCGCAGATTTGCTGAACGCGCGTGCCGATGTGCTGCGCTGCTTGCTGGACTACAAGGCCAAGGGTCTGATTCGGGCCGTGGGCGTGAGCACGCATCGCGTGTCTGTGGCTCGGCAGGCCGCCGAGCACCCGGACATCGACGTGATCCACCCGCTTATCAATCACACCGGCATTGGCATCATTGACGGGACGCCGGCCGAAATGCTGGCGGCGCTGGCGGTGGCCCACGCCCACGGCAAGGGCATCTATGCCATGAAGGCCCTGGGCGGCGGCAATCTGCTGGACGACCGTGAGGCTAACCTGCGCTGGGTGCTGGACCGGCCCGAGATGGATGCGGCCGTGGTGGGTATGCTGCGCCGGTCGGAAATCGATTTCAACCTGCACGTGGCCCGGCGCGAGCCGGTGCCAGACGCTGTACGCGCGCGCACCCCGGTCGAATCCAAGCGCATGATCGTGTTGAGTTACTGCCAGCGATGCGGTACCTGCGTGGAGGCCTGCCCCAACGAGGCCATCTCTCTGGGGCCAGAGCATGCCCAGATCGACCCGGACCGGTGCGTGCTGTGCGGCTACTGCGCGCCCACCTGCCCCGAGTTTGCGCTGCGCATGGTCTAGGGTGCGTTACTTGGTGCTCTCGATGCGTTGCCAGATGTCCCGGTGCGACCGGCGGCGCAGCCGCACGTCGATGAGGATGCGCGCCCACACGTGGAGCCGGGCCGCAAACAGCGCCAGCGTCCAGATGAACTCGCGGATGGAGCGGGGATAGCTCAGCGCGGCAAACAGGCCGCCCAGGGCCTCGCGGCGAAAGCTGCGCATCTGGGTGGCCGTGGCCGCGTAGGATTGGACATAGCCGCCGGTGCTGCG
The DNA here is from genome assembly GCA_018823415.1 of Chloroflexota bacterium. Taxonomy (GTDB): domain Bacteria; phylum Chloroflexota; class JAHJIN01; order JAHJIN01; family JAHJIN01; genus JAHJIN01. The sequence goes on along the minus strand of JAHJIN010000275.1, from coordinate 21,081 downwards.
CACCTTTTGCGCCACCCAGTCCCGGTACGTGGTGGGATACTGCACATAGACCACGGCCTCGGGCACATAGCGCGTCAGATAGCCCTGGTCCCACACATCGCCCGAGATGACGGCGTCCTCGGCCAGGGCGTCTTCCGGGAGGGGTTTGTACAGCGCCCGGCGCAGCGCGTACAGGTAGCCGGAACAGACCAGGAATTCGTCGCGGGCGTCACGGCGCAGGCGTTCGCGGTGCGCCCCGGCGTCGGTCAGCAGGTGCGACCAGTAGCCCAGCATCGTGCTCCGCGAACTGGTCGAGACCGGGTGTCCGGTGGCAATGCCTACTCTTGGGTCGTGAAAGGCGACCAGGAGCCGGGGCTCGGCGTCCGGCTCCACCCACACGTCGCCATCCGTCAGCACCACGATCTCGCCTCGGGCCTCTTGCAGCGCCAGGTTCAGCGCGGCTGGCTTGCCCCGGCCCGCATCGCGGAGCACGCGGACGCCGCGCGCAGCGTACCCGGCGGCGACGGTCGCCGTCTCGTCGTCCGGGCAGAGCACCAGCAACTCGTAGGGTTCCGGGATGGGCTGCGCCAGCAGCGCCTCGATGGCCCGGCCCACGGTCGCGGCCTCGCGGTACGCGGTGACAATGATCGAGACTGCCGGGTTATCGGACATTGGCATTTCCCTGCAGGCGTTTTTCGTACCATTGCACCTCTTGGCGCACCGCAAAACCTTCGCTCTCGTACAGGCGCAGGGCCGTGGCGTTTGTGCCATCCACGTCCAGATCGGCCCAGTCCAGGCCCCGCTGGCGCAGGTCGGTCATGGCCCGGCGCAACAGCCAGCGGCCCAGGCCACGGCCCTGGTAGGCCTCTCGCAGCCCCAGGTCGCCGATGAACCCGGCGCGTTCCTCGTTTTCGCCCGGGTCGGCCCAACTCCATACATAACCGGCCAACGTGCCGTCTGCGGCCGTGAGGAGTTGGAGCAGCGCCGGGTCGAACTCGCTATCGCTGATCCAGTGTTGCACATCCCCTGGGGTGTAGGTGCGGTCCAGGTAGGCGGTGCCAAAGATGTCGTTGACGAGGGCGGCCAGGGGGGCATTATCCTGGCGACCTCGATACGTTCGGGCGTAAAAGCCGGCCGGCAGGGGCGCCAGGTTCAGCGGCCGGTCCAAGCTGGCCCGCAACTGCCACCAACTGCGGCCGTAGGCAAAGCCATTGGCCTGCAAAAAGGCGCGGCGCGCTTGCTGCTGGGGCCATACCGGGCTGGCTACCAGGCCCACGCCCAGCTCGCGCGCGTGGGTCAGGGCCTTGTTCATCAGCCGGGCGCCCACGCTGCTGGCGGCATAGTCGGGGTGGACATAGAGCAGCAGGGGGACCGGTAGCGCCGGCGTGCGCTCGCGTCCTTCGGCCACCGACATGACCCAGGCCACGATGCGGCCATTGACCTGCGCCAGCAGGGTATCGCGCTCGGGCTGATTCTGCGGCCCGCCAAAATCGCGGCGGAACTCGGGCAGCGACATGGTCTGCGCGCTGCCGCCCGCGTCGGCGCCCGCGTCGGCGGCCGCGTTCGCCAGGTCCACCAGGGCCGGCGCGTCGTCCCAGTTGAAATGTCGAATGGTGATGGGATCGTTCAAGTGACACGCTCCGAGCAAAACCTCCCCAGCCACCCGGCTGGGGAGGTTTTATAGGTTAGCCGCCCCGGGCCAGCCGGCCGGTTCGCTTGGCATAGCGCTCGCCCCAGCGAAAGACCAACAGGCCCACGGGGATAGTGACAAGACCGCTGGCAAGCAGCAGCGCCACGATGCCCATCAGTGCATCCAGGCCGGCGCCGTCCAGCAAGGCCGCACGCATGCCGTCCAGCACATATGTCGCTGGCGACAGGCGAGCAGTGAACTGCATCCATTCTGGCAGCACGTCGATGGGATAGTACACGCCGCTGACGAGCAGCAGCACGGCCTGGACCACATGGGTCATCTGGGCGCCCCGTTCGGTAAAGAGCAGGGGCAGCACCGCTGCCATGATCCCCAGTCCGATGAATGACAGGCTCCCGGCCAGGATCACCATCAGCGCACCCAGCAGGTTGGCCTTGGTCAGGTCGATTTGGAAAAAGAAAGATACTGCCACCAGGATGATCCCCGTGTGCAGCAGGGCATAGATGGTGGAAAAGATGCACGTTCCCGCCATTTGCGTGACGCGGTGCACCGGGGCCATGAACGTATATTCGATGGTCCCTTCCCAGCGTTCCCAGGCGATCATCTCGCTGACCTGGTCAAAGACCACGGCCAGATAATGCCAGACCAGGGTGCCCACGAGCAGGTAGAACACCATCCGGCTCGTGTCGATCATGACCCCGCTGAGTTGTTCCATGCCAGCGCCGATGAACGTAATAGCCAGCGAATTGGCGATGGAATACGCCAACCAGACGATCTCCCAGCCCCAATAGCGCTTGACCAGATTGAAATTTCGTTCCACGAATGCGTACGTGGCTCGTGCTTCTCGCGTAGCTACAGACATTTTCCTCCCTCCTCGTGTCGATCAGTTCGGGTGTATGACCGGCCCACGATCATCGCCGCGAGGCACAAAAAAACCGTGGGCTTGTCGCGCTGCCCACGGGGTATACCATGCTCTGACTAGGCGTCACCGGCAAAAAGGCGCAGCACGACAGGGGATAGCGTTCAAGCTATCAAATGGATTGATCCGAACCATGCTCTGTACTGATTTCATGCGTACTGGCCTTTCCTTTCTTCAGGGTGCCAGGATTATACCGCATGATAGGGGGGATGTCAAGGCCGGGGCTACTTGCGTTTCTGGTCTATCGATGGTAAACTATTCCGGTCGAAATCACGCAGGGGGCAGACATGGCCTGGCAGGCACTGTATCGCAAATGGCGCAGCCGCGATCTGGACGAGATCGTGGGCCAAGAGCACGTCACCACCACATTGCGCAACGCCCTGCACGCCGATCGGGTAGCCCACGCTTACCTGTTCTGCGGCCCCCGGGGCACCGGCAAGACCTCCGTCGCTCGCATCCTCGCCAAGTCTGTGAACTGCCTGGCTCCCCTGGAACAGCGTCCCTGCAACGAATGCGCCATCTGCCAGAGCATTAACGCCGGCCGATCACTGGACCTCATCGAGATCGACGCCGCCAGCAACCGTGGCATCGACGAGATCCGCGACCTGCGCGAAAAGGTCCATTTTAGCCCCAGTGAGATGCGCAAAAAGTTCTATATCATCGACGAAGTGCACATGCTCACCAACGAAGCCTTTAATGCCCTGCTCAAGACGTTGGAAGAGCCGCCCAGCCACGTGATCTTTTGCCTGGCGACCACCGAGCCCCACAAGATCCCGGCCACCGTGCTGTCGCGCTGTCAGCGGTTCGACTTTCGACGCATCCCGCTCCAGCAGATCACCGCTCACCTGGAAACCATCTGCGAGGCCGAGGGGTTTGACATCGAACCGGAGGCGCTCGAGTTTATTGGCCGGGCCGCCACCGGCTCGTTGCGCGACGCCATCAGCCTGCTGGACCAGTTGGCCCAGGCCGGCGAAACCGTCACCCTTGACCATGCGCGCCACATCCTGGGGGCCGCCGGCAGCGAGTCGGTGGGCGAGTTGGTGGATCATTGGCTGGCCGGGTCTGTGGCCGACGGCCTGCGACTTTTAGCCCAAGTCAGCGACGAGGGGGCCGACCTGCGCCAGTTCAACCGTCAGGTGGTGGAGCATTTGCGGGGCGTGCTGCTGCTCAAGGCCACCGGCGAAACCGCCCTGCTGCACGTCACCACCGACGTGCAGACCGCCATGCAGGCCCAGGCCGGCCGCACAGGCATGCCGGCGCTGATGCGGGCCATCCAGTTCTTTAACGAGGCCGACCGCGACCTGCGGGCCAACACCCGGGGTGAGCCGCTGCTACCGCTGGAGCTGGCCTTTGTGCAGGCGACGCTGGCCCCGGCGACTGCCCCGGTCGAGCCGCCCACGCCCTCGGGCGACCCACCGAACGAGCCAGCCACGCGCCCGGTGCCCCGGCCGGTGGTGCGCCCGGCCCCGGCGCAGAAACGACCGGCATCGACCGCACCGGCGACTGAGCCCTACCCGGCGCCGCCTGCCTCGGCCCCACCGCCCACCGGCGACCTCGGCATCGACCGTGTGCGCGCCACCTGGAACCAGATCATCAGCGCCATGCGCGGCCAGAGCCTCAAGCTCCAGGCCCTGCTGCGCAGCGGTGAGCCGGCCGAGGTGCGCGGCAATACCGTGGTGATCGCGTTCCCCGCTGTGTTCTTTACCGAGCAACTGGGCACGCCTCCCAACACGCGCCTGGTAGAAGATGTGTTGAGCCAGGAGTTGGGCCGGCCCTGCCGGGTGCGTTTCGTCCTGGCCCAGGGATCCATGCCCGCCCCTGTGACTGGCGACCCAGACCCGGTGATCCAGGCGGCCGTGGACATGGGCGGCCGGGTCAGAAAAGACTGAATCTCGTATCCGTCGCACGAGTACGAAGACAAGCCCTCCCGTTCTCAACGGGGGCGCGAACCAAGTTATTGTGAAGGAGACAACCATGCGCGGCAGTATAAACCTCGTGAAACAAGCTCAACAGATGCAGAAAAAGCTCCTGGAAACCCAGGCTGCTCTGGCCGAAGAGGTCGTCGAAGGCTCGGCCGGCGGTGGCATGGTCACGGTACAGATGAACGGCCACCAGAAGGTGCTGGACATTGCCATCGACCCGGCCGTGGTAGATCCAGAAGACGTGGACATGCTCCAGGACCTCATCCTGGCTGCCTTGAACGAGGCCCAGGAAAAGGCCCAGGAACTGGCTGCCGAGCGCATGGGCGCGGTTACCGGCGGCCTCAAGATCCCCGGCCTGACCTAGATCACTCGCCATGCACTCAGAACCACGCCGCTCCGCCAACATTCCCCCCGTTGCCCGGCTCATCGAAGCCCTGCAGCGACTGCCCGGCATTGGTCCCAAGACCGCCCAGCGCCTTACGTTTTACCTGGTGCGCGCCCCGGTCGAAGAAGTCAGCGAGCTGGCCCAGGCCATTGCCGAACTGCGCGCCCAGATTCGGTTCTGCTCGGTGTGCCACAATATCACGGTGGCCGATCCCTGTGGTATTTGTGCCAGCGAGGCCCGCGACAGGGATCGCATCTGCGTGGTCGAAGAGCCGCTGGACGTGTCGGCCCTGGAGCGTACCGGCGAATACCACGGCCTGTACCACGTGCTGCACGGCGTCATCTCGCCGGTAGACGGCATTGGGCCAGATGATCTCCGGATCGACGCGCTCATGGCCCGGATGCGCGCTGGCGGCATTGACGAGGTGATCCTGGCAACCAATCCCAACCTGGAAGGCGAGGCCACGGCCATGTACCTGGCCCGGCTCCTGTCGCCCCTGGGCGTGCGCGTGACCCGGCTGGCCCGGGGGCTGCCCATGGGCGGCGACCTGGAATACGCCGATGAGGTGACATTGAGCCGGGCCATCACCGGCCGTCGTGAGGTGTGACCAACCCGGTCAGAGAGGCAACATGGACTTTGGGGAGACCATCGCCGCCCGGCGCAGCGTGCGCCGCTTTACCGACCAGGACGTGACCGACGAGCAGGTGCAGCGATTGCTACAAGCCGCTGTGCGCGCGCCTTCGGCCGGGAATCTGCAACCCTGGCATTTTCTGGTCGTGCGCGACGCGGACGTGCGCCAGGAATTGGCCGGGGCCGCTTACGGACAGGGCTTTGTGGCCGAGGCCCCGGTGGTCATTGCCGTCTGCGCCGAGCCGTCGCGCTCTGCTGTCCGATACCGGCGCCGGGGCGAGGAACTCTATTGTCTGCAAGACACTGCCGCGGCTGCCGCGCACATCCTGCTGGCTGCCGTCGCGTTGGGCCTGGGGGCCTGCTGGGTGGGTGCGTTTGACGAATCGGCGGCTGCCCGGGCCTTGCACCTACGCCCCGGCCAGCGCCCGGTGATCCTGCTGCCGATAGGCTATCCGGCCGACGACGATGCACCCCGCACCGACCGGCGACCGTTGACCGACGTCACCACCTGGCTCGATTAGCTGACAGTTCGATCCGTGGTGATTGCCCACAAGTACGGTGGGTGTCTTTCAGTCGACGATTTTTCCACCACAGAGACACGGAGACCACCGAGGCAGGAATTTTTCTGGGTCTTCTCCGTGCACTCCGTGCCTCCGTGGTGAGATGTGGGTAATCACCACTTCGATCCCCCTTGCCCACTTAGAACAAATGTGCTATAATGTCCTTGTGGCGAATCACACGCCCAAACACGACGAGGAGGGCTGTTCGGATGGCAGAACAAAAGGAAGCACAGGCCAAAATCAAGGCCTTGGAAGCGGCCATTGGTAGTATTGAAAAAGCATATGGCAAAGGCGCGATCATGAAACTGGGCGAGGCCGCTCGCCTGGACGTGCAGGTTATTCCTACCGGCTCCATTGCCCTGGACATGGCCCTGGGTGTGGGGGGGATTCCCCGGGGGCGCGTGACCGAGTTGTATGGCCCCGAGGGCGCCGGCAAGACCACCCTGGCCCAGCACATCATCGCCGAGGCGCAGCGACTGGGTGGTGTGGCTGCCTACATTGACGTGGAACATGCCATGGACCCGCTCTATGCCCAAAAGTGCGGCGTGGACATTGACAACCTACTCATCTCGCAGCCCGATACCGGCGAGCAGGCCCTGGAGATCTGCGAGGCGTTGGTGCGCAGCGGCGCGGTGGACATTGTGGTGGTAGACTCGGTGGCGGCCCTGGTGCCCCGTGCCGAGATCGAGGGCGAGATGGGTGATGCGCACATGGCTTTGCAGGCCCGGCTCATGAGCCAGGCCATGCGCAAGCTGTCGGGCGCCATCTCCAAGACCGGCACTGCCGTTGTCTTTGTCAACCAGCTTCGCGAAAAGATAGGCATTGTCTTTGGCAATCCCGAGATCACGCCCGGTGGCCGCGCACTCAAGTTCTACAGCTCGGTGCGGCTGGAAATTCGCCGGGTCGCTTCCATCAAAGAAGGTGCCGACATCATTGGCAACCGGGTGCGCGTCAAGGTGCGCAAAAACAAGGTGGCGCCCCCATTTCGCCAGGTAGAATTTGACATGATGTTTGACGACGGGATCAGCCGAGAGGGTGGCCTGCTGGATATGGGCGTCGAGACCGACGTCATCCGCAAGAGCGGGGCATTCTATTACTATGGCGAAGAGCGCCTGGCCCAGGGCCGCGAAAACGCCAAGCAGGCTCTGCGTGACAATCCAGAGTTGACTGCCCGCATCGAGCAAGAAGTGCGCAACTCGATGCGGGTGCCGGCCGTCGGGGCCGGTTCAGACGACGAAGGGGCCGAGTTCGAAGAGGAAGAGGAATAGGCCCTCGTGCGTGGGTGATCGGCATATCAGGGCGCGCTTCCCTGCCCAGGGGAGTGCGCCTTTTACATAGAGGCCCGGCTCATGTCCCAGATCACGGCCCTGGAACGTCAAAAAAAGAACCCTCGCCGCGTCAACGTCTACCTGGATGGGCACTTTGCCCTGGGGCTGGACGGTGTGCTGGCCGCAGAGTTGCGCGTGGGACAGCCATTGACTGAGGCCGACCTGGACCGGCTGGCTGCGCGCGATACGGTCGAGCGGGCCCAGGCCCGGGCCGTGGATTTCTTGGCGCGCCGGCCGCGCAGCGAGGCCGAAGTGCGACAGCGCCTGAGCCAGAAGGGCTTTGCCCCCGTGGCTATCGATCAGGTGTTGGACCGGTTGCGCGAGTTGAACCTGGTGGACGACCTGGCCTTTGCGCGCTTTTGGGTAGAGAACCGGCTGGCCTTTCGACCGCGTGGCGCCCGGGGCCTGGAATACGAGTTGCGGCAAAAAGGTGTGGCCCCGGCCATTATCCAGCAAGTGCTGGATGACGTGCCCGGCGATGAAGCCACCCGTGCTTATCGCGTGGCCCGGTCTCGGGCGGAACGACTGGCAGCCTCGGCGGCACCGCGCCCCGATTTCCAACGCAAGCTCGGCGGCCTGTTGCAGCGCCGGGGCTTTGACTATGAGAGCGCCAGGGAGGCCATTGACCAATTGTGGCGTGATTTGGCACTGGATTCTGACGAGCCGGCCTGAAATACCCGGTTTGACGACCTTGCGGATGCCCCACCAGGGCATCCGCTTTTTTGCATTTTGTCACAAATCACTCAAAACACGTCTTTTGCTCTTGACACGCGACACAAAAATGCGTATGATAGAGGTGCAAATGGGACACGAGTCCCCCAACCCATATCTATCGGTTTATGTCTTTCGCGGACACGGCTGAAACGCAAGCACAACCAATCCATCGCGTTCACGTGATTCACGTGTCTGAAATTGATGTCAGACTGGAGCACCGGCTCGGTTATCCCGGCGAGACCCAGTTCGCCGCTGCCAGCCAAGAATAGAGACGGATTTTCTTCTGCTTCTGGCGAGGACCATGACTAGGCCAGAAGCACCGGGCAATCCAGATCACGGCCCGGGCACAAGGCCGTACGGTCCAAAACCATGTCTGAATCATCCGATCACGCGTGGAGGGAACATATCGAGGCCCTGCTGTAACCAATCATACAAGCAAGCCCGAGTCCGGGAAAGGCTTTACCGATCTTTTAGAGAGGTGAAGCATGCCCCAGCAAGGAGTCCTTAGTCTAGCACTTGTCATTGGCTCGTCATTGGTCACGTTGTTCGTCGGACTGGCCATTGGGTACCTGATCAAGCAATACCTGGTGAACTCGCAACTCCGATCCGTGACCCTGGAAACTGAACGCGCGTTGGCTGAGGCCAAGGCCGAGAGCAAAGAGATTTTGCTCGAGGCCAAAGATGAAGCGCTGAAACTACGTCAAGCGTTAGAGGAGGAAGAAAAAGAAAACCGCGCGGATTTGCAACGCCAGGAGCGCCGCCTGCAGCAGCGTAATGAAAGCCTGGACCAGCGGTTCGAAGCTTATGAGCGCCGCGAACGCAAGCTGAGCACCACCGAACGCGAACTGGAACAGTTGCGGGTCCAGATCGAGTCGGTCAAAGAGCAACAGGTCCACGAACTGGAACGGGTGGCCCAGCTCACGCAAGACGAGGCCAAGAGCCTGCTCCTAGAACGCGTCGAGTCGGAGGTGCGCCAGGATGCGGCCCGCGTGATCCGCGAGGTCGAAATGGAGACCCGCGAGGAGGCGAACAAAAAGGCGCGCGAGATCATTGCCCTGGCCATGCAGCGCCTGGCTTCGGAAGAGGTGGCCGAAACGACCGTGAGCGTGGTGCCATTGCCCTCGGATGACATGAAGGGCCGCATCATCGGGCGCGAAGGGCGCAACATCCGGGCTCTGGAAAAGATCGCGGGTGTGGACCTGATCGTGGATGATACGCCCGAGGCGGTGATCATTTCGGCGTTTGACCCGGTACGACGCGAGATTGCCCGGGTGGCGTTGAGCAAGTTGGTGGTGGATGGCCGCATTCACCCGGCCCGCATCGAGAGCGTGGTGGACAAGGCCCGTGAAGAAGTGGAGGCGGTGATCCGCGAGGCCGGCGAACAGACCGTGTATAACCTGGGAGTGCGTGGCTTGCCCGCCGAGTTGGTTCGCCTGTTGGGCCGGCTCAAATTCCGCACCAGCTATGGTCAAAATGTCCTCCAGCACTCGATCGAGGTTTCGCGGCTGGCGTCCATGATGGCCAGCGAACTGGGTGCGAACGTGAACACTTGCAAGATCGGCGGCTTGCTCCATGACATTGGCAAAGCCATCGATCACGAGGTGGACGGCCCGCATGCTCTCATTGGGGCAGACATGGCCAAGCGCCACGGCCGCTCGCCGGCTATTGTCCATACCATTGCCGCGCACCACGGCGAAGAAGAGCCGCAAACGGTCGAGGCGGTGCTGATACAGGCCGCCGATGCCCTGTCGGGGGCGCGGCCCGGCGCGCGCCGCGAGACACTGGAAGGCTATATCAAGCGGTTGGAGGCCCTGGAGAATATCGCCAACTCGTTCCAGGGCGTGGAAAAGTCCTACGCCATCCAGGCCGGGCGTGAGGTGCGCATCATAGTCAAGCCCGAGGCCATTGACGATTTGGCCTCGGCTCGCCTGGCTCGTGACGTAGTCAAAAAGATCGAAGAGAGCCTGGAATACCCCGGGCAGATCAAGGTTACCGTGATCCGCGAGACCCGCGCCGTGGACTATGCCAAGTGACGGCCGATAGCGATACGTTGCGCATCTTGATGATCGGCGACGTGGTGGGACGCCCCGGGCGGCACGCGGTTGCTGAGCTGTTGCCCCGCCTGCGTGCCGCTCACCACGTGGATCTGGTGATTGCCAATGGCGAGAATGCCGCCGGGGGGCGTGGCCTGACCCCGGAAACGGCGCGCGAGTTGTTTGCCTGCGATGTGGACGTGATTACCTCGGGCAATCACATCTGGCGGCAAAAAGAGATCCTGCCCATGCTGGATTCCGACGAGCCGGTCTTGCGTCCCCTGAACTATCCGGCCGGCGCGCCGGGCCGGGGCGCGTTGACTTGGGGACCGGTCCTGATCGTCAACCTGCTAGGGCGCATGTTCTTGGACCATGTAGACTGTCCTTTTGCGGCAGTGGATGCCATACTCAGCCAGGAGCCAGCGCGGTGCGTGGTGGTGGACGTACACGCTGAAACGACTTCGGAAAAGGCGGCCCTGGCCTGGCACCTGGACGGCCGGGCAACGGCCGTGTTGGGTACTCATACTCATGTGCCCACCGCCGATGCGCGGATTCTGCCTCGCGGCACAGCGTTTATCACCGACGTGGGCATGGTGGGGCCGCGCGACTCGATCTTGGGCGTGCGGGTGGACAAGGTGGTGAACCATTTTCGCACCCGATTGCCGGCGCGATTCCTGGTGGCCGGAGGGCCGGTGCAATTCAACTCGGTATTGGTGGAGGCAGATAGATCTTCGGGCCGGGCATTGCACATCACACGGATAGACGATTTCGTCAATGGTAGCCCACACGAACGATAGCCAACAGGACGTCATCCTGATCAGCCTGGCTATCTAGAGGAGGCAAACGTCATGGAAGTGCTCAAAGTCTCTGGATCATCTCGTCCCACCGCCGTGGCGGGAGCTATTGCTGGCGTTATTCGCAGCGGTCAACGGGCCGAAGTACAGGCGATTGGCGCTGGCGCGGTCAATCAGGCAATCAAGGCAGTGGCTATTGCGCGGGGTTACCTGGCCCCGGCTGGGGTCGATCTGGTTTGCATCCCGGCGTTTATCGACGTGTTGATCGATGGCATGGAGCGCACCGCGATCCGTCTGGTGGTGGAGACCCGTTTCGAGCTTGATGGTCCGATACCAGACATTCGCGAGCCGTATCCAGACTAGCAGCGAATCATAATCGCAATCTGTGTTAACAAGCACCGCCCGACCATCATGGTCGGGCGGTGCGCTGTGTATAGACCCATCATCGTGCGGGCTGGTCAATGGCGCGGCCCCAGGCAAAATATCGTCCCGGCCCATACCCGCCGGTTCGCGTTCAGCTCGCGCAACGAGCCGGCCGATCCCAGCAGGACGGCCCCCGGGATCACGGTGGGTGGCGTGGTCACCGGGTAGGGCAGTTCGTATGTCCAGCGGCGGCGGCCCTGGGCGATGTCAAAGGCAAAGAGCCGGCCGGGGGAGCCGGCCGAAACATAGAGCATCTGGCCGGCCAGCGCCGGGGCGCTCAGGGGCGTCTCGTCCTCGGCGATAGGCACTTCCCATTCGATCTGGCCGGACATGATGTCTAGCGCGGCCAGCACGTGCCCATAGGCCAGATACAGCCGGCTTTCCCAGCCGGTCATGTCGGAAAACCCGCCACTGCGCAGGGGCTTGAACCGGGCAATCCACCGTCGCTGGCCGGTGGCGGCTACCAGGGCATACAATTCGTGTTCGACCGTGGGGACAAACACGGTAGGTCCCAGCACCATCGGCATGCTGGGAATATCGCTCACGCTGACCGACCAGAGCTCGCGCCCGGTGGTAATGTCCAGGGCGCGGAACCGGCCGGCGCGGTCGCTGACAAAGACGCGCCCCTGGGCCACCACCGGGGCCATGTGTATGGCGTTTCCGGTCTCGACACACCATTGTTCCTGTCCGGTGAGCAGGTCCAACGCCGCCAGGCACCCGCCCATCGTGCCCACATAGACCGTGTCCTGCGTCACCACCGGCGCGGCCTGGATCGCGCCCTGGGTATCCCACTGCCAGGCCACGCGTCCCACCGCCGCATCCAGGGCATAGAGCGTGCCCTGGTTGGTTCCCAGCAAGATCAGTCCATCTTGGGCAGCTGGTGAGGCCGTGATCGTGACGCCACCGGTCGGGATAAAGTGCCATACCTCTTCGCCGGTGACGGCGTCCAGGGCGTAGAGTATATTGCCGCCCTCGCGCCCTACCCGGCACACGGCATAGACCACCCCGTTGAATGCGATGATGGGAGCCACCACGGCCCCCGGCCCATCAAAACGCCAGTGAATGCCCAGCGGAGGTGGCAACAAGATGGCATCATGGGCCGAGGCGGCCGGATCGCGCCGTATCATGGGCCACAGTGCTCGGCCCATGATCGCCATGCGCTCGGCTGCGATCAGGCCGGCTGACTGATCCTTGTTGTACTGCACCACGATGCTGTATTGTTCCAGCGCCGCCTCGTGCATCCCCCGGCCGCGATAGATGGACGCCAGGCGATTGCGCGCCTCGTACAACAGCGGGTCGATCTCGAGGGCCTCGCAAAAGGCATCTACCGCCGCCTCTAGCTTTTTCTCGCCCAGCAGGGCGTTGCCCAACTCAAAGCGTCCCTCTGCATCGGTGGGGTCCAGCTCGATGGCCCGGCGATAGGCTTCTTGGGCCTGGCTGAGCTGACCCTGGGCCTCGTATACCGCGCCCCGGCCCCGGTGCAGCCACGGATCACGCGGTTCCAGCTCCAGCGCCACATCATACATGCGTGCGGCCTGGTCCAGCCGTCCCAACTGGCGATAGACGAGCCCCAGGTTGCCATAGGCCAACGTATTCTCGCGATCATAGCGCAGAGCCATGTTTAGCTCGGCAATGGCCTCTTCGGCCTTGCCTGCTTCTAGAAATGATAGCCCTTTTTCCAGATACGCCAGGCTTTCCTGATAGCGACTGGCAAAGCTGCGCGCGCTGCGTTTTTCTGGTGGCATGGCGTCTCCTTTAGCCGTGAGCCTTCCCCGCTAGTTTGATTATACACGTTGCGCGCGTGTTATTCAAGTATGTTTGATGGCCAATCTTGCCAAAAGGCCCCGGCGAGCTTAGCCCCTTTTGACCAGCCGCCGCACCACGTCTCGGTCCTCAGCCGTGAACGTCCGCAAGAGCAGCAGCAATGCCCCATAGATGACCAGGCCCAGGGGCATGGTTATCAAAAAGCTCTGCTCGCGCAGGGGGAACAGGACCAGGCCCATCACCGCCGTCGCGGCCACCGGCCGCCAGGTCAGGTGGAGCCACGGCACCGGCCCCACGTGCTTGCGAATGCCATAGTAAAACGGCGCCAGCAGCACCCACTCGCTCAGGATGGTCACCACGGCTGCGCCCATGATGCCGTACAGCGGGATGGCGATGAGGTTGGCCGTGATGTTGAACGCGGCCCCGATGACAAAGGCCAGCGTGAGAAAGCGCTGCTGCCCCACGGCAATGAGCACATAATGCGTGACGCTGTTGATAAAGCTAAAGGGCAGGAACCAGATGAGCACCTGGAGCACGGTCACGCTGCCGGGCACATACTGGGGGCCGCCCAGGATGAGGATCAGGTCGCGCGCCGCGTAGACGGTCAGTATGGTGAGGGGGATGGCCATGAGCAACAGGAATTTGAGCGCCAGGTGATAGGCGTGATTCAGCCGCTCGCGCGCCGAATCGGCATAGGACGAAAAGAGCGGAAAGATGGCCAGGGTGAACGTGCTGGGCACGATGTTGAGCCCGTCCAGGTATTTGTACGGCGTGGTGTAATAGCCCACCGCCGTATCGCTGCCGGCTCCCAGGATGGGTTTCATCAGCAGCACGTCTACCCGGAAAAACACGCGCGATAGCATGTCGTTCAGCATGAGGGGATAAGACTCGTTGGCCATCCACCGGGCGGCACCGGCGTCAAACTGGGCGCGCGGCCGGAACAACATCACTACCGCCAGTCGCCACAGGATAGCCAGCGTCACCAGGTTGATGACAATGGACACGCCGGCCAACCCAATAATGCCCAGCCCGGCGAACAGCGCCACGGCCCCCAACGCCGCCCGCAGCACGTTGGATACCACGGTAACTGCCGCCGGGTATTCCATCAGCTCGTGGCCCTGGAACAGGGCGGTGAGCGCCGCGCTGATGCTACCGGGGACCAGGCCCACGAGCAGCAGCACGATGGCCCAGCCGGTGTCCGGCGTGATGTTCATGGGACCGGCCAGCGGCCCGATGAGCACCAGCGCCGCCGGCGCGACCAGCACCAGCAGCCCGGCGCGCAGCAACAGCGTATTCGCCAGGAACCGGGGGCCACGCGTCTTGTCGCGCGCCACCTCGCGGATGATGAGCGTGTTCAACCCAAAGCCGATGAAAATGTCAAAGTAGGTAAAGACGACGACGGCAAAGGCGTACTTGCCGGCATCGGTGGGTCCCAGGATACGCAGCAAGAGCATGGCAAAGGCCGTGTCCACGCCCTTGTTAAAGAGCTGGGCGATCATGGGCGTGAGGCTGTTCTTGGCGATGCGCTGCACCGTGCCGACCTCTTGCATGCCCCGATAAAAGCGTCGCCAGGCCCAGTAGCCAGCGCCCAACAGGGCCAACACCGCGCCGATAAAGCTCATATACAGGCCATAGCGGAACGAGTCGGGCATGTACTTGAAACGGACGGTGTGTGGGGCGTCTCCCGACAATAGCACGGCCCGCAAGCAACCATCGGCGCGATAGATGGGCGTTTCCTGCTCGTCCACATAGGCGCGCCACCCGGGGAAATACGAGTCGGCCAGGATCAGCACCGCCGGGCCAGGCACCGTGGCAGATATGATCACCTCGTTGGGCTGATAACTGACGATCTTGGCCGGGGCATAGGCCACTTCGCCCTGGGAAGCGGTTTCCAGGCTCAGACCCTCTACAATCGCTACCTGGCGCGGGTCGAAATCCGGCGCTGCCAGCAGAGTCAGCGCTTCCTCGCGGCTTGAAGCGGGCTGGACCCGGGGCACCAAAAAGGCCCGGGGCAGCGCGTCCTCGTTGCGATAGATGTTCACCTCGCCGCGATAGACCTCGGTCCAGCCGGACAGGTTGATGTCCTGCGTGGTGAGCGCATGGCGCACGCCCAGCAGGTCCAGGATGGGCGATGTGAGAGACGCCGGCTCTACCAGCTTGTGGATCATGCTATACAGCAGGCCGTGCGGTTCTTCCATCAGCCCCCACGTCTCCACGTACTGTTTGGGGACGATGGTATCATAGCCACGCATGTCCTGGATGCGATAGCGCATGGCGGTGTTGGGTTTGAGTACGTCGTCATAGCCAAACGTGGTGATGCGGGTGAGATCGGGTTCTTGCTGGAGGAATGCGACGGCCGGGGGCGTGAAATCAAGCAGGGCCGGGTCACCGGCGGTGTTGAACCCCACGCCAAAGAGGAACAGGTCCAGCACCAGCACACCAATGGCAGCGACTTGCCAGGCCGGCACACTCGTCAGGCGCAGCGTGAATCGGCCGCGCCGTCGAGGCAGCCAGATGGGGCACAGGGCCACGCGCAGCACGATCCCGCTGCTCGCCAGGAGTAGGCCCATGAGTAAGACGTTGCGGAACTGGTACGAGTAGAACATCTGGGGGCTGGCAAAGGCCTGCTGCAAGCTCTCGCTCCCGGCAAAGGCCCGCTCCACCAGGCTCATGGTGGGGTCCAGCAGCACAAAGCGGCTGATCAGCAGCCCGGCGACCACGGCGACGCCGGCCCAGAACACGGCCCAGGCAAAGGGCCGGTAGCCGCGCGGGGGAGCCGGAACCTCCGGCGATGAATCGTCGGGCTGGGAACAGTGTGCGTGGTCCATCGCCGCGCGCCGGGTGGTCAGCCATCCGGCCCCGATCCCGGCCAGCGCACAGGCGCTAAACGTCCACGGGTAGATCCAGCGAAAGGCCGTGTGCAGTTGGTCAGCGCCGGGAATGCCAAAGAAAAAGATGGCATAGAGCGGCGTGCCAAAGGCCAGCAGCAGGGAGAAAACGGCATAGGCCGCAAACGTCCAGGTGTAGCGGTTCCGTCGCCACAGCAGGGCCACCAGCGCCAGCAGCAGAGGCAGGATGCCGACGTAGCTGGCCCCTTCTACATAGTTCTTGAGGTTCGCCGGGTCCCACTCCACGAACGCACGCGCCTCGCCCAGGGCATTGGTAGTCAGCGGCACGGTCCGCCAGGCGAACACGTCAAAATAGCTGTGGTGCGTGGGGTTCCCGAAAAAGTCCGGCATCACAAAGCTCAGCGCCCGCTTCCACGGCAGCGCCCAGCTTATCACCTGGTCATAGGTCGCATAGCCGGCGCGAAAGTTCTCCCGAATGGCCTCAAAGAACGGCCAGATCTGCACCGTCGCCAACACAAAACCCAGGCCCACCATGAGTCCCAGTGCCGCGCCGGCGGTGAGGAATCGCCGGACGCTTCGCGTGCGCGTGGTCCACAGCAACGCGATGAGCCGGCACACGGCGTAGAACAGCATGGAGAACAGGATATAGAACGAGATCTCCATGTGCCCGGCCAGGAACTGCATCCCCACGGCCCCGCCACCTAGGATAAGGTACAGGACGATGGGGGGTGTTCCTTGCTCGCGGGGCGTTTCAGCGGCGCGGATGACCAACTCTACAAAGGCGATGCACAGCGGCAGCCAGATGGCCGTGCCCACTATTTGCGGCCAGACAAAGCTGACCACCAAAAAGCTGCAAAACATGAACGCGATGCCGCCCAGTGTCGCGCCGATGCGCGGCACGTGGATGACGCGCAGATAGGCATACATGAACAGCGCGGCCAGAGCCAGGTGCAGCCAGGTGTACGGCGCATAAGCCCAGGGAATTGGCAGCAGGTAAAAGAAAAAGCCCAGCGGATAGAGCACCTGGTATTGGCCGGCCGCCAGGAACGGCACGCCGCCGAACAGGTAGGGGTTCCACAGCGGCACGTCCCGGCTCCAGACCACGTCTTGGGCAAAGCCTTTCCACGAGAGATTCTGGATCACCATGTCGCCGATGAGGTGGTTGTGGGGGACCGTCACGCCCAGTTGCCCGGCGAAAGACTGCCACGGCTCAAAAGTATAGAGCACGTCGATGGGCAGCAGCACGCGGCCGCCCAGGAGCGTGGGGGCCAGGAACAGGGCCGGCAGGATGAGGAATAGCAGCGCGACCAGCAGGTCCGGTCGCCGACGGTGGATCCAGTCTCGCAATGGCATACCTCGTAGGGGTGTTATGCCGCCAGGGTGTTCAACCTTCAGCCAGTCGATTATACTCTACTTGACCCGGGTCGGCAAGGGTCGCTTGGCACAGATGCCGTCGTGCCTGGTGAGCCGACCCAGTATAAACCCGCCCATCCGGCCCGAATTACCGGGGACCAGGTGGGCGGGTAGTCCGTGCATGAGCTATACCAGCTATCCGCGTCGTGCTCTAGCGCACTATGGCGTCCGTCATGCGGGCCACGCGGGCCATTTCTTTGACGTCGTGGACGCGTACAATGTCAGCGCCCCGGGCGATGGCGAGGGCCACGGTGGCGGCAGTGCCCTCTAGCCGTTCCTCCGGCGGCACGTCCAGGGTAAGGCCGATGAATGACTTGCGCGATGGCCCCACCAGCACCGGCCGGCCCAGCGACCGCAGTTCGCCCACACGGTCCAGTACCTCCAGGTTCTGCTCGGCGGTCTTGCCAAAACCGATGCCTGGATCCACGATGATCTGGTCCATGCTTACCCCGGCCTGCACAACCATGTCCATGCACTCGCGCAGCTCGCGGACAATGTCGGCCATGAGGTTGTCGTAGCCGGTGCCCTTGTAGTGGCCGCCGACGCCCCGGGTCTCTACGGCCTCGGTGGGTTTGGATCGGTTGTGCATGAGTACCATGGGCACGCCCCGTTCGGCCAGGAGCGGGGCCATCTCGGGGTCGGCGCGGCAGCCCCACACGTCGTTGATAAGCGATGCGCCGGCGTCCAGGCAGGCCCGGGCCACGTGTGCCTTGTACGTGTCCACGGCGATGGGTATGTCGGTGAGGTCTACCAATTGCCGGACCACCGGTAGCACCCGGTGGACCTCTTCGTCAGCCGAGATGGGCCGCGAGCCGGGGCGGGTGGACTCGCCGCCCACGTCCAGAATGTGCGCGCCTTGCTGGATAAACTGCAGCCCCTGGGCCACGGCGTCCTGTGTATCGGCCACGCCGTCACCCGAGAACGAGTCGGGGCTCACGTTGATGATGCCCATGACATAGGTGCGCTGGCCCCAGGCGAACTCGTCGTCGCGGATGCGCATGGGGGCCGGGCCGGCGCCGCCGATGTGGTCCAGCATGCGGTCCAACTCGACCGCGATGCCGATGAGCGACTGCAAGGGTTGCACGCGCAGCCAGGTGATGAGGTCTCGATAGTGGCGCATGGTGCCCAGGAGCAGCACCTCTTCGGCCATGTGACCGCCGTGGTAGGATGCTTGCGGCAGGGCGGCCTCGCCGCCCTTGGCCAACATGCGTTCCTTGAGGATGTGCGCCTCGGCCGAGCCCACGCTTTCCAGGGCGATGGCGTAAAAGACGCCCTTGGTTGACATGGACTCGACGCCGGCCGGCAGCACGCCCAACCGGTCCATCTCGGCGCGCACCGCGTCCAGGCCCTTGAAATACAGCACTCGCGTGTTAAACTTGTTCATCGTGTCACCTCCATGTGTCTCGTAGAACGGAAAGCGTGAACCGGGGCAATTCGCTCCCCGCTCACCTCCGCCCAAACTCGCGTTCCAGCATCGCCCGGCTCAGGTGAATCATGGTGGGCCGGCCGTGGGGGCAGGTGCGGGGCATGGCCGTGGCCTCCAGATCGCGGATCAGGGCGCGCATTTCATCCGCGTCGAGCGTTTGCCCGGCCTTGACCGCCCCCTGCTTGCATACGGCCCGGGCAATGGCCTCGTCCTGCTCGCGGGCCAGCGCCGATCCGCTGGTTGCCAGCTCGTCGAACACGTCCGCCAGGGCCAGGGCCAGATCCGGCGCGCCGGTGAGCAGGTCGGGCACGGCCCGCACGAGCACGGTCCCCGGGCCAAACGATTCCACCTGGAAACCCAGCGCCGCCAGGGGATCTCCATATTCGTATACGGCCTCTTCCTGCGGCGGCGTGGCCGGCACTGCCAGCGGCTCCAGGAGTGCCTGGGCCGGGACCGGCGCGCCCCCGGCGCGTTGGGCCTGCCAGCGCTCATACAGCACCCGCTCGTGGGCCGCGTGCTGGTCGATGAGATAGAGACCGCCCGGCCCCTCGGCGATGATATAGGTCTGGCCGATCTGGCCCAGCACCCGCAGCGGCGGCAGGCGCTCGTCGTCGGCGGGGTGGGGGGAGGGCGTATCGAACCCAGCACCCCGGTCAGCCTGACGCATCTCGAATCGCCGCTGGTGAGCCTCAAATGCCGCGGTCCCCGGCCGCAACACCGCCGGCGACGCGTCCCCGACCTCCGGTATGGGCGATTGGGCCAGCAGCGCGTGGCGCACGGCCCGGCCCACGGCCCGGAATACCGCTCCCTCGTCGCGGAACTTGACCTCACGCTTGGACGGGTGCACGTTCACGTCCACCAGGGCCGGATCCATCTCCAGGTGCAGGGCCACGATGGGGTGCCGGCCCACCGGGAGCATGGTGTGATAGGCCTGCTCGGTGGCATAGCTCAGGGACCGGCTCTCTACCCAGCGCCGGTTCACAAAAAACACCAGGTCGCGCCGGGTGGACCGGGTGAGGTCCGGCGGGCTGATAAAGCCGTGGCAGCGAACGGGTTCCGAGTTATCCCCCACCTCGATCAGGCGTTGGGCGATGTCAATGTCGTACACGGCCACCAGGGCGTCGCGGGCCTGGCCGTTGCCAGAGGACCGCAGCAGCGTGCGCCCGTCCACCAGCAGGTGAAAGGCGATTTCGGGACAAGCCAGGGCATAACAGCGCAGCAGGGCCACGATGTGGCCGGCCTCGGTGGCGTGGGTGCGCAGAAATTTGAGGCGAGCCGGCACTGTGGCGAACAGGTGCTCCACGGTGACAGTGGTGCCGGTGGGCGCGCCGCGCCGGCCCTCCTCGCGCACCTCGCCGCCCTCGACCGTGATGAACGAGCCGGCAGCCTCGTCGCGGGCGCGCGTGAGCAGGGTGGTCCGGCTCACGGCGGCGATGGATGGCAACGCCTCGCCCCGGAACCCCAGCGTCGCCAGGTGCTCCAGGTCTTCCACGGCCTGGAGCTTGCTGGTGGCGTGGCGCGCAAAGGCCACCAGCACCTCGGCGGCCGGGATGCCGCAGCCGTCATCCGCCACACGGATGAGGCGCACGCCGCCTTCGCGGACCTCCACAGTGATGTGGGTGGCCCCGGCGTCGATGCTGTTTTCTACCAGCTCCTTGACCACGCTGGCCGGTCGTTCCACCACTTCGCCGGCGGCGATCTTGGCGGCCACGGCCGGGGATAGGATTTGAATGGGCACGGGCACCTCGGGCAGGTTGCAGATGGCAGATTGCAAGCGTCTGGCTCTATTGTACCACAAAGTGTCCCGGTTGCCAATAAAAGACCGCCGGCGCGCCGACGGCAATGTGAAAAAGCCTCCCGCAGGTTTCCGAACCTGCGGGAGGGTGGTAGTTAGCATCCTCCCAGGTTCCCAACCTGCGGGAGGGTGGAGTCTAGATCTTGTCCGGTATCTTGGGTTGCGCATCCTCATAGTGCCGCTCACACAGCCACAAAAAGTCCCCCGTGTACGTCGGCATGCGCTTCAGGCCCAGCTTCTGGTGATGCGGGTCCACCTCCCGTAGCAGGGCGTGCAGGGCCAGGATGCCAGACCGCTCCACCTCGCTTAACACACCATCTCGCAGCCGATCCGACTCCCGAACCTCGATGTCCGACATTTCGCTACCCTACACAAGTTAGAGGTATTCAAGATCGGGCAGAGCAAAATCGGCCGGTAATGTCAGACGGATGAGCACCGGGCGTTCCAGCTTGATTTGGCGCTTGAACCACCGCCACCCGGTTTTGAAAATGCTCAATGT
>JAHJIN010000274.1 GCA_018823415.1 Chloroflexota bacterium | reverse complement strand
CGACGAGAAAGGGGTGGGGCCGGGTTTTCTGAAAGGGCGGGGCCAGGGCATAGAGGCCCCGCCGCAGTTGGTAGAGGCGACCGGCATACCCGGAATAGGCCAGATGAGGCCGACCTGCCCGATCCAGGGCCAGGGAGACAAAGAGTGGTTCGCTGACCATCCCGGCGGCCGTCACCGTCTCCACGTGCCAGGCCGCACCATCATAGTAGCCATAGTGCAGATTCTTGTCATAGTCGCAGTACGCCACGTGCGGCCGATCGGCCGCATCCAGGACCAGCGCAAATGTACAGTTGGCATCCGCGGTGCCGGGTATCGCTTCGATCTGCCAGGTATAGAGGCCCTGGGGCTCATCGTCTCCCCCGGCCGGACCGGCGTCAGGCTGTCGAGCCAATTCGTGCACCGCACGAATGCGCTGTTCCAGGAATTGAGTGGCAGAGTCTGGCCCCTGCCCGCGCCCGGCGGGTGGTAGCAGCAGGGCCAACGAGAGGAATATCATCACAACCGCGAGTTTCTGGTTCCAGTGACTCATTTTTCCTCCTGTAGATCGATCAGGTGTCCGAGCCATCGAGCCGAAAAGCCGGCCCGGGCTTGGGTTCAGAGCGGCTCGGCGATGACTGCCAGTACGGCGTCAGCTTGGTAGACCCGGTTGCGGGCCTGGCCGGTGACCTCGCGCAGCAGGCCGGCCGCCGCCAGTTGGTTCACGTACTGCCGGGCCGTGGGAAAGGACACGCCCAATGCTTCTGCCGCCTGGTTGATGGTCAGCAGCGGTTGGGCAAAGAGCAGATCCACGACCTGCAACAGCCGTGCCGCCGCGCGGGCGGCCTGGAACTGCTCGCGATACCGCTCGCGCAAGGCCAGCAACCGGCCCGCCCGGGCTACCGCGTCCTGCGACTGCACGGCGATGCCGTGCAGAAAAAAGATCAGCCAATCCTCCCACTGGCTGCGCTGGCTGACCGCCAGCAGCCCGTCGTAGTATGTCTGGCGATGGGCCTCCAGGTACGCGCTCAGATACAACAACGGCGCCGGCAGCAGGTTCTCGGCGCACAGCAGCAAGGTGATGAGCAGCCGCCCAATCCGCCCGTTGCCATCCAGAAACGGATGGATAGCCTCGAACTGGTAGTGGATCAGTCCCAGGCGCACCAACGGCGGCAGCGGCGATGCCGTGTGCAGGAATCGCTCCAGGTCGGCCAGGGCCTCGTGCATTTCGGGCACCGGCGGCGGCACAAAGGGCGCGTCCGTCAGCGTGCAGCCCGGCGGTCCGATCCAGTTCTGGCTGCGGCGAAACTCGCCGGGCGTCTGAAGTGCACCATGCGCGCCGGCCATCAGATGGGCGTGGATCTCGCGGATCAGGCGCAGGCTCAACGGCAACTCGCGCAGCCGCGCCAGCCCATACTCGAGCGCCTGCACATAGTTGTGCACCTCGTGCACGTCAGCCGGGGTCTCGAACCGGTCCAGTTGGGCCGCTTCGTAGGCATATAGGTCGGTCAAAGACGCCTGCGTGCCTTCGATACGGGAGGAGAGAACAGCCTCGCGGCGCACAAAGGGGTGAATGAGCAGATGCGGGTTGGGCAGCGACCGGCCCAGGCCGGCTAACTCGCCCAACGCCCGGTCCGCCTCGGAGAGGGCCGTCACCAGACTGGTCGTCCACGGGAACGTTGGCGGCAGCGGTTGGGGCACAAAAGCCCAATAGCCGCCAGCGGCGCGGGCCAGCCGGCCGGCAGGGCTGTGACGAAACTGACTGGGGTCCACAGGCATTCACCTCGTCGGTTGTGTAAGGAAACGAACATACCGTAGAGAATTATTAACGTTTTAGGCCAAAAACGTTAATAAGATGGTATCACATTCTGTCGCCAATGGCAAGCGGGTCGGCTGACCCGAACCGCAGTCGGTGCGGCGATACGCCGGCCACCGCCGACAGGCAAAAGCGCCACTGTCTTGACAGTGGCGCTCTGCGCGTGCTCGATGCATCAGGTCAGACCCAGGTGCACCAGGCAGCCTTCCCACTCGCGCAGGGCCGTGCTCACCC
This sequence comes from Chloroflexota bacterium, assembly GCA_018823415.1. Taxonomy (GTDB): domain Bacteria; phylum Chloroflexota; class JAHJIN01; order JAHJIN01; family JAHJIN01; genus JAHJIN01. The sequence continues at coordinate 1,377 of JAHJIN010000274.1, read as the reverse complement.
GGTCCAGGAACTCGGCCAACTCCAGGTCCACATCGGCATCGGACTCTCGGTCCGGGTCGTCCCACTGGCGCGGCAACTCGATTCCCTGCCACGCCGCCAGCTTGACCCCGATCAGCAGCAGCCGGCCATCCGACCCGCACTGCACGCTGGCCTCCGGTTCGCGCCGCGACGAATGGACGCGCAGGCCGTACTCATCTTCCTCGCCGGTGATGGGCAATAGGGGCGTGAGGCGCTCGGCCACAGCCGCAGCCCAGCGCGCCCAGTCCCCCGGCGCCGGCAGTGGGCGCAGGTGGTCTGGTAGCAGCGTGGCGTGCAGGGTCACGCTCACCCGCAGCCAGGGCGGCTCGGTGTTCAGGTAATAGCCGCCCCGGCCGAACAACTCGATCAGCAGGTCCTCTTCGGTCGTCGTCGTGCGAGCGGCCAGCGCCGCATCCCAACTCCAGTCCAGGAGCGCCGTCACGTGAAATGGCCCCGCCGCCGGCCGGCGCCCGGGCGCCACGACGATGTGATAGGTGCGGCTCGACCACTGCAGGTCGATAGTTTCGGTGGGCGGCAAGCTCAGGGCCAGCAGGCCGGCCGCATCCAGCGCCTCGTGCCAGACCGCGTGAAATTGGGTGTAGTTCATCTTGGGCCTCCACGCTCCTCTGCTGGCTATTTCGGCAGCGAACCGAGCAGTCCCATCTGTACATCGGCTGGGACCGGCCCCCGGACTACCACCTGCGGCCATAGTTCGATCGGCGGTGCGGCGATGAGGGCCTCGTCCAAGCGGATGGTGGCCAGGTCATCGTGCACATAGGGTCGCTGGCCACAGTGCAAGGCATCACAACTCTGGCGGATGCCCGGCTGGCAGTCGCGCCAGGGGCAGGTGCGCCCCAGGTAGCGGCCCCGGGGGTCGGCCAGAAAGATGTCAGCCCCGCGGTTGTGCTGCTGAAGGTGGCCCTTCAGTTGGCGGCCCAGCGTGGCCAGCGGCGCCACGTCCATGTCGTCCGTGATGGTCACCAGCAGGTCCACGTCATCCGGGTCCGGCTCGGCGGTGGTCAGCGAACCGAGGAGAGCGATGCGCAGCACGCCGGGCAGTTGACTGGCGGCGCGCATAAAGGCCAGCGTCTCGGCGATGAACACCGGCCGCAGTGACGGCGATTCTCGTACCGGCTCCGGCTCGACGAGGGCCGCGATGTCCTCGGACTCGAGCCAGCCCAGCGCCCGCTGCCGCGCTCGCTCGTCCTGAAAAGCGAACCACAGAATCGCGCGCCGGGGGCTCTCCCCATTCATGGGGGAGGGGAAGGCGCGCATCCCGGTGTCCTATGCACCTGTGGCATACTCGTAGCCGTCCGCCCGCTGCAACAAGCGGCAGTTGCGCCAGCTGACCTCGGCCGG
>JAHJIN010000273.1 GCA_018823415.1 Chloroflexota bacterium | reverse complement strand
CCCCGCGCGGGTCAAGATCGTCCCGGACCTGCTGGCCCAGTTGCAGTCGCCCACCGCGCTGACCAACCTGCGCGACGTGACCATCGACGACCTGCTGGGCCGCCAGCCCCTCCCCATCGACGAGGCGGCGTGTCGGGCGGTCCTGAGCGACAAGGTGGTGCTGGTCACCGGTGCGGCCGGCTCTATCGGGTCCGAGATCTGCCGCCAGGCCGTGGGTTTTGCGCCCCGGCTCCTGGTGGCGCTGGACAACAACGAGACCGGGCTGTACAACCTGGAACACGAGTTGGCTGGCCCGGCGCCGGTGAGCTATGTGGTGGGCGACATCACCGATGAGGCGCGCATGGCCGGCGTGTTCGGCGACTATCGGCCGCAAGTGGTCTTTCACTGCGCGGCCTACAAGCACGTACCGCTGATGCAGCATTCGCCCGGCGCGGCGGTCAAGACCAACGTGGGCGGCACCATGACCCTGGCCTGGCTGGCGGAAGAATGCGCCGCCGAACGCTTTATCTACATCTCGAGCGACAAGGCGGTCTATCCCCAGAGCGTCATGGGGGCCACCAAGCGGGTGGGCGAGCTGTTCGTCAACACGCTGCGCAAAGGCAATCCCACCCAGTTTGCCACGGTGCGTTTTGGCAACGTCCTGGGCAGCCGGGGCAGCGTGGTGCCCGCGTTCGAGGCTCAGATCGATGCCGGCGGCCCGGTGATGGTGACGCACCCGGCCATGCTGCGCTACTTTATGAGCATCCAGGAGGCCGTGAGCCTGGTCATCCAGGCGGCGGCGTTCACCACCGGCGGGGACATGTTTATCCTGGATATGGGCGAAGAGATGGGCATCGACACGCTGGCGCGGCGGATGATCGGGCTGCGGGGCCTGCGCCCGGAGGTGGATATCCCCATCCGATACACCGGCCCCCGGCCCGGCGAAAAGATGCGCGAGCTGCTGGCCTGCCCGGCCTACGAGGAGCTGGAAGCGACGGTGCATCCCCGGGTGCGGCGCGTGCGCTGGCGCAACCATACCGGGACCAGCCTATGGGGCAATCTGCGCCACCTGGTAGACCTGGCCGAGGAGGGCCGGGGCGCCGAGGTAGAGGCGGCGCTGTTCGCGCTGGCCTTGCCGGAATGCCAGCCGGACTGCCCCGGCTGGGCGGCCTGCCAATCCACGCTGATTGCGAACGGCGACTATGGTCCGAGTGCCACGCTTGACGCCTGACGTTCGCGCCGCGAACCGGCATTTCCCGCATTACCATCCCCGGAGGTGATCATGACAGCCCAGATCTCCCTTTCCAGCCCTGACATCACCCATGTTGAGCGCGACCTGGTGGCCCAGGTGCTCCAGACCCCGCATTTGAGCATGGGACCCATGACGCCACGCTTTGAGGAACTGGTGGCCAATTTTGTGGGGACGCGCCACGCCGTGGCGGTGAGCAGCGGCACCGCCGGCTTGCACCTGGCCCTCATTGCCGCCGGCATAGGCCCCGGCGACCACGTGATCACCACGCCGTTCAGCTTTGTGGCCTCGGCCAATTGCATCCTCTACCAGGGGGCCACGCCGGTCTTTGTGGACATTGACCGGCGCACGCTGAACCTGGACGTGGACCTGCTGGCAGTCAAGGTCCGGGCGCTGCGAGACACCGGCTGCCCGGTCAAGGCCCTGCTCCCGGTCCACGTCTTTGGCCAGCCCTGCGACATGGGCCGCATCATGGACATCGCCCGTGAGCACGGGCTGGTCGTTGTCGAGGACGCCTGCGAGGCCCTGGGCGCCGAGTTTGAGGGGCAACCGGTGGGCACCTTTGGGCACGCGGCGGTCCTGGCCTTTTATCCCAACAAGCAAATGACCACCGGCGAAGGCGGGATGCTCGTCACCGACGACGAGGGCTGGGCGCGGCTGTTTCGCAGCCTGCGCAACCAGGGCCGCGACGACGACGGGACCTGGCTGTGCCACGTGCGGCTGGGGTACAACTATCGCCTGGACGAGTTGAGCGCGGCGTTGGGCGTGGCCCAGATGGAGCGCATCGAGGAGCTGTTGCACAAGCGCGAGCGTGTGGCGGCCTGGTACACGGAGCGACTGCAGGGGGTCGCTGGGGTGCAGGTCCCCTACATCTCACCGCGCACCACGCGGATGAGCTGGTTCGTCTACGTGGTGCGGCTGGCGCCAGCCATCGACCGGGATGCGGTGATGGACCGATTGGCGCGGCAGGGTATCCCCACGCGGCCCTATTTCCCGCCCATTCACCTCCAGCCGCTGTACCGGGAGCGATTCGGGTACCGTGAAGGCAACTACCCGGCCACCGAGGACGTGGCCCGGCGCACGCTGGCCCTGCCGTTCCACGGAAACCTGTCCGAGGCCGAGGTCGAGACGGTGTGCCGGGCGCTAGAGGAGGCGGTGGGTGACGCGTGAGTGTTGGGAGAGATAGATGAGCATTCGCTTCGGCACCGACGGCTGGCGGGCCGTCATCAGCGACGAGTTCACGTTTGACAACCTGCGCCGGGTGG
>JAHJIN010000034.1 GCA_018823415.1 Chloroflexota bacterium | reverse complement strand
GAACAGATGGTTCGTGATGTCCCAGTACACCGCCTCGCCGCGCGCCATGTCTTCCAGGGTGCGAAACGGCAGCCCGGCCGCCAGCACGCACAACGACGTGGCCGAGTGATGGGCTGTGCCGCGCGCCACACGCTCAAAATAAGACGGGCCGTAGGCATTGGCGAACGTGGCGCGCCCGCCGGCCGCTGCCACGCGCTTGAGGATGCTGTGCGCGTCGATGACAGCCTTCAGGGGACCGTTGGGGTAGCCGGACAGGTGCTCGCCCAGCACGGCGGCGGCGTTGACACCGGTGAACAGCGCCGTCTGCCCGGTGGCGCTCTGCGGCGCGCCGGGGACGCCCAGCGTGGCATCCAGCGGGCGCAGCAGCAGGCCCGGCCGGTCGATGGTGCGCCCGGCCACCAGCGGCCCGGCTAGCAAGTCACGCATGTGCGGCATGGAGGCCGTGGATAGAGGGTTGCCCTCGTCCGCCGGTCCCAGCCCCACACCATCCAAGAATATAAACAGCACCGCATCAGTCATGGTGTTCCTCTCGGCATCGTGGGCACAGGCCCGACACCGCCACCCGGCAGTCTGCGATCTCGAAATCATACTCCCGGGCCAGTTGTTCGGTCAGCTCGTTTACCAGCGGGCTCTCAAACTCGATGACAGCCCCGCATTCCAGACAGTACAGGTGGTAGTGCTTGCACTCGCCGGAGTCGCACAACTCGTAGTGGCGATGATCCTCGTCAAAGTCCAGTTCACGAACCAGGCCCATCTCCTTGAGCAGGCTCAGCGTGCGGTACACCGTGCTCAGGCTGATGCGCGGGTGGTGGTCCCGGGCCTGGCGATAGATCTCGTCGGCGTCCAGGTGCCCATCGCTGTCCCGGATGATTTCCAGCAGCAGGACGCGCTGCGGGGTCACGCGCAACTCGGCCCGGCGCAACAGCCGCGAGACGTTGGGTTCTTCTGCATTGCCGTTTTGTGGTGGGTTCATCGATTCCTCTATTTGCAAATGATTTGCATCTGCATATATTATACAGGATAGGCATGGACTTGTCAAGGCGGGTCCAGGCCTTTAAATGCCAATGACCCCACCGTTTGGGTGATCGGTGAGGTCATTGGCTTTGGGCAGCGGATAGGCGCTAACTGGGTCAACATCGACAAAAGATTGTCGATATTGCGCAGTGCTGTCGTCGTCCTGACGGCAGTTCCTCAGGAACTGCCGCCTGTTTCGGGTCCGCCCGAAACAGGCATAGAGCCTAACCAGTGAAATTCTTGTACAGCGCGCAAGGATTTCAAGCATCAACCTGGTTGGCGCTGGTTTATCCGGGTTAGGTTAATCTTGGTCCAACTGCAAGGCCCGGCGTGCTGCGTCCAATTCACGTTCCAGCCGGCGGGCGCGCCGGTCGATAAAGAACAAATAGCCGCCCAACAGGATCCAGATGAGGGCGTATGCTGCCCAAGCAGCCATCATGCCAGTTTCGACGGTCATGGGAACACCTCCTAAAAAGCTTTACAGGCGCGCGCGTGCGCGTTCTTTTAGATGAGCCACCGTGTCTTCGGACGATGCCAAATCGGCTCGTATCCAGAACAGGTAAAAGAAAAACAGGGTGAACGCGACCAAGCTGGTGATAAAGGCCACCAGCATCGGCGGCGTCAGGCCCACGCTCTCGGTGCTGAGGATGACCGGGTGCTGGGCCCGCCACCAGCGAATGCTCATAAAGACGATGGGCACGTCCACAAAGCCCAGGATGCCAAAAGCGGCACAGATGATGGCGGCCCGCTCGCCCTGGTGGACCAACGCGCGCACCAGCAGATAGGCCGTGGCGATGATCCACAGCACCAGGCTGGTGGTGAGGCGGGGGTCCCACGTCCACCAGACACCCCAGGCCACTCGCCCCCAGATGGGGCCGGTAACCATGACGATGGTGAAATATAGCCAGGAAATCTCCATCGCGGCTGTGGCCAGCCGGTCCCAACGCCGGTCCCGCTTCCACAAGTACGCGATGCTGAAGACAAAGACCAGGCCAAAGCCCAGGAACCCGTTCCACGCCGAGGCGATGTGAAAGTAGAATATTTTTTGCTCGGGCAGTGCCCGGCCCGTCGTCGGGTCTCCGGCCAGCGGGGCATAAAAGAAGACCAGGGTCAGGGCCAACAGGATGCCGAAAATACTCACAAGGCCCAGAATGGTTCGTCCGGTGGATCGGTTCATTATTTTCCCTCCCGTGAAGCGTAGAGCGGAGAGCGGCTGTGCCACGCCCATGATACGCTCTACGCACCACACATACGCTACACGATCACGTCTCCAACACGTAATCGAACAGCATGTACGCCAGCGTGGCAAAGATCAGGTCATAGATGACGAGCAAGGGTATCCACTGGCCGGCATCGGCGATGGTGCCGCCGGCCAGGGCCACTGCCGTGCCGCGTACCGCCGCGATGAGCACGGG
>JAHJIN010000272.1 GCA_018823415.1 Chloroflexota bacterium | reverse complement strand
CCCATGCAAGCAGCCATCAAGGGGTATCGAACGGTGTACGAGCCACAAGCCATCTCCAGTGAACGGCTTTTCCAGGTCAGCCCGCGCGATATGCTCAAAACCAGGGCCAGAACCACCACGCTGGACACCCGCGGTGTCTTTCTCTGCCGGGCCATCCTGAACCCCTTCCGCTATCCTCTCTACGCCTGGGGCCTCGTCTCCCACAAGCTCCTGCGCTGGCTGGTGCCGTATTTCCTGATCGCCCTCTTTGCGGTCAACCTGCTGCTCCTGGATCAGCCCTTCTACTGCCTGGCCCTGGCGTTACAGATCGCCTTCTATGCGCTGGCTGCTGCGGGCACCCTGTGGCAGCGGCAGGGCAAACCGCCGCGCATCCTGGGCATCCCGTTCTCGTTTTGCCTGGTCAACCTGGCGGCGCTGGTGGGCGTGGCGCGGTTTGTGATGGGGCGGCAGGCTGGGCGGTGGAAGCCGGTGCGGTAGCGTGAGCAACGAGGCAGAGTGCCGCCGTTCGTTCTCGGTCGTCCATCGTCTGTCATCCAGGGGAGGGCGTAGGTAAAACTGCATGCCTGAACTGAGCGGACCAAACCCACAATTCCTGGCCTGGCTGCCATTCACCGTAGCCCTGGTGCTGGCTCTCCTCCTCACGCCCCTGGCCCGGCGCCTGGCCCCGCTCCTGGGCGCCGTGGACGTGCCGGTGGAAGAGCTGAGCATCCACGCCGAACCGGTCCCGCGCACCGGGGGCCTGGCCATGCTGGCGGCGTTTCTGGCGGCGATGGGCACGGCGTGGGCGCTGGGCTTGGTGCCGCCCGGGGACGCCTTGCCGCTCATCGGGGTCCTGGTGGGCGCGTGCATCGTCGCCTCGGCCGGGCTGCTGGACGACGTGCGCCACATCTCGCCCATCACCAAGATGCTGTGGCAGCTCCTGGGCACGGCCATCGCCGTGGGGCTGGGGGTGCAGGTGGGGACGGTGCCCCTGGCCGGCGTGGGCTTTGCCCTGGGCGTGGTCTATCTGGCCGGCGGCTCCAACGCGCTGAACCTGCTGGATGGGATGAACGGCCTGGCGGCCGGGGTTACGGTCATCGCCGCGCTCTTTCTGGCCCTGCTGGCAGCCTCGCAGGGGCACGCCCTGGCCCTGGTGCTGGCGTTGGCCCTGGCCGGCGCGGCGCTGGGCTTTTTGCCCCACAACTGGCGCGCCGGCGTCTTTATGGGCGATGTGGGCAGCCTGGCCCTGGGCTTTGGGCTGGCCGCCGTCGCGGTGCTGCTGGCCAATCGGCCCGGGGACCCGGGCTGGTTTTTGGCCCCGCTCGTGGTCATCGCCTTGCCGGTGGTAGACACGGCCCTGGCCATGGCCCGGCGTTTCATGCACCTGGGTGACCTGTTCACCGGCGACCGGGACCACGTGTACGACCTGGTGGCCCGTCGCGGCCTGAGCCCCACGGCCACTGTTTTGGCGATGTATGCCGTCACGGCCGGCCTGGGCCTGACGGCCCTGGTGGTAGTATGGGCGCCACCATGGCTGGGCGTGGCGTTGGCGGTCGCAGTATTCGTGGCCCTGGCCGCGGCCGGCGTCTGGCTGGGGGCCTTGGGTCCCCGGGTCGACGGCGTGCGGCCGGCCCTGCGCCGCATCCTGCGGCGCTATACGTACACGCTCCTGCTGGACGCACTGCTGGTGGTGCTGGTCTACTACCTGGCCCTGGGGCTGCGGCTCAGCGGCGAGATGCCGGCCGATTATGGCTACCTGGTCCACTATGCCGGCGCCATGGCGCCCTATCTCCCGTTTGTCACGCTGGTCTACCTGCTGAGCAACGCCATCTTTGGGCTATATAACCGCATCTGGCGCTATGCCTCCAGCCAGGAGGCCGTCAACATCCTGGGGGCGGCAGCCGTGGCCACCGGCGTGGTGCTGGTGGCCGACGTGCTGTGGGGCGTGAATCGGCCCATCCCCCTTTCGGTGGTGTTGCTGGCCGGCGCTGGGGTTGCAGTGGCCTTTATGGCCTTGCGTTACCGCTCCCGCCTGATCACCGGCACCCTGTGGCGGCTGGGCCTGCTGGCCCGGAATGGCGAGGAGGAGCCGCCCCAACTGCGGACGCTCATCGTGGGGGCCGGCGAGGCCGGGCAGTTGGTGGCCTGGCGCATGCAGCACCACAGCAATGGCTACCAGGTCATTGGGTTCGTGGACGACGACCCGGACAAGGCCGGGATGCGCGTGCACGGGGCGCGCGTGCTGGGCGATTGCGCGGCCATCCCCGTGCTGGTCCGGCAGCATCACGCGGACCTCATCGCCATCGCCATCTATGACGCCTCGCGCCAGACGCTCAATCGACTGGTGGACCTCTGTCACGAGTCCCCAGCGCGGGT
>JAHJIN010000271.1 GCA_018823415.1 Chloroflexota bacterium | reverse complement strand
GCCTACGACGACGTGACCCTGCCGGTGCAGGTGAGCACCACCAGCTACTACTATTTCAACGGCCAGCGCGTGGCTACCCGTAGGGGGAAGGACGGGAACCTCACCTTCCTCCACGGCGACCACCTGGGCTCCACGTCCCTGACCACGGATGAGGACGGCGGCGACGCGGTCCAGCAGTGGTACTACCCCTACGGCGGCCAGCGCCACGCCACCGGCTCCCTGCCCACCGACTATCGCTTTACAGGGCAACGATTTGAGAGTATGATCGGTGGGCTTTATGACTATGGTGCGCGCTTCTATGACCCGCTGCTGGGGCGGTTTGTCAGCGCGGATACGGTGGTGCCGGGGGCCGGGAATCCGCAGGCGCTCAACCGGTACTCCTACGTGCTCAACAATCCACTCAAGTACACCGACCCGACCGGAAATTGGCAACAAACAATGTTCGACGATTTCTATATGGAGTCGTTGTACAGTAAAGCACGCGGCTATCAACTGAAAGGACAACACGAGTATACGGGCGAGTATAAATGCGACATCTCCAGCCCGGATGTGGCGGTCAAGTTGGCGGAGGGCAGCAGCAACGTCCTGATCCTGGCGCATGGGACTGGGCGAGAAAGCGGTTGGTACGAGTCGCTGGATGGCTACACCCTCAGCAACATCGCAAATGAGGGGATAGCCGCTGATCAAGCGGTCTTCAATCTGGATTATCGCCGAAAAGGTGGCGCAGATGAAGTGATGTACATGGATAGTGCTTACGTGGGTTCCGAGTTGCTGGCGGGTATGGTGACGGCCCTCGGCGCACAGACGGATGCACGAATCTTCGTAGCTGGTCACAGTAAGGGAGCTGCTGTAGTCAACCGGGTTCAACACGGCGCGGCCAACCAGTATATCACGGCGGGCGCTGCACTCGCTGTGCCCTTCTTTGAGAATGCTCAGTATGGTAGTGTCCCATCGAACCAACTGCGGGTGAACCCCGAATCCGATCTCGCTACTAACCCAACAACCCCGGGGAGTGGTCCAGGATTTTGGGACAAAGATAAAAGCCGGAAGAGCGGCCACGAGTCCGTGTTGTCCGTGGACTATGCACGATACGTGATAGCACCTTACTTCCAAAGGTGGATACCATAGCTGCTTCACGCACATAACCTTGGATGGAGGTGGTTCGATGCGTAGACGATTGAGTTGTGTCGCCCTGGCTATGGCAATGCTGGTGGTTGTAGGAGCGCTGCTGCTAGCTGGCAGCTATATAGGTGTCCTGCTCGTGGCTACCGATCTTGGCGATTACTGGCGCTACAAGCTTTTCCCTGATTCGTTCCGCCCCAGCCCCACTGGTTTCAGTCCCGGCCCGAACAACACGGTTTACATTGCTGATGGTACTACTCTTTGCTTCTGGGTGATTGACCCGGCCACGGATTGGGTCGTGGACCGGATACAACCGCCGGAGTGGCTCTTTGATCGGGTAGCTCGCAAGGCTCCGGGCATGGCCGAGTGGAGACAGCCGGAACTCCAAGCCGCCAGCGGCAAACGGTATCGTATTGAGGTAGAAGAAGCTGGAAAGCCTGGCGCGAATTTTGTGCGGGTAGATGTGTACCCTCCAGAAGCCAAGCAGCCATCTAGTAGCATAGACTTCGGTCTGGAAAAACGTCCCGACTTTGCCCACGACATAGTGATGACTCTAGCCTCGCCAGCCAAACTCTATGTGCTTATCACATATGGCCAGGTTGCCTCTTTCGATGAGAAGGGACAACTCCAATCACTGCCTAATAAGAAAAGTGAGGTGCGCTTCTACGTCGTGGACACCGACACAGACCAGGTAACACACCAGGAGTTGTGGCCGGGACTCCGCGGTTGGTTACGCATCTGGGTCTCACCTTTTGGCAAGGTCTATGCTATTGGTACGGAATCGGCAGAGGTCAAGATCATCAACAGCACCACCGATGAGGTGAAAACGGTAACGCTTTCCCCTCTGACTATGCCGGCGCGCCCCTGGGCGTCGCCCACACCACAGTAGCGGGTAGAGTGGGCCGCGTCCTCAAAACCGCGCGCCACGCCCGGCTCACCAGCCCATCAGCCACGGCACCCCGCCCCAGTCTCGTGGCGGGGGCAAGCGGGGATGTAGACCCTACGGGTTTGGCAAATCTGTAGGGTCTGCCTACGCTCTCAGCAACCACGTCTACGGCTACCTGCAGTCGGACGAAATCCCGGTCAGTCCCGGCGGCGAGTACGACCTGTACGCCTACGTGCGGGGCGAGCTGGACCCCGAGGACAGCCATCATGGGGGTTGGATCGTCCGCGCCCTGTTTTACAACAGCAGCAGCGTGTACCTCAGCTACCAGAACGCGGCCGCGAGCGCAGCCGGCAGCCTCAACACCACCTGGCAGAACCGGGGCGGGCGGGTCACGGCCCCGGCCACCGCGGCCACCATGCGCATCACCCTGTGGAACTATATGAGCTCGGGCTGGGTGGCCTTTGACGACGTGACCCTGCCGGTGCAGGTCAGCACCACCAGCTACTACTACTTCAACGGCCAGCGCGTGGCGATGCGCAAGGACGGCGCGCTCACCTTCCTCCACGGCGACCACCTGGGCTCCACGTCCCTGACCACGGACGCCAACGGCGGCGACGCGGTCCAGCAATGGTACTATCCCTACGGCGGCCAGCGCGCTGCCGACGGCGACCTGCCTACCGACTATCGCTTTACAGGGCAACGATTTGAGAGTATGATCGGTGGGCTTTATGACTATGGTGCGCGCTTCTATGACCCGCTGCTGGGGCGGTTTGTCAGCGCGGATACGGTGGTGCCGGGGGCGGGG
>JAHJIN010000270.1 GCA_018823415.1 Chloroflexota bacterium | reverse complement strand
CTCATGGCCCTGCAACTCGCCGAGGTCTATTACGATGATCACCTCATCTTTGACAATGCCATCACTGGCCGGTTCGAGAGCGCCATCCGGGTCCGCAAAGAAGGCGCCCAGTGGTTCATCCTGGTGCCCGAGATCGTCCAGCCGAAAAAGGACAGCGGCATCGTGCTGCGAGGCGGCAGCATCCAGCTTATTGCTCTGCTGGAATCCGGCGACATTGACTATGCCTTCGAGTATGAAAGCGTGAGCCGGCAGCACGGGTTCAACTTTGTATCGCTGCCTGACCCGATCAACATGGGCGTTGAGAGCCTGAATGCCACCTATGGTCAGGTGGTGGTCAAGCTCGACTTTCAGCGCTTTGCCAGCGTGGCGCCCGAGTTTGCCGGCGAGTACATCCAATACGGCATCACGGTGCCCACCAATGCCCCGCACCCGGACCTGGCCGCCGAGTTTGTGGCCTTTGGGCTGGGGCCAGAGGGCCAGGCGGTCATGGCCGCCGACCATCACCCGCTGATCCAGCCACCCCGGGCCGACGGCTATGACCATCTGCCCGAGACCCTGCGCGCCCTGTGCGTACCGTTACCCTGAACATCTACCCACATTCCATTTCCAATTTCAAGGAGGAGACACCATGTCGAAAGCGATACCAGTCCTGTTCATCGTGCTGCTAGTCAGCGTGCTGGCCCTGCAATGCCCGTCGGCGGCGCCAGCGCCCACCCCGGTGCCCACCGCTGCACCTGAGCCAACCGTCGCGCCCAAGACCGCTGCTCTCAAGGTCACCGGCCAGGTCGATAAAGAGATGGCCTGGAGTGAGGACGAGGTCAAGGCCATGAAGACGGCCGAGGCCCAGTACACTAACAAGCAGGGCGAGATGTCCACCTATACCGGCGTGCCCATCAACGACCTGCTGGCGCTGGCCGGCGTGAAAAGCGGCGCCACGGCCCTGGTCTTTGTGGCCGACGACGGCTATACTGCCGAGGTGGCCCTGGCCGACGTACAAAAGTGTGACAAGTGCATCGTCTCTTTCCGCAGCCAGGGCGGGTTCAGCACCGTGCTGCCCGACTTCCCCGGCAACGCCCAGGTCAAGGGCGTGGTCGAGATCCTGGTCAAGTAAACGGTTTCCGTTGTAGACTCGTTCAGCGCCCGGGGGGCCGTGCCTGCCGGGCGCTGACATCATCTGGCCTCGGGAGGTCGTGGCATGGTAGATAACGCGCGCACGCGGCGGATCCGCCGGCCCAATTCGCTGGTGGTGGTCTTTTGCGCGGCCGGGTCGCTGCTGGTCCTGTTTGTGGCGTGGCCGCTGCTGAGCACCATCCTGGCGACCTCGCCCGGCCTGCTGTGGGCCACCCTCACCGATCCGGAGGTACTGGCGTCGCTGTGGCTGACCTTTTACGCCTCGGCCCTGGCGACGGGCGTGGCCCTGGTCACCGGCGTGCCGCTGGCCTATCTCCTGGCCCGCTACGACTTTTTCGGCAAGGGGCTGGTGACCGGCCTCGTCGACCTGCCGGTCATCATCCCACACACGGCGGCCGGCGTAGCCCTGCTCATGGTGTTCGGGCGGCAGGCCCCCCTGGGACGACTGGGCAGCACCTTTGGTTTCCAGTTCACCGAAGACGTGGCCGGCATTGTCGTCGCCATGCTCTTTGTGAGCCTGCCCTTTCTCGTGAACACCGCCCGCGAGACGATTGCCCTCATCGACCCCGAGCTGGAGCGCGTGGCGTGGGTCCTGGGCGCCAATCCCTGGCAGGCGTTTCGCTACGTGACGCTGCCGCTGGCCTGGCGCGGCATCCTGGCCGGCGCGCTCATGGCCTGGGCCCGGGGCGTCAGCGAGTTTGGCGCGGTGGTCATCCTGGCCTATCATCCCCAGGTCATCCCGGTGCTGGTCTATGAGCGGTTCGCCGGCTTTGGCCTATCGGCAGCCCTGCCGGTGGCCGTCATCCTCATCCTGGCCGCCCTGGTGACGCTGACGACCCTGCGCGCCCTGCTGGGCCGGCAGCACGCGGCGCTCCAATCCTGGGACTGAGCGCGCCCAGGCCTTGTCATCAACGTGGTCATGGTGTAGAATGTCCACATGGACAGTACACCGCTCTACCAGCAAATCGCCGAGGCGATCCGCCAGGAGGTGCTGCGCGGGAGCCTGAACCCCGGCGACCAGCTTCCCACGGTGCGCGACATGGCCGTCCGGTGGGCGTGTACGCCCGGCACCGCCCAGCGCGCGTACAAGGAACTGGCCGGCCAGGGCGTGGTGGACAGCCGGCCTGGACAGGGCACCCGCGTGACCGGCGCCATTCCCGCCGCCGCTGGCATCCCCCTGCGCCGGGCTACCCTGGTCCACCAAGCCGAAACCTTTTTGCTAGAGACCCTGGCAGCCGGTTATGGCCTGGACGAAGTGGAGCAAGCCATCGGCCTGGCGCTGGATCGCTGGCGGGTGCTGGCACAGGAACCGGCTCCCCCGCCCGGCCCGGGCCTTCGTTTTGCGGGCAGCCACGACCCGGCCGTGTCCCTCATCGCTGCGCAATTTCCCCGCATCGCCGGATGCGATCTCCAGGTGGCCTATGCCGGCAGCCTGGGCGGCCTCATGGCCCTGGCCCAGGGCGATGCCGACCTGGCCGGCTGTCACCTATGGGACGCCGAGAGCGACTCTTACAACGCCCCCTTTGTCCAACGACTCTTGCCCGGCCAGCGCGTGGCCCTGCTCACCCTGGCCCACCGCCGCCTGGGCCTCGTCGTGCCGCCAGGCAACCCGGCCGGCCTGACCGACCTGCCCGACCTGGCGCGCCCGGGCCAGCGGTTTGTCAACCGCCAGCGGGGAGCCGGCACGCGCGTGTGGCTCGATGCCCAGTTGCACCGGCGCGGCCTCGACCCGGACCGCATCGCCGGCTATGATGACGAGCAGCTAACCCATTCCCAGGTCGCCCAAGCCATCGCCGAGGGGCACGCCGACGTGGGGCTGGGCGTCCAAGCCGCCGCGCTGGCCTATGGGCTGGGCTTTGTACTGCTTGCCACCGAGCGCTATGACCTGGTCATCCCGGCCGAGGTGTGGGAATTGCCCGGCGTGCGGGCCCTGGCTCGCTGGCTGGCCACCGCCGAGGCCCGGGACGCCATCGCGGACCTGGGCGGTTATGATACGCACGACACCGGCCGCGTTTCCTGGCTGGACTGAGCCCGGGCGCGTTGTCTGAACGCCCCGGACATGCTATAAGGGCCCAGAGAGAACACCCATGAGCAGAGCACTCCCGAATGGCATCATGCTGCTGGTGGCCCTGATTGTCCCCCCGCTGCTGATCTTGGGGGTCGCTGTCGGTTATGGTCGGCAGGGCGGTCGCCCGCCCCGCCGCCAATTCAGAACCGCGCTTGAGATTTTCACACTCACGCGGATCCTCAGCACAAGGGTCATTGTCACTGACACCCTTTGCCGTGCGACTGGTCATGGCAGTGACCATGGAGTAGTACCAGATTGGTGTAGCGGCCGTTCTGTCGGTCGCTATCCCGTGCCCCATGCTGGGGCATTGGGCCTCGGTGTCGGCACAGACCGTGATCAGGTACCAAGTGCACCAGGCCCAGGTATTGGGAAAAAGGCTTGGCGTATTGCCCGGCGAGGCTGATCCCGATCTCTTGCATCACGCGCGTGGTATAGGGGTGAATGCCCTGCGGCTCCAGGCCAGCGCTGTAGGCCTCAAAGCGGTCGCTGGCATATCGGCGCAAAACGGCCTCGGCCATCTGGCGGCGGGCCGAGTTGCCGGTGCATAGAATCAGTACGCGCATTTTGCTCATGGTTATGCTCTCTTTACGCCGCGCCTGTCAGGCCGTTCCCATCGCCATCCATCTCAGTCAGCTCCCCGGTCACGGTAAAGATCACCCGTTCGCAGATGTTGGTGGCCCGGTCCGCCGCCCGCTCCAGGTTGTGGGCCACCCACAGCAGGTGGTTGGCCTGGTCGATGCGCCGGGGGTCGGCCATGATGTAGGTCAGCAGCTCCCGGTACACCTGGTTGTACAGCGCGTCCACCTCGTCGTCCTCGGCCGGGATGGCCCGGGCCAGTGCCACATCGCGCTGCACAAAGGCGTCCAGCGACCGGTGCAGCATGTAGCGCGCCTTTTCGGCCATCAGGGGAATGTCCAGCAGTGGCTTGAGCAGCGGCTGCTCCCCGAGCAGCAGGTTGATACGGGCAATGCCCTTGGCGTAATCCCCGATCCGCTCCAGTTCGGTGGCGATCTCGAGCACGGCGGCGATGACGCGCAGGTCCCCGGCCATCGGCTGTTGCGTGGCGATAAGCACCAGCGCCGCGTTCTCGATGGCAAAGCGCTGCTCGTTGAGGCGCCGGTCCGCAGCGATCAACCGGTGCGCGGCCGGCAGGTCGCGTTTGCGCAGGCCGTCCACGGCCTGGATCAGGGCGTCCTCGACCAGGCTACCCAATATCAGGATCTCGTCTTGCAGACGTTGTAACTCGCGTTCATAGGCCACTCGTAGCATCGTGATCCTCCCCCAGTCGTTCCAGATAACTGAACACGCGCTGGCGAATATTGTCGCGCACCTGGCGAAAGGCGACCAGACACTCTGTCTCGGTGCCAATAGCCGCGGCCGGGTCCGGGAAGCCCAGGTGCGTGACCACCCCGGCCCCCAGCCACAGCGGGCAGGCTTCCATCGCCTGGTCGCACAGAGTGATGACCAGGTCCAACGCTGTGTCCCGAAACTCGTCCACCAGTTTGGGCCGCTGCCCCGAGATGTCGATCCCCAGCTCGGCCATAGCCCGGATCGCCAGCAGATGCACGCGCGGCGCCGGGTCCGTGCCGGCCGAAACCGCCGTCCAGCGGTCACCCAAAAAGTGGTTCACCAGCCCCTCGGCCATCTGGCTGCGCGCCGAATTGCCGGTGCATAGAAACAGTACACGCCTCGCGCTCATTAGCCAAACCTCCCAGTAATGTAATCTTCGGTCCGCTGGTCCTGCGGCGTGGTAAACAGCTCCTTGGTTGGCCCAAGCTCGACCAACTCGCCGGCCCGGTCCTCGCGCATCATCAGGAACGCCGTAGTGTCCGACACCCGTGCCGCCTGCTGCATGTTGTGGGTGACGATGACGATGGTATAGTGCTCCTTGAGCTCGCGCATCAGGTCCTCGATCTTTAATGTGGCGATGGGGTCCAGCGCCGAGCACGGCTCGTCCATCAGGATCACCTCCGGCTCCACCGCCAGGGCCCGGGCGATGCACAGCCGCTGCTGCTGCCCACCCGAGAGGGCCAGAGCCGACTTGCTCAGGTCGTCCTTGACCTCGTCCCACAGGGCCGCTGCCCGCAGGCTCTGCTCCACGATGGCGTTCAACTGGCTCTTGTTCCGAATGCCATGCACCTGCGAGCCATAGATCACGTTATCATAGATGGTCTTGGGAAAGGGGTTCGGCCGCTGAAAGACCATGCCCACGCGCCGGCGCAGCTCTACCACGTGCTGCGCAAACACGTCCGCGCCGTCCAAGTACACCTGCCCCTCGCTGTGCGCGCCGGGGATCAGGTCGTTCATGCGGTTAAAGGTCCGCAGCAGCGAGCTTTTGCCGCACCCGGACGGCCCAATGATGGCCGTGATCTGATTCGCCGGGACCTGCATGCTGACGTCGTACAGCGCCCGGAAGGCCCCATAGTACAGGTGATAATCCCGTAATTCCAGTTTGCTGTTGTTTTCTCCCATGTGTTATCGCCCCCTGGCGCCGATGGTAAAGCGGCTCGAGATCGTGTTGATGAGCAGGTTGACCATGATGATGCTGACCACCAGGACCGCGCCGGTGCCCAGGGCTTTTTCCACCGCGTTGGTATCGCTGACCAGGTAATACAGGTGCAGGGCCATGGTGCGGCCCGGCGCGGTCAGCGCGGTGGGCAAAGACGCGCTCCCCCCCAGCGTGACGTAAAAGATGGCCGTTTCGCTCACGATGCGCCCCACGCTGAGGACAATGCCGGTGACAATGCCCGGCAGCGCCGCCGGCAGCACCACCCGCCAGATGGTCTGCCATTGGGTGGCGCCCAGGGCCAGGCTCCCCTCGCGGTACGAGCGCGGCACGGCCCGCAGCGCTTCCTCGGTGGTGCGAATGATCACCGGGAGCACCATGCAGGCCCCGGCCAGGCCGGCGGCCAACAGCGAGAACCCAAACTCGAGCGTCACCACAAACAGCGCATAGCCAAACAGGCCAAAGATGATCGACGGCACCCCGGCCAGGGTCTCCACGCCAAAGCGCACCACCGCCACCAGGCGCGTGAGCCAGACCCCGGCGCCCTGCACCTCGCCGGCGTACTCGACCAGGTAAATCGCCGCGCCCACGCCCAGCGGCGTGGCGATG
>JAHJIN010000269.1 GCA_018823415.1 Chloroflexota bacterium | reverse complement strand
CCCTACCTTCCACCCCCGCTGCCAGTACCTGATCCTGGACCCCCGGCACGTTCCGGACCCGGCGCCCATCCCCGGCGCCCAGCCCTACCACGACCCCATCGTCGGCGCGCCGGCCGGCATCGAGCGGGCCTGGCCGGACCTGTTGGTACAGGTAGAGGTCACCGGGCAACCCACCAGCCGCATGGCCTGGGCCGTAGAGGTGGAACGGGCCGAATATTCCACGCCGCGCCTGGTGGACAAATGGGTGCGCGACCTGTACTGCTACCCGTTTCCCCTGCTCATCGTGACCGAGCCAGACCAAGAGAAGGTCCAAAAGATCATCTCCACGGTAGGCCGGGCGATGAGCGTTGTTGAGGGCCACTACAAGAAACACGGCGTGGGCACCCCGCAACCGCGCCGGGAGGGTTACAGCCCGGCCGTGGCGATCTATACCCTGGCGCAACTGGCGACCTATGGCCTGGGCACCCTGAATCTGGTCGCCAAATTCCACGGGCCGGCGACCCAGGGCGTCGACAACAGTAGCCTATATGGCGTGATCCCCTGGTTCATCAGCCGGGACCTGGACCGCCAGCGAGGATAACATGGACCTTGACGGCGCCATCATTGGCAGCACCCTGCTCACCGGGGGCATCTATCTGTACAATTTCTACTTTCTGGCCTGGACCTATGTGTTCCAGCAGCTCTGGTTCGTCGGCTCGCTGGTTGCCTTTCTGTTCATGATCTATGTGGTGTACCGGGAAGAACAGCGCGCCCTGATCCGGCCCGAGCGGGCCTATATGGTCGATCTGGGCCTGACGGATCAGCCGCCGCGCACGTCGCCCGACCGGGTGCGCAGCCAGTTGCGCCGCTGAGGAGATTGACATGCTGCACCACATCCTCAACCGCGTCTGGGCACGTTACCTGATCCTGTTCGGCGTGTACGCGCTGACCATGTCCGTAGCGCCCCATCCGGTGCCCCTGTTCGGCATGGTCATGTGGGTGGCCACGGCCATCACCGCCTGGTACAAGCCCATTCACCGGGCGACCATCATCCAGCGCGGCCTGCAGGTGATTCTGGGCTTCTCGGGCCTGCTGCTGTTCGTGGTCCTGTTCCGCGCCTACGGCCAACTCACCGACCTGGTAGAGTGGCTGGGCACCAGCCCGGTGGACGCCCAGCAGGTCGAGATGGGCCTGCGCATCGGCCTGTCCAACCTGGCCCTGTCCTTCACCCTGTTCATGCCCGTCATTTATCTGATCTACTGCGGCAAGTTAATGTTCTGGGACTATTTGTCCAACTTTTTCGCGCCGACCGCCCGCATTGAGGACGTGCAGACGTCGATCAAGCGCGGCGGGCCGCGCCAGTAGGGGGTCCAGATGCGCATCATGCGCGACCCAGTCCAGCAACCTCATTTTGCGCGCGTCGCCGATTTTCAGCCGGTGTATTACGCCGACGGCCGGCTGGACCTGTTCCTGTTCCAGTTGGAGCGGCCGGGGCGCGATGGCCGGCTGGTGCGCCTGACCCAGGCCGTCAAGTTCCTGCAGGTGACGGAGCTCAAAAAGCACTACCGGGACCTGCGCTCCTTCCTGGAGCACCAGGACGACGTGGTCTCAACCATGTACGACCCCGGCCACGGGCGAGGCCGCATGTATGGCCTGTACTCGCTGTCCAACATCCTGGGGCCGACGCGCCACGGTTTGCTGCAGATGTACGGCGTGCGCGGGTTCGGGCACAACCCGGACGAGGCCGTGCAGCGCGCCCGTCGCGACGCCGCGGCCCTGCGCAACGTCCTGTTTGGCAAATACCGCCAGATCGTGGTGCAGGACCTGCCCGGGGACCTGGCCCTGGACTATTACGCCCACCTGGAACGCTGCCAGAACCTGGGCGTGGTCCTGGGCCAGCCGATCCCCAAGCACACGGCTGGCCTGGGCAACATGGGCGATAACCCCCTGCAGGCGACGGAAGACCAGCAGGAGGAGATGGAGGTCATGGCCGTGGCCTGCGCCGACGTGCCCTTTCAGCTCATGTGCTGGATCAATCCCATGAGCTTTGACCAGGTCAACGAGCTGCTGGTCCGCACCGCCGAGGAGGAACGCACCTGGGCCTCGCGAGTGCGCGAGACCACCAACGTCTCGGGCACGATCATGATCCCGCTAATGTTCGCCAACTTTTTCTCGGCCATGAGCGACAAGATGCACGTGGTGGGCGCGACCGATCAGGCCAGCTACCAGCACAACTTGACCAGCGCCCAGTTGACCGGCCGCGAGGCCCTGCTGCACATCCAGGACGGCCAGGTGCATCAGGCCGACCACGCCACCTTTGTCCAGAGCCAGGACGCCGCGATCCACACCGTCGAGGCCCGCACCGAGGCCGGCCACGAGACGGTCCACGACCACGTCGCGTCCACCGAGCACCTGGAGCAGGACAGCGCCCTGGGCTGGAGCACCAAGACCCAAAGCACGCTACACGAGCGGGGCACCGTCACCCTGGCCCAGACCGACCAGGTGCAGCATCAGGACCAGCTCCACACCCAGGGCGTCGAGGACCAGACCCTCACGGCGTCCGAGCACGTGCAGGACACGTACGGCCAGACCGAACACTATCGCGACGACTATCAGCGGGGCGAGACCGGCCAGCGCAGCGAGCATGGCAGCTTTCACGAGGCCGGCAGCTTTACGCAGAGCGGGGTCAGCAGCCAGGCCAGCCAGGTCACGACGGCCGAGCAATGGTCCGGCGGCCAGCGCGTCGAGGCCCGGGACACTGGCACCGCGCAGAACTGGGGCGACGCCGCGCGGAATGACCAGCAGACCTATCAGGGCGGCGAGGCCACGACCGGCCACCAGGCCGGCAGCTCCTTCGAGAACGTGCAGGGCTCGGGCGGCCGGGAGGTGACCGGGGCAGAGGCCAGCAGGGGCGTGGAGGCCCGCGACACGGTGCGCGGCGGCGGCCAGATCGACCTGGGGATCGTGGCCGGTCGGACGGTGGAAGGCTCCCAGGTGGGCCGGGCCGTGGACACGGCCAGCGACCAGCACTACAGCCTGGGCGAGGCGCGGGCCGCCGACACGACCCTGGACACTCAGGGGCAGACTACGGTGGCCGGCAATCGGGATACCCAGGTCGCCAGCCAGTATGACAACGTGGACCAGCACGTCGCCGTGGGCCAGCGCACCGAGGCCGGCGCCGGCCAGCGGGCCACGGTCACGACCGTGGCCCAGGGTGGCAGTTACAGCCAGGCCGGCAGTTTCTCGCGGGGCGGCAGCTTTAGCCGCAACTTTGGTTACTCGGAGCAGGCCGCCGGCTGGCAAGAGGGCGATGTCGCCAAGTCCGGCGTGCGCACCGACGACGTGGTGCGCGAGAATGTCCAGCACGTGGACCGGGCCACCGAGACCACGTATGACGGCCAGCGCAGCCAGGTGTTGGACCAGGTCCAGCAATTCGAGCGGGTGACAGCGGCCAGCCGGGTGGAAAAAGGGTCCACGGTCTCGCACCTGACCCAGCTCACCGTCCGCGACCTGGACCAACTGCGCGAGACCGATTTCGCCCGCCAGACCGATCTGGCCAGCGCCGCCCAGGTGCGCACCGCTGTCAGCGGCCAGGGCGACGCCACGCTGGACCGCAGCGTCCAGACCGTGACCGCGGACCAGACCCTGGCGGTGCGCGAGCAGGATGGCCCGGTGCAAAACCAGGTCATCGCCCGCGCCGTGGGCGCCGCCGAGACCGACGCCGTGACCATTCGCCAGGGCGTGACGCAGAGCGGGCTGGGCTATGCCATGCTGGCCGCCGGGAGCAGCCGCCAGATCTATAACGCGGACGTGGACCTGGTGGCCCAACTGCTGGAGATGCAGCGGCGGCGCCTGCAAGGCGCCCTGGACACCGGGCTGTTTCTGGCCCACACGTACCTGGGAGCCTACAACTCCACTGACCTGCACACCGTCGCGCGGGCCATCGTGGCCGCGCTGCGGGAAGAGAACACCGTCGTGCCCCTGCGGGTCGAGACGACGCCGGCCGACGACGCGGATTTGCGAGACCACCTGATCGCGCTGGAGCCGTGCTCCCGGCTGGACGCCCTGGGCCCCTGGTACGTCGAGTCCCACGGCGAGTATCTGACGGCCAACGACCTGGCGGCGCTCACCCATCCGCTGCGCACCGACGGCCACGGTGGGATCAACACGACCATCGAGGCGATCCCCACCACGGCGGCGGTGATCCACGGGCTGCGCGGCCCGGTGTGTCTGGGCGAGCAGATCGCGCCGGCCACCGGCCGGGACAGCAGCGAGGACTATCGGCTGCCCATGAGCCAATTGCAGCACCTGCTGTGCATCGGCCGGACCGGCAGCGGCAAGTCCAACACGGTCATGCTGGCCGTGCGCGACGCCATGAACCAGGCCCGGCAGAGGGTGCAGGGCCGGTCAGTGCCCGAGGCCGGGATCACCATCTTTGACCCCAAGGGGTCGTGGCGCCGGGTCCTGGCCCTGCTGGATCATCCCGACGAGGCCCACCTGTACACGCTGCATTCGCCGCATTGGCGCACCTTCTTTTTCAACCCGTTGCGCATCCCCTCGCCCTATATCACGCCGGACACCTGGGCCTCGGCCGTGGCCCAGCGCTGGGCCATCGCCAACGCGACCGGCAACCTGGGCGCCCGGGTGCTCAAGACGGCGATCATGGACCTGTATCGCGCCCAGGGGGTCTATGACCCGGCGACGGGGACGGCCCACTGGGAGGCCTCGCGTCACCTGCGGATGCCCCACCTCTACGACCGGCTGAAGGATATGCTCGACGACATGACCGGCGGCAAAGGCAAGCGGGGCGGCGGGGACATCACCGTGGGCGTGCTGCGGCGCATCCTGGAAAAGATGCAGCCCTTTACGCCTGAAGAAGGTGGCGACGTGTATCACGTGTTCTCCGTCCAGGAGGGGGTGACCATCGAGCAGATCATGGCCGAGCGCCAGCTGACCATCATCGAGGGCGGCGGCACAGTGACGGCCGACGACGCCATCAAGATGTTTGTGTACAGCCTGCTGACGGCGGCGTGCTTTTACCACGCCCTGGGGCGCTTT
>JAHJIN010000268.1 GCA_018823415.1 Chloroflexota bacterium | reverse complement strand
GGGCTGGCGGCGTCCTAACATGGCACTCATCTCCTGAACTATTTTGCGGTCCAGGTCTATTATACCATCAGTGGTCCACAGAACGAAAGTCCCGGGACACTTTTTCAGCACTCTCCTAGGCGATGATGCAGACGGGCATGATGGTGACCATGCCGCCCGGGCCGGGGGGACACAGCAAGGTGGTCTTGGTGGCCCGGGCCTCCAGGGCCTCGCCGCCCAACTCGTCTTCCTCGGCCAGGGGCGGCAGGACGATGTGGACCTGGTCGGGGGTGTTTTCCACCACCGTGTAGCGGACGCCCTCGGGCACGTCCACGCCGGCCGCGGCCAGCACACCGGCCGGGTCAGCCTTGAGTGACGCCCGGTAGGCCGGGTCGGTCGTCGCGCGTTGCAGAACGTCCATGAGCGTATCGTTGCGAGCAGTCATGTCTGGGTATCTCCTTGTGTGATAGGGGTTCGCAGGGGGCTAGTCCCCGCGTCTGCGGCGTGTGGCGGACTGTGGTCCGCCGCGAACATCACTTTTTTTCCGACATCACCTCCTCTCCGCGAGTCTCTCAATGGGTCTTTTTGCGCGCTTGCCAGCGCTGGATCAAGGCCCGGATGTAGCGCTGGCTGAACAGGAGCACCAGCACCAGCACCAACGCGCCGCCCAGTACCGGGCCAAACTGTTGCAGGAGCGCCGGGATTTGCAGCGCCAGCGGCACCACCAGAAAAACCACGAAATACACGGTCGCCAGGAGACCGTAGGCCAGGAAGATGCGCCGCTGGGGGGCATCTGTCGTCGGCACAGGCTGGTTCCGGCGTACCCGGTGCATCAGCCAGTGGCGACTGTACTCGAACGAGCGGCGCCGCAGGTTGGGGATGCCGGTCAGGTCGCTCAGGACATAGTAGCCGTCAAACTCGAGGAACGGGTTCAGGTTGGCGAAGGAGAAAGGCACCGTGGCGAGCATCAACATCAGGGCCAGGTGGGCGGGCAGGCTGCCGGCCGGGGCCAGCCACCAGACCCAGGCCCCCAGTGACCCAAACACCAGCGTGGACAGCGGCCCGGCCAGCGAGACCCCGGCCCGCTGCCAGCGGCTGGGGAACAGCCAGGCGTCCGAGGTATCCGCGTAGGCGGCCAGGGTGATGTAGTAGAGCATGATCCCCATCTTGTGGACGTGCCCGCCATAGTGGACGCAGGTCAGCGCGTGGGCCAGCTCGTGGACGACGATGACCACGGCCACGCTCCCGTACAGCAGCAGCGCATAGAGCACCAGTTCCCAGCCGCTGGCGAACACGCCGCCCAGGTCGCTGCCCAGGCGGGGCCAGCCCAGGACGAGTGGGATCAGCCCGCTGAGGGCCAGCAGCGACCAGCACCAGGCCATGGGCGTGCTGAAAACGACCCGCACGACGCGATACAGCCGTTGGGTCCAGCCGTCAGTATCCGGCAACGTATAGTTGAAACGGAGCAAGGCCCCCAGCCGTGAGGCCAGGCGCGAGGCGAGGTGAGCCATGAGCTGGCTGTAGAGGTTCTGCCGCCCGTGTTCCAGCAGGCCAAAGGACTCCACTTTGTCCAAAAAGCCCTGCACCGTTTCGGGCCGAATGGGCCGGTACTGTTGGGAGTAGGTCTGCACCAGGTCGCGCACCTCGTGGTGGCCGTCCAAGAGCGTGAGGATGAAATACTCGTTGGCCTTGAAGCGATAGTAGGCCAGGGCCACGGGGTCTTTGATCACATAGTAGACCGTCCCGGCCTCCTCCTGCCGAGAGACGACCAGATCGGTGCGGAGGCGAGGCCGGGCTTTCACCAGGCGCAGGTGGTGGTCCAGGTGGTCCCAGAGCGAGGGGTCACCACTGTCTTCCACAAGCTCCACCTGCCGGGCGGCCAGGCGCGCCCAGAGGCCGGCCGGCCCGGCATCGTCGGCGGGGGAGGCGGTTGGCTCTGGTTGAGGGACCGGTTCGGCGTTGGTCATCGTGCGTCCATTGCCCTTCGCTTGTGCAGTGTCCAATCAGCCCTGGGAGGGCTGGTGCTACTATTATATCATACAATAATTAGGGCGCCTTGTCATCAGACCCGGGTCATATTCGTCAATCCGGTCATGCTGGACATAAACCAGCGCTCGTGATATACTTGAGCCCGGCGCCCAAATCCAACGGCAGCTCGATGATGCGGACTGCCTGGAGCGCCGGCACTGGTCGAGAGTAAAACACGAGTTGTTTTGGGAGGATCACCATGTCGAAAAACGTCTATCGCCAACTGGCCCAGACCCTGGACGCCATCCCCAACGGCTTTCCATCCACCGAAAGCGGCGTGGAACTGCGGTTGCTGGCCAAGATATTTGCGCCCGAGGAGGCGGCCCTGGCGACCGTGATGCGCCTGGACCTGGAACCGGCCGGTGTGATCGCGGCCCGGGCCGGCGTGAAACCAGAAACAGTCACGTCCAACCTCAAGGCTATGGCTCGCAAGGGCCAGATCCGGGCCGGGCGCCGGTCCGGCGAACTCGCCTTTGGGCTATTGCCCTTTGCCGTGGGGATCTATGAGGAACAGTTGCCCCGCCTGGACGCCGAACTGGCGACGCTCTTTGAGCAGTATTACCAGGAGGCGCAGGGGTCGTTCACCCGCTACGCGCCGCCCATCCACCGGGTCATCCCGGTGGAAGAGGCCGTGCCGGCCGGCGTCGAGATCTATGCCTACGAGCAGGCCACGGCGTTGCTGGAAAACGCGCAAGCATGGGGCGTGCGCGATTGCATTTGCCGCGTTCAGCAGCAACTGGTAGGCAAAGGCTGCGACCGGCCGGTGGCGAACTGCCTGAGCTTTGCGCCGGTGCCGGGGGTCTTTGACCACAGCGAGGTCACGCGCGCCATCAGCAAAGAGGAGGCGCTGCGCCTTTTGCATGAGGCGGAAGAGGCCGGCCTGGTGCACTCGCCGGGGAACTATCGCGATGGGCACTTTTACATCTGCAACTGCTGTACGTGCTGCTGCGGGGTGCTGCGCGGCGTGGCCGAGTTTGGGCACCCCACGGCGGTGGCCAGTTCGGGTTTTCTGGCCGTGGTGGATGACGAGGCGTGCATCGGATGCGGCGATTGCCTGGCGCGGTGCCAGTTTGGGGCGCTGGCGGTGCCCGACGACTTGTGCCTGGTGGACGCCGTGCGGTGCGTGGGCTGTGGGCTGTGCGCCAGCGCCTGTCCCGCCGACGCGCTGCATTTGGCGCGCCGGCCCGCCGGCGAGGTGCCGGCGCTCCCGGCAGACCTGGTCGACTGGATGGCGCAACGCGCCCAGGCTCGCGGCCTCGCGGCGCTCCGCTGACAACTACGGCGGGTGGAGTGACCAGTCCGGCCTCCCACGTATCACCCGGCTACTGAACATCCAATAGTTCCTAAACCTGTAGACAAATGTGTACAAGCCTAGTTCATGCCTAGCGGCACTGGGTGAACTACGCACCCTCTATCCCTTTGCGGAAAGGCGTCAGGGAATGCTTTGCGGATGATC
>JAHJIN010000267.1 GCA_018823415.1 Chloroflexota bacterium | reverse complement strand
TCGGTAAACACGACCCGACCGTTGCTGTTGGACTGCCGGCGCCGGCGCAATTGGGCCAGCGCAGTGTCGGTTTGCACCAGGCCCTGCAGCGTGAGCTGCATGGTTGGCCAGCGGTACGTTGCCGTGCCGACAGGCGTATACTCCAACACCACGAGTTGGCAGTGGTCGGACATCCGCGTTGTCTCCGTACCGGGCACCGGCCGCGATTCCGGCCGGTGCCGCGCCGGGTCATCCGGCCCAGTGCTACTAGACCTCGTCCCGGGTTGGTTTATGATGACCTGGCTTGGCCAGGGATAGCGACGAGGGTTGCCCACGAGGGGCAACCGGATGCTGGCTAGACCACTGCCTGGAGGAATCCCCAGGTCCAGGTCCCCAGGCGCCCGTGGCACAGGAAACGCAACGGGCTCTGGGATAACGTGCCCCAGATCCGGCCCCGCCGTCGGGCGGCGGCCTGGCCAGGCACCTGGAATGCGATGGTCTGCATGGCGCTCCGCGCCGTCCGGCACGGGGCCAGGCAACTGACCCGCTGATGTTGGACCATGACGGTCCGGTCCGAAGTCACGCGGAAACATCTCTTACCTGAGAACCGGCAGTACATGCTACACCTCCAGATCGAACAATGGGACTATGGCCCTTTTGTTTTGCTACAAGCCACGAGCCTACCACACGCTGCGCCGTCCCTGCGGAGCGTGGATCCCTGGCCTGGAAGTACCCTTCCAGGTCAAAGATGCACGCTCCGCAGGCGTCCCACCCTACCCTACGAGATGTGTCTCATGTGTGCTGGTCACCAGCCGGCAAGGGCGGCCTCGCGCCGCTGGCGGCTGACGAACAGGACCTTGCGCCACGCACTTTGACCATGTGGCGAACTTGCGCCATGTGGCGGCACTGCAGAACCTACCGCTCAGAGGCGGAACAGGGCACGGATCTTTTGTGTGATCCGTGCCCACCAGCAATTGAACGACTCAAACCCGCCTACCATTTGCTCGATGAAACGCAGTGTCTCACTACGCGCCGGTTCGTCCAATGATTCCACTCGTCGCATGAGTGCTCGCACTTCGGGGTGATGGTCCGCTGGGGGGGGGCGGGTGTGTCATCGGTACGGCCCTGCCGGTTGGCTTCGCTGCACGGCGTCGTCGCGTTGGTAGGCGCGCTCGGGCCGGGGGTCGCTGGGCCAGGCGCTGCCCAGGTTCGCCCAGGCCTCCCCGTGCAGGGCGAAGGAGAGCTTGCGGATGGCGGCCCGCTTGCGCTCCAGGGTGCCGCCGGCCTGTTCGCGCGCGGCCAGGTCGTCGAGGAACAGGCGCGCGTGCCGCGCTTGGAGGCGGCGAATGTCGCGGATGTCCCACCGGTCGCGGCACCAGTTGGCAAACTGCGTGCCGTCGGCGATATAGGCGTGCAGGGTGTCTGTGTCGTAGATATAGCGGTGGGCGATGCCCCGGGCCTTATCTTGCCGCTGACCGGAGTGCTTGTACAGCTTGCCGAGGGCCTGGGCGACCTGGTGCTTGGGTGAACCTAACTTGCTCATGGTAGTTTCCTCCTGGCCGACTGCGGCTCCGATGGGCGACCGCAGTCGGCCATACGTTCATCCTTGGCAGCACTCCAGCGGGTCCGTGGTCTCCTCCAATGATGCCCCGCCAGAGCTACTGCTACTCGAGCCCCGTCCAAGAGCGCCGCTGATCAGCTAGTCGGGTCTCAGCAACCCAGGGCCTGCTCGGCGCAGCGTAGGGCCGTGTCTTGCTCCGCCAACAAGGCCCGGGCCTGGGCGACCAGATTGGCCCAGGCCGGCCAGGCTGTCGGCCCATAGCTCAGCCAGGGATAACGCGCGGCGGCCTGCAGAATGGCCGGCACGTCAGCCCACGTCACCAGCCTATCCGGCTGGCAGCCGGCGGCATGGAATTGGCGCAGCCGGGCGCAGTCGTGGTAGCAGGTGACGCCGCCAGACCAGCCGCCGATACCGGCCCACCCACTGGTACAGCCCGCGCAGGGCGAGGCCAGCTGGGGCGCCGCGGTCATGGGGTGCCGTCCTTTCCCAGCCGTGCCGGCCGTTGGTCGGTGTATCCCGCGTACATGGTGTC
>JAHJIN010000266.1 GCA_018823415.1 Chloroflexota bacterium | reverse complement strand
CCCCACGAGCACCAGCAACAACAAAACCCCGCCGATGTGGATGATCCGTCGCATGTTTACCTCCTTGTTGTTTCACCTGCTTCTGTTTGTTCTCACTGCTGTGTATCGTCCGGTTAACCACATATCCCAAAAGTGATTCCGGGTGTACGGTGTCCGCAGGGGCAGACAGCATCCTCCTGTGGGTGTATAATCGGGCCTGGCCCAACATTGCCCCCATGGGAGGTCTGAATGGACACTGCTGTGGTTGCTACACCCGTATCGGCGTCTCCAGCGAACGCCGCCCTGTTCCCGACGCTGCACCGGGACTGTTTCAAACCGCTGGAACTGAGCTTCGCCCTCTTGTTGGCCTTGGCCTCCAACCGCTGGCGGCAGCGCACCTTTTGCCCCACCCAGTTGCGCGATGTGCTGTGGACCCTGCGCGAGCGCTTGAAGCGGGACCCGCTTCTGGACGAGATCGTGCAGTGCTATGGACCCGGGGTGAACCGCCAGGAGGTGCTGGGCCGGGTGCAGGTTTCGTTCTGGTCGTACACCCTGGGTCTGCCCATCCAGGAAGTGTGTCAGTGGGCCGTGGACCCCCGGCTGGCGCCCCTGGCGGGGGCGCTGGGCCTGAGCCAGAAGTGCCATCCGCAGCGGGTCTCCGAGTTGCACGCCCGGCTGGACCCGACCTTGCGTCAGCGGCTCTATGCGCGGTGCAAGGAGTTGCTCTATCACCTCCTGGAACTGGACCGCCTCACGGAGACGGACCTGGAGCGGGCGGTGGAGGCCCAGACCTTCGACCCCCTGGCCCTGGAGATGGGCCGGATGTACGGCTTCAGTTTCTTTCTGAACTTCATGTTCTGGCAGGGTATCTTTGCCCAGCTGGAAGCCGCCCTGACCCACCCCCTTCAGCCCAACGGTTACTCCGTGCGCGAACTGGTCGCCTCCTACTTCCGGCGCTTCGATAGCCAGGCCGCCACGCCCGAGGCCCTGGCCGAAGAACTGCGCAACGACTACTGGCTGGCGACCAGTGAGCAGGTCGTGAGTCCGGTCAGCCAGACCGTGCGCAACTTCCTGACCAAACTGGACCCCGAACGGGTCATCGTGGTGCAGCAGAACCAGGCGTGCCACGCCCTGCGCCCGTTGCTGAAGGTCAAGGGGCGCCGCACCCGGCTGACTGTCGCGGTGGACGCCACCTTGCTGCGCTTGTTTGGGGCCTTTGCGGGCCAGGAGGCGCTCTTCGACCACGTGACCCAGCAGCATATCCAGGGCTACAAGTTGTACGTGCTGGTGGAGGTCAGTACCCGCCAACCCCTGGCCTTCATCTTGCACGAACCTGGCGCCACCCGCCCCGACGGCACGCCCAAGGGCGATGCCGACTATCTGCAGCAGTTGGTCGAGACCACCAAAACCGCGCTGGGCGTGGACCACCTGGCCTATGTCCTGTTCGACAAGGGGTTCTGGTCGCAAGACCTGTTCCAGCACCTGGTAGACCAGGGCGAGGTACTGGTCACCCCAGGCAAGAAGTTCAAGACGGTGCGCCAGGCCGTGGCTGCGGTGGGCTGGGGCCAGTGGGTGCGCGCCGCGCCCAACCAGCGGGTCGCCGACACCCAAGTCACCTTCGAGAACGGCTTGACCCTGCGCCTGGTGGTCTGGAAAACCCTGGGGCAACAGGTGGTGCGGGACGAGCACGGCAAGCCCAAACGGGACAAACACGGGAAAACGCTCTATGAACCCGCGCCCATCTACTACGGCTACGTGACCAACATCGCGGCAGACGAGTTGGACCCCGCCGAGGTGGTCGGGCTGTATGGGCGGCGGTGGAGCGTCGAGGATTTCTTTGAGCAAATGGACAACCAATACTTCTTGGGCCGCTTCCCCAGCACCGACCTGGGCTTGGTGAAGGTCCATATCGCGTTGACTTTCTTGGGTTACACCCTCCTGACCACCTTCCAACGGCTGGTGGCGCAGTGGTTAGACCAGGCCGCGTATGCCACCATGGAACTACGCCGGTTCTCCCGCGTGTTCCTGCGGGCACCCTGTGCCTGGCTGAACTGGCTGAAACAGCGAGCACCCGGTCAACGATGGCCCCGTTGGCGCCACCGTCACCGCGACTTCCTGTACAGCCTGGCCGATTTCGGCAACCTGGCCCCCAGCCCGGAATTACTTTGAGAATGTGTGGTTAATAGATTTCTGGATCTCAGGGTCTACACCAACCAAGTGCTTCAGGTTGTTAAGCAGATGGTGATAGGGGCAGGCGTTTCTACGCCAGTCCAATGCGACGAGGAGCTCTACTGCTAATGATCAAGTGGACACATGGCAATCTCTTTGAATCTGAAGCTCAAACGCTGGTCAATGCCGTAAACGTTGTCGGTGTGATGGGAAAAGGAATCGCCTTAGAGTTCAAGACCCGGTATCCAGAGATGTTTGAAGAATACTGTCAATTGTGCCGTGACGGTCGCTTGGACATTG
>JAHJIN010000265.1 GCA_018823415.1 Chloroflexota bacterium | reverse complement strand
CCACGGTTCGCTGCCAGAGTAGCCGGCGTAATCTGCAGCAACTCGATGGCCACGCGCGATGCCTCCCCGGTGCCGGCCCCGGCCCCGGCGACGAGGCGGAACTGGGGTGGGAGCAGCCGGCCCAGGGGGCCGTAGCTGCCCGGGTCCCGTAGCGGCTGGCCATCTTTCAAGACAGTGCAGCGTATCTTCACCCAATCGCCTGTTTGAGCCTGGCCCATCTTCTCCCCCTGGTCAGCATATTCGCTCTCAGAAGCTCTCTGGTCATCTCCCGGGCCGAGAGCACCCCGTGCAGATCTCGCCTCAGAACTAGAACTCGTCGTCGTCGTCAAACGGCCCATCCTCGGATTCCCACTCGGCCCAGCGCGCCGCCCGCTGCGCCTCGATCTGCGCCACGTGCTCCGCCTTGTCCACCAGGTGCTGCGGGCAGACGATGCCGACGTCCACGCCCAGGCGCGCCAGCAACTCCCCGATGGGATGCGCCAGGCTTTCTTCCTCGGTAATCTCGCACCCGAAGAACTCGCCAGCCTCGCGCTGCTCCCCCTGCTCTTGCAGTTGCCGCAGCGCCTCCGCGGCGACAAAGCGCTCGGCCGCGCGGAATGGCAGGTGAAATGTATAGCGCCCGGCCGCCGCTTCGTAGCGTACCGCCACCAGACTGAACCACTCGGGGTCGAGGGGGGCCAGGTCGCGGTCGTCCAACTCGTCCCAACCCGGGGTCCAGCGGTGCCAGCGATAGTCGCCGGCGGCAGTGTAGGCGATACTCGGCACGTCGTCCGGCGACACCAGCAACGCCTGCAGTTCGGCGGTCGGAATTGGCCGACGGGTAGTTATAGCCTGGCGCTGCAGCTCAGCCAGCCGACGGCGGACGAAGCAAGCCACGGCCGCCAGCTCCGGCAGATCCGCGTCGATGGCCTGGCCGGTGGCGCTCTCATACAACTGCCGGGCGGTCACATAGTCAGGGTCGTCGGGCTCGCGATGTCCGGCGCTTGCGTCAGCTACTATATCCTGGAGATGCTCCAGCACTGGATCGAGCCCGGCATCGTCGAGAGGGGTGAACTCGGTCGGGCCCGCGAGGTAGCCGACTAGCTGCACCTGGCCCTGACGGTGCGCCTCCTGGAGCAGCCGGGCTTTCACCTGGTACAGGCCCTGCCGATCCACGTAGAGCAAGCGGTCGCGGGCCTTGGCCCAGTGGTTGAGATGCAAGAGGGTGTGCAGCGTGTCTGCTATCTGGTCAGCGCTGCACAGCTGGGTGATGTGCTCGGGCCGCATCCCGGCGTGGGCTGCTCGCACCTGGCGCTCCTGCTGCCGGCGCAGCTGTTCGACCGTCCAGGCCCGGTGCTGCTCCCAGGCGGCGACAAGTTCGGCGGGGCTGGCCAAGCCGCTCTGCTGCTGGCGCTCCAGCCACAACTGGCCGGCCGTGGCTGCCGGGTCGGCATCCAGATCAGGAGTGCGCGCCACCGGCTGGACCACCTGCTCGGCCATGTTCTGGGGCAGGCCCTGATTCTGCAATGCGGCTATGGCAGCGGCCAGCCACTGCTCCCGCCGGGCAGCCTGACGTTGCTCGTGCTGCCGGGCCTGGGCGGCGGCCAGCGCCGCGGCTGGCTCTTGCGTCCCCTTGAGGATCTGGAAGGCGCTATGCTGCGACACACCCAGGGCGGCGGCGATTTGTCGGGCCCGGCGGTGTTTGAGTTGCCGCGCGGCCTTGGTGCCGGCCTGGTGCCACGTAACCTCGGCCTGGTACTCATTGCGCCAGTGGTGCCGCAGCGGATGGGCCGCAATAGCGGCCTCGTCGAGCACGCCGGCCAAGACCTGCACGGCTATCACCGCCGGTACCTCTAGCCGCTCACAGGTGGCTTGCCACAGTTCGCTGCGGGCAGCCCGACTCGTTTGGCGCGGGTTGGTCTTCCTGACGCTGGTGCTCATCGCTGGCTCTCCTTCATCTCACATACGCCGAGTCCCACCGCAACAGACTTGCTCCTCCAAAACTGCTGGCACACTAAAGGCGGCGAGTGATACTGGAACAAAACGGTAAGGTCATGTAGCGAAGATGGCACGCTCCAGGTTTTCCAGGTCCGGCCCGGTTGAGATCATAATGCCTTCCTGGGCGGCCAGTGCCAGCGCGCCCGCGGTGAAGCCACTCCGACTGACGAACCAGGGTCGAGCGCCCAACTTGCGGGCCCGTTTCTGGAGCTGACGCAGATCGCGCGGCATGGCCATTATGTTGCGCCAGCGAACTTCCACGACCCAGCATTCATCACCCAGGGCCAGGGCATCCAGCTCCGTTTGACCATCGGCTGAGCGAAACGGCTCCACCGTCTCGAATTGCGGCAGGCGCACCGGGCCGGCCAATCCCAACAGGGCCCCCGCCACTTCCTGGCCGGCGAAGCGGCGCATGACCTCGCGGACGCGGCTTTCCATGGCCCGGCCCAGCTCCACCGCAGCCTGCCGGTAGCGCTCCTGCAGGTCGGCCAGCATCCGCTTCAGGATGAGTGAATCGGGAGTATTGGGGATAGCCAGCCCCAGAGCCGCTGTCGCCACCCAATACCGCAGTACCGGATCGTTATAGGTGTAGAGGCCCGCGTACTCGGCCACCAGATCTACTTCCGCCAACCAGCGCAGATAGTCCCGGGCAGTCGAGACGCTCACCTTCAACCGCTGGGCCACCGCGCTCGTGCTCAGGTCTTCCTCGGCCAGTAGGGCCAGCACGGCGCGGAGGGCACCCTCGCCCCGCGCCTGCTGGATCGACACGTCGTACAGATAGCGGCAGTATTGATAGATCTGACTTTCCGGGGATAGCGTCTCGACCAGGAAGGCCTGCTCCACGGCCTCGACAGTAATGGGCAGATCCAGCGCCACCTGCCAGTACCGCAACCGCTGGCCCACGGCCTGGACGTAAAACGGCCAGCCGCCGGTCAGGCGCTGGACCGCCCGGCCCAGATCGGGGAGGTGGGCCGCGTTTTCGGGCAGCAGTTTAGCCAGTAAGGCCCGGGTGTTCCGTTCGTCGAACGGGTGTAGGCTCAGCCGGCCAAACACGCTGAATAGTGGGGCGGTCTGCTCCAGGATGCCTTCCATAGCGGAGACCACCGACCCACAGATCACATAGCAACACTGGCGGTGGCCCTCGATCTGCCGGCGGAAGGTAGCCAGGGCATTGATCCCGGGGAAGTTGTCCAATCGCTGGACAGCCGGGAACTCGTCCAGCATGACCAGGAGCGGGCGCCCGATGGCCCGGGCCACATCGTCGGGGCAACTGAAGGCCAGGTCCAGCAAGAGATTCCGGTCGGCGTTGGCCCGGCCGAGATGGAGGCGTAGCGTATCCACCGGGCTCTGCAGCGCCGGGGGGGCCAGACGCAATAATTGGCCAATGTCCAGGTAGGGGATGATAGACTCGCGGCCCTGGCAGGTCAGCCAGTACGCCACGTTCCCGATGAAGCGCAGGGCAAACAACTCGGGCGTGGCGCAGGCGTCTTCCAGGTTGATGTAGATGGGCAAGACGTCGTCGCCCCGGGCCTGCAGCCGATAGATGTACTCTTTGAGCAGCCAGGTCTTGCCGGTCCGGCGCAGCCCCACCAGGGCCACGTGCTGCGGAGTACCAGCGCGCAGCGCGTCCACCGCCGCGTCGAGCCGGGCCAGTTCGTGCTCCCGATTCGTAAACGCTCGGTGCTGCAAGGGGCTATAGAAGTAGTCTGGCGTGTCTGGGGGCATGGTGAATCCTGGTTAGCGACCATGTGGTCAAGTGACCACATGGGGCGACTGACCACTATTCTATCGCATTTGTGCCGAGATTGCAAGCCCCTGGATTGTCTTGGATCATTTGTAGGTTATCAAAGATACTGGCACTGGAGGCACAAAAAGTGGCACTGGTAACGAAGATACTGGCACCAGTCTACACCTACTTGATGGCACTGGCCTCCAATAACGATTTAGTTCCTATTGGGGCGAAAGGGGGCGTAGGCCAGTGCCAGTATCTTTGAAAGCGGTCTGTAGGCTGTTGCCACTAACTTCATCGGCCAGGTAGGCTAGTGCCAAGAACTTCGAGACTCGGTGCCACTATCTTTGATAAAACAGGCCGAAATTCCTTGTGACCAGTGCCAATAACTCTGAGAACCTACAGCGGATGTAGCCGGATGGATTGGTCATCTG
>JAHJIN010000264.1 GCA_018823415.1 Chloroflexota bacterium | reverse complement strand
TCCAGCGGCTGGTCCAGGAACTCGGCGCTGGTCAGGGTCAGGCGTTGCGCCAGCACCGCCTCCAGGAGCACCCAGCCCGGCCCGATCTCGGCCAGGTCGCCCCGGTCCACAATGACCAGTTGGGCTGGGGGCAGCAGGTGATACAGGGCGCCAGTGGACCGGGCCTCGCCAATGACCTGGTAGGGCTGGTCGGTCTCAGCCAGGGCTTGGTACACGGCCCCGACCTGGGCGGTACCCAGGGCCACGCGCAGCAGGGCCGGTTTCTTGTGCCATAGTCGGTCAAACATGCCACCACTCCTGCACAAACTGGATCCAGCGCGGACCGTCCCACAGCCACCACAGGGTGGCCGCCGCCAGAAACGGCCCCAGGGGGATGGTCCGGCGGCGATAGCGGAGGAACAGTACCAGGGCCACCAGACCGGCCAGCAGATGTCCGGCCAGCAGGGCGATCAGAGCCGACGGCCAGCCCAGCACCAGGCCGCAGAAGGCGGCCAACTCCACGTCGCCAAATCCCAGCGCTGGCTGCCTCAAGATCCGAGTTGGCAACCAGATGCCCAACAAGATGCCGCCGCTGACCAGGCCCCCGGCCAGGGCGCTCCACCCGCCTTGGGGGTGGAGCGGCGCGGTCAACACCGCCAGGACCAGGGCCGGGTAGATAACCAGGGCCGGGATGACCCGATAGCGCCAATCAGCCCAGCTCACCAGCAGCAAGACCACCGTCCAGACCCCAACCAGGAGCAGCGCCATCACCGCCTTTGCCAGACCAGCAGTTCGATGATCCGCTGCCAGGCCGCGGGAGTCCGCAGGGCCAGGGCCGCGACGAGCCCGCAGCCGGCCGGCAGACAGCCCCCCAGGGTGGTGGCCCCGCCCAGCAGGGCGATCCGGATCACGCGCCCCCGGTCCGTCTTCATCTGATCCATCACTGGTCCCGATCAGGGGCCAGTAAGGCCAGTCGGCCGGCCCCGGGCCCCTGGCAATCCAGACGCACGAGCAGCCCGTCCGGGATCAGCGCCAGGGGCTGGTCGACGCGCAGGGTCGGCACGTGGGCCCGGGCCGCGGCCGCCGGCAACAGACCAGCGGGTATATCTGCCGGCAACACCAGCCCGGCGACCCCCTGCCCCAGTAGCCCCCCCAGGTCGGCGGGCAACGCCCCGGTGAGGATCAGCACCGGGGCCGGCGGCGCGGCGAGCAGCCGCTGTAACAACGTGGCCCGGGCCGGGTCCACGCACGACCGGGCCTGCTCGACCCGGCCCGGCACGACGATTTCCCCGGAGAGATACAACTGCTCGCGCAGGGGCATGGTGGTCACTCCATTCCAGCGCCCAGTTCGTCGACGCGGATGATGGTCCACTGGCTGTGCGGACCCGGCTCGTGATGCAGGTAGGTCCAGTAGCTCTCGCCGGCCTCCAGGCGCTGGACCGCCTGGATGGGGAGCCCCACGCGCAGGCGGAGACCGGCCGTGGTGACCACGTACTCGTCGCCGGCCTCAGAGCGCCAATGAGCAGCGATGGTGATGGGCTCCGCGACGATGTTGGGCGGCAGCGGCCAGCGGTCCGGGGTCCGCAGGGCCAGGCCCAGACAATCGCCCAGCCACAGGAACAGCACCGCCAGGGCCACCAGCACGATCCCGATGGCGCATCGTTTCTCGCGGGATGATGCCACGCTCATCACGCCCTCCATCTATACGCCGATCTCGCAGCCGGCCAGCCCGGCCCCCAGCGCGCCGCAAATGCTCAACCCGACGGCCAGTCCCACCAGGCCCA
Organism: Chloroflexota bacterium; assembly: GCA_018823415.1. Taxonomy (GTDB): domain Bacteria; phylum Chloroflexota; class JAHJIN01; order JAHJIN01; family JAHJIN01; genus JAHJIN01. The sequence continues at coordinate 604 of JAHJIN010000264.1, read as the reverse complement.
ACGCCCAGGTGCGGCGCCGCACCCGCGCCCAGCCGGCCTCATCGATGCCTGACAGGTCCGTCATCAGCCCCCGACCTCGGCCTTCAAGCGATGATAATGGCTGCGCGGCGCCCAGTTGGCATCCACCAGGCCAAAGGCTGCCTGTTCGGCCCGGGGGGCCAGCGGGGCATAGTTGAGGTTCCAGACCAACACCGCCCCGGCCCCATCCTGCCGCAAGAGCTTGAGCGTCGCCGCCAGATAGTCGCCCAGGACATGTTCTGGGTTGTCCCGGGCGTACTCGTAACCCGGCGCCGGGTCGCGGGTGGCGGCATAGCCACATTCCGTGACCCACAGCGGCTTCTGGCCGGCAATGGCCTGCAGCTCGCGGTAGCGCAGCACGTAAAAGCTGGCGTGACACCCATACAGGGGATTCTCAGCGCAGCGGCTGCCTGGCGGGGCCTCCGGCGGGTTGTTGAACCCGCTGACGTGGGCGCCCACGGCATCGCAGAACTGGAGTCCCCCGGCAGCCTGGACCTGGCGCAGAAAGGCCACGTCGTCGATGGCCGTGTCAGGGTTGTTGACCCCGGTGGGCGTCAGCCCGGCCGAGACCACGACCACGGAGGGG
>JAHJIN010000263.1 GCA_018823415.1 Chloroflexota bacterium | reverse complement strand
TCCCGCTGCCCGGCGGCGTGGAAGAGCAACTCAATCAGCAATTGGCTGCCATCCTGGCCGGCCTGGACACGCAACCATTCCGGTTCACTGCCATCACCCTGAGCACCGGGCGCATCACGGTTGAGGGCAGGACCAAATAACGCATTAGGGTAAAAGTAGCACTTTAACAACCAGAGACAGCTACGGTCCAATCGGCGACCCGTTGCTGGAGCACGGCATTGCGGTGATGCCGCCACCGATACCGCCGCTGGAACTGCGCTTGGCGACGTTCGTAACGGGCACGCTCGGCGGCATAATCGTCCCAACTGACCTGGGCCAAGCACTGCTGAAGGTCGGCGGGCGAGTCCACTGTGAGTTGGCAGATGGTCCACGCCCCGCGGCGCAACAAGGGCTCACGCAACTCACTCACGCCCAATTGGCGGCGCAGTTGGCGTTTGGTTTGTCCATATAGGCTCTCGTGGTCGCTATTGGTAGCGGGCAGGCCGACGATGTCGTAGCAAGGAAAGAGACCCGACCAGTACCGCTCACTCAAGGCGAACAAGTCCGTCCGGAACTGGGTCAGCCAGGGGCTGAGGTCAGAGACAGTGGCCAAGTGTCCCAGATAGTGGGCCAGTTGGCGGGCCACCGCATCCCCCCCGGATCCCGGCTCGCTCGCCGTCGGCAAGGGCGCCGCCAAGATGTCTTGGATACCGTCCACCCACGTTAGGGCTTGCTGGACCTCGGCGAAGGCGGCCTGGGATGCGGGCAAGGTGTGGTCCAACACCAGGTACCACTGACGCAAGTGGGGGTCCTCACGTAAGGTCAGACAGTGGGCCAACGTCTGGCGCAGAGCGCATAGGTCCTCGAACATCGGGAGGCCCGACAGGGCAAAGGGCGCGCGTCCTTGGCGCGCCAGCGCCTGTTGCAGGTCCCCAGCCAGGTCCTGGACTACCTGCGCACAGGTGGGGGGCTGGGCGGACTCCTCTGGGTCAGGAGCCGTCATGACCGCCAGTCCGGTCACTAACTGAGGGGGAAAAAGCCGCCGCTGTCGCGGCGGTGAGCACCTCCCCCATACTCTCACGAATTGCCCCGCGAATCGCCTTGCGCAGCACGGTCTTGTGGGTCGAATCGTGGTCGTAAACGGGCCGGGTGGCGTGGCCTAGGTAGTGAGATTGGCACCATTGGTGCGGAATCTCGGGCCATACGAGCCGCAGCGCTTTGCGGACGGCCCCTTGTTTGTCGCTCACGGTGGCCAGGAGGGGCAGACCCAGGTCCACGACCGGCTGGAGCAAGGCGGCCAAGGTCTTGTGGTTCACCCGCGGCAACCAGCCAACCACCAATGTGCGCCCCGTTTGCACCTCCCGCACGACCCAGAGTTGCTCGGCAGCCCCCTCGGGCTCCAGCCCATCCAGGCTGATGATCAAGCCGCCCCGTTCGGCCACGATGTCCTGCAACTGGTGGGTCTCGAGCCGTTCGGCACACCCGAGGAGCACTTGGTACCGCGCATACAGATGATCCACCTGGCGCTCACAGATCTGGACGCCACGGGCCAGCAACTGGGCATGAATCTGCTCGCGGCTCAAGTGTTCGCGGTCCCGCCACCAGCCAATCTGCGCGATCACGTCCAAGCCGTAGGTGCACTCGGGGACCGTGATCATCTGCGCGGCGGCTGAGGTGTAGGGTTGCCCCCGCTGGGCGCACTGCGGATTGACACACTCTTTGGCCCGACTGGCGACATACACGGGGCCGTCCAACTGTTGCACGGTCTTGCGCCATTGGAAATAGGAACGAGCCTGAAGGGAACTCTTACAATGTGGACAAACTTCGATTTCTGGATTGTAAATGTGCCGTGCTTGTACTGTCAACCGCCTAGCTGTCTTAGCCATAGACCACTGACCTCCGTAGCCTGAAGTGTTTAGGGGCCTATGATACCATACTTTTGCATCTGTGTCACTTTTACCCTAATGCCTATTTTCGTGCCAATTCGTGCAATTCGTGGCGGAATCACTACCGAATAGACGAGCGTGATTACACCCTAATGAATAGC
>JAHJIN010000033.1 GCA_018823415.1 Chloroflexota bacterium | reverse complement strand
GCCCTGCTGCAACTCAACCTGAATGGCATTCAAGGTCGACTTGGCCAGCAACCGACCGGCACTCTTTTGATTGTACATGCTTGACCTCCTGGGTGGTTTGCGTTGACATTATACTCTACCCAGGGGCCATTTGTCCTAATCAGTACCCACCCTACGTGCTGGAGGTGTTTCTGAACGCCTTCGGGGACATTGGCGCCGTCTTCCGCCGGGTGACGAGGTAATGAAACACAACGACCCTACTGGCGTCCAGCGTTTGCTATTTGCTTGGGAACCAACTTGGGTAATCATAATAATCGGAAGAGAACTGGTATTGTGCACCGGATATCTCTTTCCCTGCGATGGGAAAAGCCTCACCGCTACTCGAGTCAACGACAACTATCGTGCCACCGCGGGCAAGGACTATCTTCTTCCCGTCGGGAGACCAAGATAACGAAGACCCAAATTCGCTTACGGCTAGTCTAGTCGGGTTAGATCCGTCTGCGTTCATCACGAGTATGTAGGAACTTGCTGGGATAGCAACCCGCTTGCCATCTGGAGACCAGGTGATGAACCGAGTAGTGTAACAATCGTTTAACCGATCACCCAGCTCGGTGAACTGGGAGCAGTTTTGGGATTCGATGTCATACATGATCCAATGGTAGCTATAACGTTCGCAGAATAGTATTCCACGACTATCTGGGAGCCAAGAAGACGTCGGGGAACCACCTAACTGATACCGATCAGTGCACGTGGCTTTCGCATAGTTGTTGGTGTGTGCGATGATGTAAAGACCTCCTGGTGTGCCAGCTACGATTTTTGTACCATCAGGGGACCAGTGAGGTATTAGACAGCGACAAATAGGGCTAGCATAATCTACAGTCATCAATACTTGCCTGTTTGCCCCGTCAGCATCCATTACAACTATAGAGTTACCATCGGCGTATACTATCTTAGACCCATCTGGCGACCAAGAAGGATATTGTGTGGTCTCATCTCCCTGGAAAACCTTGATTATGTTGCTACCATCGGCGTACATCACATAGAATGCGCCATCCGGGTGCGCGAACCCGATCTTACCAACCTTCTCTCTAGCCTCAGCCCATCTTGCACCTACATCCCGATACGTCGGTCTGAGCTCAACTACTTTGCGCAAGTTATACGCGGCCTCCCACCACTCGCCCTTTTCGTAAGCGGCTATCCCTGCTCGGTAGTACGATGACAACTTTTGTTCTGATTCGGCCGTTGCCGTTGCCATCTGCTGTAACGCTTGGGCCGTCGCCGTCGCTCCTTGTCTCGCTTTTATCCTTTCCTGCTCAGCCTGCGTCAACGCAAAGTTCATGTAGTAGTAAGGAGAAGCTTGCCACTTACCGCCCACATTTCGGCATTCCACATCCGCCTGCATCTCGACCCAATCAGCCTGCGCTGTCTGCTTGAATCTAGCGGTGATACGGACTATGGCGAAGGTTCCATCGTTGCTAATTGTCTGATAGCTAACATCCTTGTATGGTGTGCTCTGTTGTTGAGCCCATTGCTCAAATGCAGTTCTGGCCGCCGTATCCGGGCCGCTTACGCCTAGAGAACCGCACACACCTAAAGGCCCACACACTACGGCGAGAATAGCCACAATAGAAGCAGCGGCCAATGCTTGCGAGAGGCGGAACATTTCATCAACCTCCTTGACGCCAATGGGAATGGCGATTTCTACATCACGGCCGATACGTTTCGCGCCAGGCCAGTCCTTCCAGTTAGATATCCGTGGTGTGCCCGACGCGAAAATCCTCCCGCGCCTCGTAAGCTATCTCGATCAACTGTTCACGACTGGGCGAACCACATCCCAGACTGCATTGGGGTGCTTGGTCGCTACCTGGAGCAAGATCCGCGCCGGGCCTTCCGGGCTTCGGCGGCCTTGCTCCCAGTTTCGCAGCGCGGCGACTCTGATACCCAGTAACGCAGCCGCGAAACGTGCTTCCCCCTAGATATCCTCGTTAGTTACCCTCTGGCCCTGGTGACGTGATTCGCCACGAGCTATCTACCGTTGAGTTTCCAAACGCCATGCCCTTTGGTCCCTAGATATATTTGCCCAGGCGCGTCCCGACTGAGCGCAATGGCTGTGATATAGCGTTCGGCCCCTTGAGAACTCCAAATCTTGATCGGCTTCCAGGTTTCACCACCATCGTCGCTTTGGTAAAGTCCATGTTCCTCGAAGCCCGCATATATTCTCTTAGAATCCGAGGGATCTATGGTCAGGGTGTTAACAACGAGTTTGTTTCCTTGACCAGGCAGTGTATTGTTGATAGGTGACCAAGAACCTCCACCATTCGTTGATTTGTACAAACCATAACCGCGAGTTCCCACATACACCGTTTTGGGGTCTTTCTCGTCGGCACCTAACGTAGCTACAGAGTAACCCGCTCCGATGCCTGCGGCCTGCCACCATGTCCGACCACGATCCGTAGATTTGCAGACACCACCATCGCCATATAGATACATTGTATTGCCAGCGATGCTGTAATAGAGGTCAGACATGTACAAAAGACCAAACGAGCCAACTCCAGCTACTTCTACTTCATTCCATGAAGTACCAGTGTCCACCGTTTCAAAGAACCGATACCCAGTAGAGGTATAAGCTCTAGACCCATCTGCAGCACCAATGACAACGTACGTCATACTACCGCTACTCCAGCTTATCCCTGGCCCCCAGGTCGCGCCACCGTCTAGCGACTGCCACGTACTGCCAGTCGCAGCATAAACCACATCGGGTTTGGCTGGTGCAACAGCAATGCTATACACGTCCAAATCTCCGAGACCGTTGTTAATTGCGGACCAGGTATTGCCTGCGTCTACGGACTTAAACACACCATGATGGTTCCCGAGGGTGCTCACATAGATTGTCCCGCCAGCTACAGCAACGAGGGAGGATATAGTTTCGCTAGGCAGCCCTATCTGTGTCCACAATCTGGGTGACTGCGGCGTAGCAGTCGGTGCCAGTGTGGGGGTTGGCGTAGCAGTAACAACCCGAGTGACTGGTACCTCGCGTGTAACCGGAACGGTCATGGGTATGGGTACTGGTACCGTCTCTCGTACTGTCACTATTTCAGGTTCCGGTGTTGGAATAATGCTGCAGGCAACAAGAACAATGGCAACTCCGATCAAGAGGGTATATCTACTGCGCATAGTAACCTCCTCGTTTCCCCACTGAGCGGGCTAACGGGGCGCGAGATAAGCCGCCCCCCCAAGCTGCGTCGCGCCGTAGGCGCATCCCCACCGCAGGTGGGGCCACGGCGCAGTGGGGCGAGCGCAGCGAAGCCGCGAGCAAAGCGAGCGGGGTCGGCTTCATTGAGTGGTTAGGCGGAGGCGACGTGCGCGCAGCGCCGAGCCGACGCCGCTACTCAATGAAATCTCGCGCCCCGTTAGGCGAGATGCGGCGGCATGTATGCCGCGCGCAGCGAGCGTCTCGCCCGGTCAGCCGGTCGCAATCAGAGTCAGACATGAAAACAGCCACCGATGACTGGCCTCTGGTCCCGGCCCAGACTTGCGCCACCGGCGGCTCCCGTGATATACTGGTTATGCCCGCTTCTTCCAAACCAAGAAGCGCCCCAGGGCCATCGGGAGCCGCAAACTCCTGGTGGCCTTTGGCATGGTCTAAGGATATTATAGCATATCAACTGCCCCAAGACAATACGTGGCCGCGCCTATGTCTAACACTGTCATATAACCATGCCTACATTTGCCCCCCATAGCCCCAAGATATGTTAACCTTTCACTAACCCTTACTCGACCGTGGCCCGGGGGCAAACGATTGCCCCACGGTTACGCCGTCCGGCGGCGGACCAGCGAGCAGTCGGTCCGCCGGCCGCCCGCGCCCTGGCCGATCCGGCCGGGCTCCCAGCTCGCCTGTCGCGCCTTACCACCGGACCAGGTGGGTCGTCCCGGCCCGCCCGCCGCCAGTTGCTCCCTCGACCCGGATGGTCCAGGCATAGAGGCCGTGCGGCAGGTCCGCCGGGCGCGGCAGCGCCACCCAGCCGGCCGCCGACTCTGCGGCCGTCAGGTCCACCCGGGCGCGAAACTCGTCGGTCACCGGATCGCGAAACTGGATGGTGTAGGTCTCGCCGGCCACGCCGCGCGGCGTCCAGTGGAACGTGATCGGCGCCGGCTGTTTCTGCGTGGTGTTGGGCTCGCCCAGGGCCACGTCGCCCAGCTCCAGGTCGCCGCCGCAATCGCCGCCGCCCGGGTCAAAGTTGAACGGCCAGGTGGACCAGTAGCTCAGGCGGCCCGGCTCGCCGTCATTCTGGTAGGCTACCCAGGCCGTGTCCGCGCTGGTCAACGGTGGGTCCAGGAAACGGTACTGGCCGGCCAGGTCGGTGGTCGTGGTGGCCACCACCGTGTACGCCGGCCCGTCATCCACCAGCCGCCGCAGCTCCAGGACCACGCCGCCGGCCGGCTCCTCGTGGACCGTGACCCGTCCGGCGATGGTCGCGGCGGTGGTGGTGAACGACCAGGTAAAGGCAAACGGGCCGTCTGGGCTGGCGCCGGCCACAGTGGCGGTGTACGTGGTGCGTGGGGCCAGGGGCGCAATGGGCACGAGGAAGACGTAATAGTCACCGCCATAGATGGGCGTCGGCGGCAGCGGGTGGCACGGCACGGTCCCGGTGGGGCTGGTCAGGAGGGCCAGGGTTGGCGTCACCACGCCGCGGTCCCACGTCAGCGACACCGGGTAGCCCACCGGCCGGGCCGCGCCGGCTGGCAGCGGGTCGGGAATCTCGTACCCGTTCCACAGTCGCGGCACGTCGGCCTGGCCCGGGATCGGCCACTGGGCGAACCGGGTCTGGCGCGGGGCTGCCCAGGTCCCGCCCGTGGCCGGGCCGGGCCGGTAGTCCAGCACGTTGGCCCCGCCCTCGCCATAGCCCACCTCGCGGGCCGGCGGGTCCAGCACTCCGCAGCGGTGGTAGACCATGGCCAGCCACTCGTCCACGGCTGCAGCCGCGCCGATCCCCGGCGGGATGATAGCGACCTCGCCCGTCTCGTCCCACGGGTCTGGGTAGCCGCAGTAGGCCGAGCGGTTGCTGGGCCGCTCGCCGGTAAAGCCCGGGCGGTCGGGGCTTTCGTAGTGGGGCTCGCCGGTGGCGGCATAGTTCAGAGCCAGGTAGTGGGCGTGGTTCTCGGCGGCGCAGCGGAGGGCCAACTGATCCTGCACCGGCGCCAGGCCCGCTACCGCCCGCCAGGCGTTGATGCGGTCCACGGCCACCTGCCCATTGGGCGGCGGGGCCGGGAATTCGCCCCGGCCCATAAGCGGCAGGTAGGTCCGGTAGATCAGCTCGGCCGGCGCGTAGCGATAGAGCGCGTACTCGTAGGTGCCCTGCTGATAGTCCACGGTCTGCGCGACCAGGTAGATGTCGCCGGCGGCGTCCGCGATTACGCTGTGGACCGTCGTCGCCGGCGTGGTGGTCGTCGGCGGGTCAAAGGGCAGCGGCAGCACCTCCTGGGTCCAGGCCGCGCCCTGGTCCTGCAGTCGGGTC
>JAHJIN010000262.1 GCA_018823415.1 Chloroflexota bacterium | reverse complement strand
CCGTTGTCGGGGCAGTACATCTCGGCCAGGTCCTCATCTGGGAACAGCACGTCGTACACGGCGGCCATGCGGCCATAGAATGAATCGGCCGGTACGGGATGGGGTCCCGCAGCGGCGTCAGTTGCATCGGGCTGGGGCTTGCGGCGTCCTAACATGGCACTCATCTCCTGAACTATTTTGCGGTCCAGGGCTATTATACCATCAGTGGTCCACAGAACGAAAGTCCCGGGACACTTTTTCAGCACTCTCCTAGGAGAGGTTCGAGAAAATGCCCAGCATGATCGGGATGTCCATTCCGGCGTGGAACAATACAGAGCCCCACACGCTGTCTGTTTTTTGCATGATGTATCCCCAGGCCAGCGCAAGCGGGAAAAGAATGACCAGAAACAAATACTGATCCGCAGTATAGTTCGCCACCCCATGGATGAATGTGAATACCAAGGCGATCATGAAATTCGAGATGATTTGCCCGAAGAATGGTTCCAGCTTCCGTAGGAATAATCCTCGGAACAAGAGTTCTTCCATAATGGCGTTTGCCAGGACAAAGATCAATAACCAGGGTATCCATGGCAGTATCCTGGCCAGGCTCAGGTCTCGCGCATTGAACAAGGTGGCCATTGGGATGGAGCCAGCGGCAGCGATGAAAAAAGCGATCAATCCGATGCTGAGCCCCAATTTCAAATTGCCCTTCTGGAGATAGATCGAGCCCAGGTTGCTGCCCGACATCCTGGTAAAGAGGATAATCACGCTTACGATCACAGCGCATTCATTCAGCTTCGGGAGGGCCCAACCGGCAGGGGTGTTGTCGATTATGCCCAGGTAATCGATCAGGTATATGCCAAAAATCCGGTCAAGGGAGACCGCAAAGGTCATCACAAAAAAGGCAAACAATATCTGCCAGTACTTTTCAAAGCGCTTGCTCCTGCGCACCAGCAATGTCGCCGCCAGAAGAAGGATGATCAAACCGATCCGGCCAAGGTAATCAGCGACCCTGCCAAGCAAGGGCTGCCCCCATGGGCTAAAAACGATCATGATCAACGAGCCAATGGCTATGAAAAGTAACGCCAAAACGATCCACTCACCCCACTCTCTTGCCAAGAGACGATTTTTCTTCATGGTTTTCCCCATTCGTCTGTATGGACCCACGCCGCCCAACGGTGCGGCAGATGGGCTGCACCCGGCGCAGGCTGAGCGCAGCGATGGTGTCGACGCCATCCGCTTGTGTGCGACCTGTGTGCCTGAAACCGCGTCTCGGACGCGGGGAATAGGCGGCAAGTCGCATCGATTTTCGTCACTGTGTGCCGATGTAGGTACGATGATGCAGCTTTTTGGCACCGCGTTGACTGGGTTTGAGAACAAGTCGGATTTGCAAGGCCCTACGTGTTGAACGAAAAAGCCGCCCTTAACTTGCGCCAAGGGCGGCTCCCATGATATGCTGTCCGCGGGCGCTTCTTCACGACCAAGAAGCGGTCCAGGGCCATCGGGAGCCGGATTCTCCTAATGGCCTTTTGCTGTGCTCGATTATTATAGCATACCCATTGTCCAAAGACAATACACACGACGGGCCGCAACCCAACCATATGCAGTCTCAAAACCACCCGGCGCCCGGGCGCGCCGGACCCCGCCGCCCGCTACCATCCGCAGCCTCCACACCGGACCGGCACGGCGACAGCCACAACCCGGCCACCGCCCGGCCACCCAGATGACACACTCCTACCATCACCGGCCGCCAGAGACGGCGAGCAAGTCCGGTCTACGTGCATAGTCAATCCTGTGACCAGGACCATTTATGTGCCCGGCCGGTTGGCTACTACCCGGGTCGCAAGCCAGAACCAGACCCGCGCCCGATGCACAATTCTTTGACTCCTGGTATACTGAAATAGGATAACTGTGTCCCGGGGAGAGGTGTGACCGACAGGCAAGGAGGGCCGTGCGATGAAGAATGTGCAGCAGATCATCGGGTCTGGGGTTGGGTTGGCAATCTTGTTGGTGCTGGGGCTGGCACTCACCGCGCCGCCGGTCGCGCAGGGCGCCACCATCATCGTGAATGCCGACATTGCCACAGATACCACGTGGACCACCGGCAACACGTATTTGGTGGTCACCAACACGGTTTCTGTGCTTTCCAGCGCCGTGCTCACCGTCGAGCACGGCGTTACCGTGCGGTTCGACCCCAACTCGCGCCTCTTGGTGCAGGGGCAGATCCTGGCGCTGGGCACGGCAACCGACGGGATCACCTTGACTGCCAACTCGGCGACGCCGGGGCGCGGTTTTTGGAACGGGGTCCTGATCGCCAACAACTCGGATGACAACGAGTTGCGTTACTGCACGGTGGAGTATGCCGGCACCGGCCTGGTCTTTGGCGACTCGAACAACAACATGGTGTCGCGCTGCTTCTTGCGCCACAACGGCGACGGCGGCGATACCAGCTCTGGCGGGGCCATCACCGGCGTCCCGGACGATACCGACGTCCTCTACTCTACGTTCTACGACAACGAGCTGGGCATCCGGTTTCAAAAGGCCTTTAACAATCGCATTTTGTACAACACGATCCAGGACTGCGATGCCTTTGGCGTGGGGTTTGTCAAGGGCCCTGGCGGCGAACCCGGCGGCGGGTCCTCGTACATCGAGCACAACATCATTCATGATTGCGGCGCGGCCGGCATTCGCCTGGAGCGCGCCAGCTCGATGGTGGTGCGGGACAATGTGATCCGCGACAACGCGAGCCACGGCGTCTACGCCGATGAGCAATCGTCCCTGTTCTTCCTGAACAACGTGGTGCGCGGCAACGGCGGCGACGGTGGCCGGTACGTATCCACCCAGGTCTTTGGCGGCGCACCTACCATTTATGATAACATCTTTTGTGGAAACGCCGGCTACCAGTTCCAGAGCCAGTACGTCACCGGTACCGTAGACATCGAGGGGAACTGGTGGGGGACGAACGCGCCGGTCTCGGGCACTCATATTGTGGGCAATGTGGATTACGACCCGTGGATCACCCTGGCGGCGGCTCGCGCCCCGGCCAGCCTCCCGGCCGATGGCGTCTCCACGGCGGTCATCACCGTGACCCTGCGGGACACTGCCAGTCATGACGTGCCGGACGGCACCGCCATCACCTTCACGGCCAGTCTCGGCAGCGTGGCGCCGGGAGTCGTGACCACCACGGCCGGCCTGGCTACGGCCGCATACACGGCCGGCACCACGCCCGGCACCGCCGTCATCACCGTTACCGAAGGCTGCGGCGCGGTCGTGACCACCACCGTGCTACTGCAAACCGCTGACGTTGCTATTCGCAAGGACGGCGGCCCGGCCACCGCCCGCCCCGGCGACCTCATCACCTACACCGTCACCTTTAGCAACAGCGGCGACATACCCGCGGCCAACGTGCGCATCACGGACACCCTGCCGACTGGCACCGTCCGGCATTCGGACACGGCGGCCGGCTGCGGGCTGACGCGCCTGGGCACTGTTTCGCCGGTGGTCTATGCCACGGCCAGCGTCACGCAGCCCTTCTCGTGCGCCTTTACCGTGGTGGTCTCGGTCACCGAGAGTGCGTGCGGCGCGGACGTGTTCAACACGGTTGAGATTGCCACCTCGTCGCCGGACGTGAACCCGGCCAACGATAGTGACACCTCGGCTACCACGCACATTCGCTGCCTGGACCTGGGCGTCACCAAGGACGACGGCGTGGCCTGGGCCACGGCCGGGCAGGTCATCACCTATACCGTCACGGCGAGCAACCTGCGCACCGAGCCGGCCACCGGCGTCGTCCTGACGGAAACGGTCCCGGCCCACACCACCTCTGTCGGCGGGTCGTCTTGCTGGCAGCCGGCCGGCGGCGGGGTCTATACCTGCGCGGTGGGCAGCCTGGCCGGCGGGGCGTCCGTCGCCCGCACATTCGCCGTGCAGATAGCCGGCTCGCTGCCGGCCACCCTGACCGGCGTCGTGGACGTGGTTCGCATCGGCGATGACGGGACCCACGGGCCAGAGATGAGCGAGGCGAACAATGTGTTCACCCTCACCACGCCCATCAGCCAAATGGTGGACCTGGCGCTGGTCAAGAACGACAACGTCGGCCCATTGCCCCTGGTGACAGAGGCCAGCCGGCGCATCGACGAGATAGTGGATGCGCCGGGCGGCGTCCCCTGGCGGCCCTACGTCTATGAGGGCGACGTCGTCACCTATACCCTCGCCTATGCCAACATTGGCACGGCCGACGCCACCGGCGTGGTCATCACCGAGATCGTCCCGGCCCACACCACCTTTGTCGGCCCGGCTGGCTGGTCGCAGATTGGCGCCAGCAATGTGTACTCGTACCACGTGGGCGCCCTGCCGCAGAACCACGGCGGCATCGTCTACTTTGCGGTTCGTATCGACAGCCCGCTATCGTCGTGCGTGGACGCGGTGACGCTGGTCAACCGGGCGTGCATCGCCAGCGACCAGCCAGACCGCGACCCGCTGAACAACTGTTCCAGCGATGACACGCCGGTTCACTGCGGCTACGAGCTCCAGGTCACCAAGACCTCGGACCCGTGCGGGTTCCCCGGCCGCACGCTGGCCTATACCATTACCTACCAGAACATAGGCAGTCGCGCCGCGCCGGGGGTGCTCATCCAGGACTATTTGCCGGCCCACACCACCTATGCCGGCGGCAGCGAGTGGACCCCGGCCGGCGGCAACGTCTACACGCACCTGGCGGGCGACGTGCCGGCCGGCGCCGGTGGCAGTGTCTCATTCCTGGTGCTGGTAGACCGGCCCCTGAGCGATACCGTCACCACCATCACCAACACGGCCTGCATCAGCAACGTGTGCGCCACGGTGGTCACGCCGCTGCCCTTTGAGCCGGACCTGGCGGTGGTCAAGAACGACAACGTGGGGCCGCTATCGACCATGCAGCAAGCGCGTACATGGGAGATCATGCGGTATCTGTACGGCGAGGAGCGAGCGCGAGCCGAGATGCCCTCGGCGGACCAACCGCTGTGCGTGAACCCCGGTGACGATGTTGTTTACACCATCGTGTACGCCAACGCCGGGCGGTCGGCCGCCGCTGGCGTGGTCCTCACCGAAACGCTGCCGCTATACACCACCTACGCCGGCGGCGGCTGGACTCACGTCGGCGGGCGCACGTACACGTTCCCGGTGGGGAACCTGGCCTCGGGCGCCGGCTGGCAGGTGGAATTCCGTGTCCGTGTGACCGGCCCCATCCCGGTAGACGTTACTCGGCTCGTCAACGTGGTGGACATTGGCAGCGCGACGCCCGAGTTGTGCAACCAGGGCAACAACTCGTCCAACGACGACACGCCCATCTGTGGGGTGAGCCAGATCTACCTGCCGCTGGTGCTCAGAGGCTACTCGCCCCAGCCCCCGGTGCCCCCCACGCCCACGCCAGTACCTACGCCGGTGCCACTATCCTGGGTCAGTGACGTGAAGGCCAACTCGTCCACCGGGCGCGTCTATGTGGCGAGCCCGCGCGGTCACTCGGTGCACGTGATCCAGGACGCGTTGGCCCGCACTAAAGCTGCCACCTATCTCACCAGCGTCGCCGTGGGCAACTATCCCACCGGGCTGGCCGTGGTCACCACCACCAACAAGGTCTATGCCACCAACCTGCACGATTGGACGGTGAGCGTCATCGGGGCCGGGAACACGGTCATTGCCACCATCCCGGTGGGAGCCGGGCCGGTCAAGGCCGCCGCCCACAACCGCGATGCCCGGGTCTATACCACCAACTACTGGCAACTGCTGGACGGCGTGACGGCCATCGACAGCCACACGGACGCAGTGCTCTACCACCTGAACCGCACCCACGCCACCCAGGGCCGCTATGGCATCGACGTGAACCCTGATAGCGACAAGGTGTATGTGGCAGCCCGCGACGCCGGCCTTATCGCCGTCTTGAACGGCGACTGGCCCATAACCGAGCCGCTGATCGTCAAGCTTGACCCGCCGCGCGTGCCGTTCATGGTGGCATACAACCCGGGCACCGGGCATCTCTTTGTCACCTGCGGGGCCGACGACAAGGTGGTGGTGCTGGACCCGGCCGCCATCGACCTGAAGAACGCCCACGTGCTGCGGATTGAAGGGCAGGCGGTTTATGCCATCGACGAGAGCAACGCCGGCTGGCTGGCGACTATTTCGGTGGGGGACGGGCCGGAAGAGGGGATAGCAGTCAACCCGATCACCAACCGCGTCTATGTGACCAACATGTACTCGGATAGCGTGAGCGTGCTCCAGGACGACGCGACCCCGGCCAACATTCGCTGGCTGGTGGATATCCCGGTGGGCGACGAGCCCCAGGGCGTGGCGGTGAACCCCACCTTCAACCGCGTGTACGTGGGGAACGCGGTCAGCAAGTCGTTGTCTATCATCAACGGGGCCACCAATGCCGTGGTCCAGACGCTGCCATTGCCGTGAGCGGGTGCACAAGAGGCAATAGCCACCACCGGCAAAGGGGCGATCCCTCGGGATCGCCCCTGTTTTATGGGCCGCTAGCTCTGAGGTGCTTCCAGGCGGTACAAGCAGGTGAGGTTGTCGTAGGGCGAGTCGGTGACCGCATACGCCAGGTCGGAGCAGCCGCCCCGACAGGTTGACCCGTGAGGGCACTCGGCGCAAAGGCCGCGCAGGAGCGCCGGGGTGTAACGGTTGGAAAAGACGACCAGCCCCACGCCCCGGCCCGCAGCTGCTCGACAATGGCGAGCTAATCGGGGTACAGGAACAGATCGCCGCCCATGAGGGTCACTTCTGCGCATGGCAAGGCCGCCAAGTCAATCCGCCAAGCGCAGGGCTTTGGCCGGGGTCAACTTGTCTGGGCAAGCTTGGACATGTCTGTTCCCTCGTGTCTCTGCGCCCCGGGCAGTTATACTCGGCTACCTTCAAGAGCACAAACGAGCGTGCGCCGAAAGCCTTGACCATAAATGGCCAACAGTGTACAATAGCCAAGATGGTGGGAACGATACCTCCTGGAGTGAGAAGCGCATGACCCTCCCTCTCCTGGCTACCAAGCTCTACATCCCCCCGGTGCCGCCGGCCCCGGTCTCGCGCTCACGATTGATCGAGCGCCTGAACGCTGGTCTCCGTCGCACGCCGGGCATGACGCTCATCTCTGCCCCAGCCGGCTTTGGCAAGACCACCCTGGTCAGCCAATGGATTCCCCAGGCCGGCCGCCCGGTGGCGTGGTTATCATTGGACGAACACGACAACGACCCGCCTCGCTTTTTCACCTACTTGGCGGCGGCATTGCAGACAGTAGGCATCGAGATCGATGATATGGGCTTGACCTGGCAGATGATGACCGCGCTGAGCACAGCCCCCGGCGGGCCGCTTCAGGGCTTGTTCATTCCCCTGCTCAATCGGCTGGTGACAGCGCCGGCCTGCGCCCTGGTGCTGGATGATTACCACCTCATCGATGACCCGGCGATTCATCAGGGGATGGCTTTCTTGCTCGATCGCGCGCCGCCCCAACTCCACCTGATCCTGTCCAGTCGCGCCGACCCGCCGTTGCCGCTGGCCCGGCTGCGCGCCCGGCAGCAGTTGACCGAGTTGCGGGCAGCCGATCTGCGGTTCAGCCCGACCGAGGCGGCCGCCTTTTTCCAGCAACTCGAATCGGTATCCCTCTCCATCGAACAGATCACGGCCCTGGAAACCCGCACCGAGGGCTGGGTCGCCGGCTTGCAACTGGTGGTCCACTCGCTGCTGGGGCAAGGCGCAGCAGCAGTGGCGGCCTTTATCGACGATTTTGCCGGCAGCCACCGCCACGTGTCCGACTATTTGGCCGATGAGGTGTTTACTGGTCAGCCGGAATCGGTCCGGCAATTCCTGACCCAGACCGCCATCCTGGAACGCTTCACCGCCGATCTGTGCGACGCGGTGACGGGCCGGGACGATGGACACGCCGTGCTCGATCACCTGGATCGGGTCAATCTGTTCCTGGTGCCCCTCGACGGACAACGCCGCTGGTATCGTTACCACCACCTGTTTGCCGAATTCTTGCGCCAGCAGTTGGAACGAGACATCCTGGACGATGAGCTGGTCACGCTCCATCGACGCGCCAGCCAATGGTATGAAACTCACGGCTTGATGGACGACGCCATCGACCATGCCCTGCTTGCCGGGGATTGGGAATCTGCCGTGCGGCTTTTGTATTCGGCCCTCGATACAATCCAAAGACCCCAACAATATCGGACCTGGCAACGGTGGCTCGCCGCCCTGCCCGAGGCCGTGTTGCTGGCCGATCCGCGCCTGTGTATCGAATACGCGTGGGCATTGGTGCTGGGTGGATACCTGACAGCGAGCGAAAGTCCCTTGCAGATGGCAGAGCAAGCGTGGCAGGCCCGGGGCGAGGAGGCGCAGTTGGGCTGGGTGTATGCCACCCGTGCTTTTCTCGAACGCACTCGGGGCGCTCTACCTACGGCCATCGAGCTGGCCCACAAGGCCCTGGCCTCTTTGCCACCGCACGCTGCACGTGGCCCGGCGCGTAGTCTGGCGGCGTTCACGCTGGCCTTGTGCTACCACCAGACCGGCCAGGTGCGAGCGGCAGAAATGGTCATGACGCGGATCCTGTCGAGCTATCACGCCCAGGATAGCTCGATCAGTTTAGGAATGAGCCTCATACTGGGGCTGGACCAGGTTGCTCAAGGCCAGTTACACCGGGCGTTACAGACCTGGACGGGGGTGCTGCGGGTAGCCGAGGAGAGCGAGCGGCCATTTGCGGTCCTGGTCGCCCGCTCGTTGATGGCGCAGGTGTACTATGAATGGAACGAACTGGACCAGGCCGCCGCATTATGGCAAACCTGGCTAGACCAATGGGGACGATCACCATTTGGAGACTATTTCCCCGGGCTGATCCAGAGATTGGCCCGGCTGCAATGGGCCCAGGGCACGGAGCAAGCCGCTTTTGCCACGCTGCTCCAGGCGGCGCGACTGGCCCGCCAGCTTGGCAATCCCGCCGTGGCGGCACAAATAGAAGCCGAGCAGGTGCGCTTTTGGCTGGCCCAGGGCGATCACGCTGCCGCTGCCGCCTGGCTACAATCGAACCCGGTCAGCCTCTACGACGAGCCAGACTATACCCGGCAGAGTGAATACCTGGCGCGGGTACGCGTGCTGATCCATCGGGACCAGGCCGATCCCGGTTCGCTGGCCGAGGCGGAGCAATGGCTCACCGGATTGCTGATGCAGGCCCGGGCCGATGGTCGCCAGGGAGACGAGATCGCGATGCTGGTGCTGCAAGCGATCCGGGCCTCGCGGGCCAACCAGCCCGATCAGGCCCTCGCGGCTCTGGAACAGGCCCTTACTCTGGCCGAACCAGAGGGCTATGTCCGCACTTTTATCGACGAGGGCGAGCCACTGGCCGGGTTGTTGCAGCAGGCAGCATCCCGGGGCATCATGCCGGCATACGTGAGCAGATTACTGGGGGCATGTCCACACCTGCAAGCCCCCGCACTAGCCGAGCCCCTCAGCGAACGCGAGATCCAGATCCTCGGGCTCATCGCGGAGGGCCACGACCCGGCAAATCGCCGAGATATTGGTCATCTCGGTCCACACCACCCGCACCCATATCAAGAACATCTATCGCAAACTCGACGTGCACAGCCGGGTGCAGGCAACGAAAAAGGCCCGTGAATTTGGCCTCGTCTAGCCTTCTTGACACTTTCACCTTTTGCCAATATACCCCATCCCAATACCGCATTTGGGCGATGACATCCACCGGCCCGGGATGTACAATAGTCGCATCACGAAACGATTGGGGATCTCGCCCATGTTGGACAAGCTACGTGACCGGGCATTGCGTATCATAGCAGCAACCCCCACATGTACTCTGGCTACTACGGGGCCGGCCGGGTTGCAAGCCTCGGCTGTATCCTGCCGGATGCACGAGGGGCGGGTATTCGTACTGATCCCGGCCACGTCCGACCACCTGTTCAACCTGGAGCATCATCCCGAGGTGGTGCTGACGACGCCCCAATGGCAGTTGCGCGGTCTGGTCAGTGCGGATGGGGCGGCAAGCTCGGGGGCTATCGGCGTTGAGCCTCATCAATCGGTGATCGCCGTCGAGGTGCTGCCGGTGCGGATGCACCTCGAACCCGCTGGCGATGGCGGACATCGCGAAACCATTGATTTTCAACCTGTACCAGCAAGAGATAAATCGATAAAAGGCCCGATGGTATCGCACTCGACCAAAGGAGGAGGTCAAACATGAACCCCCATACACCCCGAACGCGCGATTCGAAACACTGGCGCTGGCCGGCCCTCGTCGCCGGCCTGCTAATGCTATTGACCCTGCGGGCCCCGGCCGCCCTGGCCCTGCACGGAAACGCGCCCCCTGCGATCACCCTCTCCGGCCTGGAGGTAAGCTTCACCGGCAACGACCAGATCATCGTCAAGACGACCATAGACGCACCCGCTTCCGGCTATCGCCGCTGGGGTGAGCTCTACCGCGCCGAGCTCAAGATCGCGACCGTGGAAGAGGGGGTACATTACCACCTCGACCAGGGCCTGACCCTGGGACAGGCGTATACGTACAAGCTCCTCGTATACACCCAGGACGAGGACACCGGCGAGGTCCAGACCACCGGCCCGTACGCCACGCCTTCCACGACCACGGGGCAGGTCCGCGGCGACGTGCCCATAGACATGACCTGGGAAGGCGGCACCTGGAACCTGACGGGCTGGGTCACCGTGTTCGGAGGCGTGACCTTGACCATCAAGCCCGGGACCACCGTGATAGGGGTAGGCGATTATGGCACCAGCTTTCACGTGCAAGGCGGCTACCTGGACGTCTCCGAGGCGACACTGGAGGCCCTGTGGGTGGAGCAGGACGCCGTCGACCACTATGGCAACGTGTCCATCATGGACAGCGTCCTGGACTCCGTCGTTATCTTTGCCGACGGGCTGGACTTTAGCCGTAACCGCGGTCAGAATTGCACCATCTGGAACTATTACAACACCGGCAAGTGGGAAGCACACTATACCGAGAACGTGTTCACCGCCAGCCAGTTCAACATCTCGTTTGCATGGGCCTATTTTGTCAGTGATCCGGGGCGCCGCCCGGCGATCACCATCGACAACAATGATTTTGCTTTCCTGGGCATTGATACCATGTACCCTGAGATCAGCCTAAATAACGCGTGGATCAAGATCCAGAACAACGAGATCGCGGAAGGCATCTATGTCACCGGCAAAACCGCCGAGCGACGCTTCGCCGGCAACATCTATATCGAGAACAACTATACCCGGGTGATCGACGTCGAATTCACTCATTTTCCCCAGATCCTGGACAACACCGTCGTCGGCAATGGCGGCCCCAACTATGGCATCTTTTTGGGGAGCGACGTCGAGTCCGCCCTAGTCCAGCGCAACACGCTGCGCCAGAGCAACATCATGCTGAAGCAAAACAGCTCGCCGCCGCCCAGCTATGGCCATTTCGAGAAAAACATCGCCCCCGGCGGTTGGATGATCCTCTGGTACGGGGAGCACAATACCTTTGTCGACAATGCGTTCAAAGGCGTGGACGCGCCGACGAGCAGCCGCGCCAACACCTGGAACAAGACGAGTCCTGACTCGTGGCCCAACATCGTCGGCGGACCAAGCACGGGCGGCAATTGGTACAGTGATTACACCGGGGTGGACGCCAACGGCGACGGCTTTGGCGATACGCCCTATGTCATCGCCACGGGCAACGTGGACCAGTACCCCCTGGTGATAGACAACCCGGGGCCGGACCTGGCCGTCGATGCCTTCCAGTTCAGCCAGCAAGAGATCACCCTGAGCTTTGACCGCCGCTACATCCTCCCGGTGGACGTGACCGTCGCCAACGACGGCTGGCTCCCCGCCAGCGACGTCCCCGTGGCCTTTCGCGCCAACAATGTCCTCATCGAGACCCAGACCATCCCCTATCTCGCCGTCGACGGCAGCCCCACCGCGCTGCACCTGAACTGGGACATCACGCCCTTGCTGATCCAGGGCAACGGCCTGGCTGACCTCACCCTGGAGGTCGTCGCCGACCCGGATGACGAGTTTGGCGATCCCATCCGCTCGAACAACCAGCGCACATACTCTCTCCAGGTCGACGGCCGACCTCGCCCGGCATTCGCGACCAGCATCCCGCTAGAGGGGTACTTCTTGAACCAGACGTCCGTGCCCAACCTCTTTTCCGTGGAAATAGACTGGAACGGCGCGTTCTCTGGCACCACGTCCGCCCCCTTTGGCAACGCCTGGTTCGACCTCAACGGCACGCTCACGTCGGTGCCCGGCCAGGACTGGGGCGCTGCCAAGACCTATGACATGGGCACGGATTTTCTATCCTCCTTGGGCTGCGGCAACAACACCCTGCAGGTCTCGGCCAGCTACACAGTGACCGGCGGGAACCTCACGTCCCCCAAGACCGTGGCTCAACCCACCGTCCTGCCTTACCCCGATTGGGTCACGTGGGCCCAGACCCACATCCCCGGCAGCGATGCGGCCCTCGCCGCCACGGCCAACCCCTTCTACATCGAGTACGGCTACAGCTTTCCCTACCCGAACCCGGCCCTGGAGGCTCAGTGGACGCCGCCCACCAGCGTGCCCTACCTGGGCGGGCACCCCCTGGGCCTCGCGTCCAGCCGGGCCACCGTCAGCGTGACCAGCCTCTCCACCGGTGTCGGCAACGTCGCCGTGACCGGCACCATCAGCTACAGCCTGGCCGCCCGCATGGCCCCGGGCACGCTGTCCGGATCCGGGCAGTCCACCATATCCTGTGCAGAAGGCATGGCCCTGCCCCGGGTCGAGATGAACCTGCGCGGTACCACCCCTGTGACCGCGGAGCAAAGCCTGGCCCAGGTGGTCCCCGACGCCGCAGCCGCCGGCGCCGGGCCGGTGAACGGCCGGTACATGGACTGGCTGGTGAACACCATCCAGGTCCCGGCCACCTTTTATCCGAACGTGGACATCCAGACCAAGTTCCGCGCCCAGGACGGGCAACTGGCCTTTGTCCCCAGCACCGCAACCGCGCCGGTGACCACCCACGTCAGCCTGAGCACCCAGCCGGCCCCGGGCCTGATGGCCACCGTTTACGGCGGGGGCCAGGTCACCACGACCTTGCAGTTCCCGGCCGCCCCGGACTATCTCGAGCAGACGCTCATCAGCCTGTATTATGAGGCCCGCCTGCAAGACGGCCCCTTTACCAGCGTGTACAGCTATGGCGTCGACTGCCTCGCCGGGGCGCCCGGCGACTGCCTGGAGACCGAGACCGCGGGCCCGAGCGCCCCGGCGTGGCAACTGGCACCCCGGGATTATGGTCCCAATTACGCGGCCTTTGCCGGCGCGAGCCGTGCTCCTGCCGCCGAGACCGTGCTGGTGACCAACGCCTACCCCTACGCCGAGCCGGCTTTGGCTCTCCGGGCCGACGGTCAGCGCCTCCTGGCCTACGTCCATGACGACGTCGCCAAGCCCCAGGGCCGTGGCGGCGAGATCCGCGTGCTCAGCCACGCCGGCGCCTGGGCCGACCCGGTGAACGTCACCGACGACCAGCAACCGGACTATGCTCCGGCCCTGACCTTCGACGCCGACGGCGACGGGCTCTTGCTCTGGGAGCGGTGCACCCTGGCGACCGGCATCACGCCCACGCTGGACATCACCTATGCCCAGAGCTTGGAGATCGCCTACGCCACCACCGCCGGCGGTGTCTGGAGCGCCCCGGTTTTGCTGACCAACAACAGTCTCATGGACCGTGCCCCGCGCCTGGCCCGGGGCGCCACCGACGGCACGGTCCTGGCTCTCTGGGAGACCAGCGCCGGCCACGACGTCCTGGGCACCGCTACCTACCCTCTGACCCTCACCTGCGCCACCTGGAATGGCGCCGCCTGGTCCGCCCCGGCCCCGGCCGTGGGCGGGCTCCAGGATGTGGTGCACGTGACGGTGGCCGCCTACTCAGCCACCCAAGCCGCACTGGTCTACGTGGTGGACGCCGACGGGATCCTGTCCACCACCACGGACACGGACCTCTACTATAGCACCTTTGACGGCACCACCTGGTCAGGACCCACGCTCATCGCCGACGGCGCCTCGCTGGCGGACACTGCCTCGGCCTTGGCCTACGATAGTGACGGCGGCCGGCACCTGCTCTGGCTGCGCGCCGGGGACTTGGTCTGGCTAAAAGACTCCTGGGACCTGGGCGACGTGGAGGTGGTCCGCGCCGGCAGCACCGCCGGTGGCTGGCTGGGCTTTGCTCTGGCCCCGGACGACGAGGGAAACCTGGCCGTGACCTGGCAGACATTGGACGAGACCGGGACCAACTTGGCCGCCCTGGTCTACGACGACGCAGCCGGCCTCTGGAGTGCGGACCGGCCCCTGACGGCCGACACCGCCGTGGAGTCCTACCCCACCCCGGCCCTGGCCAATGGCACCCTCTACACCGCCTATACCAAGGCGCCGACCGAGTTGGTAGCCCGTGGTTTCGAGATCGCGCCGGGCAACTGGGTCACCGTGACTGTGCCCCAGCCCGGGGCCAGCGACCTGGTTTTCCTGGGCCACGGCCTGGGCCGCGACCTGACCTTCGAGTCCTTAACCGTGACCCCGGCCAACCCGGCCCCGGGCCAGGCAGTGACGATGACCGCCATGCTGCGCAACGCCGGCGACCTGTCGGTAATTGCACCCCAGGTTGCCTTCTACGATGGCCCCACCGCCATCACCACGTCGGCGCTGTCTGACGACCTGGCGGGTGGAGAAACCGTGCCGGTGGCGATCGCCTGGACGGTGCCGGCCACGCCGGCGGCCTCGCACCTCCTGCGGGCCGTGGCCGACCCCCACGCCCTGGTGAGTGAGACCGACGAGAGCAACAACCAGGTCTCCCTGGCGACGAGCTTGCCGGACCTGGCGGTGCGCCTGTTCCACACCGGCCACCAGACAGGCGAGCTCACCCTGACCACGGTGTTGCACAACGCCGGCGTGGTGGACGTGGTACAGCCCTTCACGGTAACCTTCCGGGTAGATGACCCGATTACGGGGACACTGGCGGGGGTTCTCCTGGTCGACAGTAGCGTCCCGGCCGGCGGCGCGATCACGCTCACCCACACGTTGACCGATCTGGCGCCGTTGGCGGGTCTGGGCGATACGCTCTGGGCCATGGCCGACGCCGGGGCCATCGTCGTCGAGGCGGACGAGGGCAACAACAGCGGCTATGCCTTCCTGGGCATCCTGCCGGACCTGACCCTGGAGGCAGATGACATCCAAGGGGCCGGGCCGGTAACCGTGCTCGTCCACAACCGGGGAGTATTCACAGCCACCAACGTGCTCCTGACGGTGCGCCACGGGGGGCTGGGCGGCACACTGGTGTACAGCAGCACGGTGAGCAATCTGGCTGTGGGCGACGTCTGGGCGGTGGAGTTCATGCCCCCCACGGGCCTGCTCGAGTTGTGGGCCCAGGTCGACCCGGACCACGCTATCGCTGAACTGGACGAAAGCAACAACCTGGCCGTCGGCTCGGTAAAAGTGTCCTACCGGCTCTACCTGCCGGTCGTTTCCAAATCAGCTGTCACTGAATAGACGGAGGTGGGCCGACAGACCCAGAGACCCAACGTTGGCGCCGCCGAGTGCGTCGCGGCTACCCTCTACCTGCCGCTGTTCTTGCGCCAGTAGCCCAGCCAACGACCAGCCGGCCTTCACAGCCGGCTGGTCCATTCTACCAGACCAATACACCTCTGAAGCACCGAATAGCCTGCGCCCACTGAGGAGTCGCAAAACCTTCAGTGGGCGCAATAGATCAGTGGCCCAGGGGCACAAGATGGGGCTAGAACTGCCACGAGTGCCGCAAACTTGCAGGACATGGCGCTGAACCAGATAGCCCGCAAGTCTGGCTCATGGTGGCTGAGCCGCGGCCTGGCGTGCTCATCGTTCGTCAGTGGTGCTCCGCCGCTGCAAGGCAATCGCGCCAGCCGGGCACGTGGTGACGCAGAGCCCGCAACCATAGCACGCTCCGGCGTCGTAACGCATGCACTCATCTTCCCACACCCGGGCCCCAAACACACAGCGCGCGACGCAGTCACCGCAATGCGTGCACGCTGCCAGGTCCGTCCGCGCAACGTATTCCGAGCGGGCGATCAGGTCGTGCCGCCCATGCTCCCGGAGAAGTTGGAGATCGTGGCAGCAGCACGAGCAACAACTGCACACCGCGTACACGTATTGCTCCGGGTTGTAGATCGTCAGGTGCACCAGTCCCCGCTCGTGGGCCTGCTGCAAGGCCCACCGGGCCTCTTCCAGGGAGACGCGCCACCCGGCGCCCTCTGCCACGGCGCGGTCCGCCGCGTCGTTGAGCAGAAAGCAGACCTCCAGCGGATTGTCGCAACGCTGATAGTGGCTGCGGCACGTGCAGGGGTTGAGCGCAAAGGACCGGGCGTTGCGCAGAAACTCGACGACCTGCTCGGTGGGCAGCACCCACTGTTGAACAGTCAGCGACTCACGGACCGGGATCACCCGCGAGGAGAAAGGGATCTTGCCCTCACGCACCCAGGTATCGGACCGGGTCAGACGCTCCTCAAGCCAAGCGTCTCGTCTCACGCGTCACCTCCTCGTCTTTGTTCATCATGGTCAATCGCCAGCACGCGCCGCAGTTGGCCCACGTTGATGGCGGTGGGGATGCCGGTCTCGTGCCAGTGATAGCTACAGCCGCAATAGTCCAGCAGAATCCCCTGCGCCGGCACGCCCAGGGCCTGCGTCTCCCACCCGCCGGGGGCATTGGTCAGCACGCAGGAGACGCCTACGACCCCTACGGCCGCGCCACGCACCGGCTCGCCCCGGCCGCTGGAAAACACGGCCAGCTCGTCGGGCACGATGAGCACTGCAAAGCCGTGCGTGTCCCCCAGTTGGGTCAGCTCGCGCACCCGGCAGCCCGGCGTGCAGCCAGCGCAGCGAGCCCCGTGGGGCGTGGGCCGCGCCTGGCACTCGTTGTCTGAGCGGGCCTTCATGCACGGCGGCACGATGACCATCTGGCGCGCGGTGGCGAGGAACGCCGGCCGAAAGGCCCGGTTCAGGATCTCGGTCCCCACCATGTTCAGGTGATATTCCACCCGGCGCCGGCCGCAAAAGACAGCGTCCTCGCGCCAGCGATAGCCGGGGAGAGTCTCGGTCAAGAACCGCTCGACGTGGGGCGTATAGCGGCCCAGGACGGCCGCACTGCGGGCCTCGAACCAGGCGGCGAGATCCAGGACCGCAGCCAGGGTGGCGCTCGCCTGCTCGGGCGGCTGGTCGGCCAGGAAGCCCGGCCAAGCCTGCAACCGTTTGACCTCCTGGCAAAAGTCGCCGGCGGCGGCCAGCCAACCCAGCAGCCGGGCCAGATGGGCCACCGTCGGCGCCGGGTCGGGGGCCGGGCGACCGGCGGTGGGGTGCAGGAACAGGGCCGCCAGCACGCCACGCAACGGGTCCACGGCCGGCTTCAAGACACTCGATGTCTCCCGCAGCCGGGCCAGGCCGGCCAACGCCTGCCGGGGGACTGCGGCCAGGCCCTTGGCACGACTGGCATAGACCCGCCACAGGACACCCAACGTCAGGAATTCAAAGACGTACTCGGGGGATGTGCGCGGTGTCTCGCGGCCGGTCTGTTCCAGCCAGGACCGGAAAGCCGTCACCACTGACCCGACCCGGCCTGACGCCTCGGCCAGCACCTCGTCGGTGAAGGCAGCCACGTCGCAGTAATACTGGTCCGAGTGTTCTCGGCCGTCGCGCAGCGAATAGGTGATGATCGTATCCATGGTGGTCCTCACGGAACGGCCATGTGGTCACTGGCCATTTACCGTAAAATAGAGACCCTGGGGCATGGTGGCCTGTTGCAGATTGGCGCCCGTCACATTGGCCCCGGTCAGGTTGGCGTCGCGCAGGTTGGCCCGGCTCAGACCAACACCGAGCAGAAGGGCATCCTTCAACACTACCCCGCTCAGGTTCGCCCCACTCAAGTCAGCCCCCTGAGATCGACTCCATCGAAAACCCTCTGGCCAGCCTGGTATTGCTGGATCAAATCTGCGGCATCCATCGGTTCTCTCCCCATCGCGTGCTTGGCTATCTTTGGCTTATCCTCGCATTCCCCCACATGATGAACCCGGCTATCGACGCAAATACCAGGAAAAACCCCGTACAAACCTGAACCATCTCACCCCACGCGGCAGACCACGTGTCGCCAAATAGCAGCCGTACCCCGTACCCTACCCCCTCAATCGCCAGGACCAGGACCACCATCCACAACAAGAACCCCGCCACCAGCGCACCCGCCCAAATCACGCAAGACCAACTCGACATGGCCCCGTGACTTGGTGCGGGCAGGCCGATGCTCGTCCCAATGGCGTCTACGGCGTCCTTGGCCTGCTTGAGCGACACGTCGGTGTGCTCGCGATACAGCTTGATCGCCGCGATGCGCTGCCCGGCTCGCAACAACCGTTCGATCTCGGGCTCGACTTCTGGGGACAGCGCGGCCTCGGGCAATCTCGCCGGGGATCCGGCCGGCGTGACCTGCACAGTTGATTGGCAGTAAGCACATACCACCACGCTATCTGTAGGCCCAGCACGTAACGCCGCGCCACAGTTGGGGCAACTCAATACTGCGGTATCCATACACCTATCCTCCTGAGCTATTTATTCAGCCGAGAGGCGACCATCTAGTCCACATATGCATCACCTCCCGCACCGTCAGCTCTACCCTTCCGGCTGCTGCCATAGCCAACGCCTTGATGAGTGGAAACCCGATCCTACGCCTTGAGTACGAGTGGCAAATAGAGCCGTAGGCCGCCAACCTGCAAATAGACGGTCGTGGCGGCCGTGGCGCTGCCGCCGGTGCCGGTGACATAGATGGTGTACGCCAGCCCAGGCCACAAGGGCACAGCGTGGGTGTCCGTCACCGCCAGCAGGGCGCCGGCACCGGGCGCGATAGCATCAGGCGACAGGTTCATGGTGAGGCTGGGTGGGGCCGGGCTGTGGGTCAGCGTGATGGTGGGTGAAAAAGCGCCCAGCGGCGCCGTGTGCAGTGTGTAGGTGGTGGCGTGGCCGGGGTCGATGACCTGCGTGGTCGGCATGGCCGTCAGGGCAAAGCCGTAGCCCTGGTACTCGTAGGCACCCATGTCCCAGGCCGGGCCAACGGGCCGGGGCTGACCGGCCAGGTCATCGACAACGTCAGGCAGAACGGCGCCGGCGTCGATGGCCGGGCTGTCCGCCTGGAGGTGATAATCGTCGCCGGCGGGGTCCACAAAGAGCTGGTCCGGCGTGGCGATGAACGAGTGCGCGTCGTAGCCCAGGGCCTGCCACGCCGCCAAACCGATGCGGGTGTCGCCGCCGTCGGTGCTAAAGCGGTCCAGCACCACATTATAGTCGCTCTGCAAGCCGGTCAGCCCCGGCGTAGGGATGAGGATGCAGCCACGCCAACTGTGGTAAGAGTAGATGATGTTGTTGGTGATCTGGTTGCCGGTGTCGTTGGCATCCGGGATGTTGATCGCCCAACGACCGTCGGCCGGCACGACGATGGTGTTGTTCAACACGCGGTTGTCCTGCGAGCCGCTGCCGCCATCGATCTGGTAGAGCGAGATGCCGCTGGCGTGGTTATCGTACAGCAGGTTGTTGCGGACGACGGTGTGGGTGACGCCGTCCATGTTGATGCCCGAACCGCCGCCGGTGCCGTTCTCGTAGACGACGTTGCGCTCCACCAGGCCGTAAGAAATGACGCCGTCGTTGCCCATGCTGGCGTCGCCGTTCATGTGCAGGCCACAGTTGGCGTTATGATGCAGCACGTTGCCCCGGATGATGGGATAGTCACCGCTGTTGCTGTAGTAGATGCCGTGCTCGCCGTTGGAATAGCTTTCGTTGTACTCGACGAGCGGGTAATCGACAAAGGCCAAAAAGATACCGGTCCGGCCCGTGGTCAGCCCGTTGTGGTGGACGGTGCAGCCGCGCACGGTGATATGATGGGCCAAGGCATTCTCGCTGCCCCGCACGTCAATGCCCCAGCTGGGGGCGTTGGCGACCTCCAGGCCCGCGATGACCCAGTAGGCAACGGCGCCGTCCCAGGTCTCAACCTCGACGTTGCTGCCGTGGACGTTGTCGGGGCCAGGGGCATTGACCAGCACCTGGGCGCCGGGAGCGGCCTGAAGCGTGATCCAGGCCGCCGCTGTGCCCGAGTTCTGGATGCGGCAGCCGACATAGGTGCCGCTGCGCACCAGGATGATGTCGCCCGGGTCCACGTGGTCCACGGCAAACTGGAGCGTGCGCCAGGGATGCCCCGACGTGCCGCCGGGGACAGTGTCCACGCCGTTGGGCGCGACATAGTAGGTGCTGCCTTGTGCCTGAGCCGGGAACCCCGTCGTTAACAGGGCCAGGATAAGCATCAATCCAAGAAACCTGGGCATCGGTCACTCCTTCGTGGTCAAAAGCAGACAGACCATGCTACCCACCTCTATCTCCCCCGGCACCATCTCGATCACCAAATCCACAGCGGCCCGTATCGTCACCACGCCCTTGCCCCTTCCCCTGTCCCCTCTGCTTCCCAACCTCTGTGCCCAGGCTCACGCCCGCTTCCACCGACTCAGTTGCAGCTTCAATCCATGGTATAGTTTGAAACTCGGTGGATCCGTACTCCAGGCCAGAACCGCCATGGTATGGTACAATGCCTCCGCTTGATTGCGGGAGGTCGCGCTATGAAATGGCGGATCGTGGGTCTGGTGGCCATCCTGATGCTGGGCGTGCAGTTGACCCAGGGGACCCCTGGCACGCTCGCGAGCGAAAACCCGGCCCCGGTGCTGCAGGCTACCCGGTTAGCGGAGCCGCGCGGGGCTGGTGGCTGGCCCGGGTCGTGGTGGTCAGCCGTGACGCTGGGTTACGTGTCGGCGTCCAGTTATGTGCCAGGATCCGGCTGG
>JAHJIN010000261.1 GCA_018823415.1 Chloroflexota bacterium | reverse complement strand
TTTTCGCCACGTGACCCCAGTGGTCCTCTTTTCGATTAGCAAATGACCCTGTTTTCGATTGACAAAAGCAGATTGAGAAAATCGGTGGTCGAAATGCCCGGCCGGGCATAAGGGGGGGGACCGCATCCAGCAGGTTGGCCGTGAACGACCTCACTGCTATCAGCCGCGCCACCAGCGCCAGCAGAGTACAGCCCAGCACTACCCGTTCGTCTTTCACCGGCGCGGGCCTCGAAACAAGTACGCGATGCCCGACGCCAGCATCAACAACACCGCAATAAAAGCCAACGCTGGTCCCAACATGCTATTCCTCCTCCTCGTCTACCGCAACCGCCGTCAGGCGGCTGTATAGCAGCACCAACAGGAACGCGATGGCGAGCAGTAGTGCGTCAGCCAAACGCTGGCCGCCGCACACTGCATAGAGCGCCAGGCCGCGGACCGGGGCACTGAGGCCGGGTCCACGCTCACAACGGTCGAAATGCCCTGCCGGGCATTAGAGGGGTTTGGACCCGAACGACAGCCGGGTCATCCTGGACGGGTTCCGCAAGTCGAAATGCCCTGCCGGGCATTAGAGGGGTTTGGACCCAGCGCGAGGACCTGAGCGCGGCAGTGGTCGCCAAGTCGAAATGCCCTGCCGGGCATTAGAGGGGTTTGGACGGATTACAACAACTGGGCTGCGTTTGTTGAGAGCCACGGTCATTGATCAGCCTGGGGCCAGATTAAATGAGCCAACCGGGAGCCCAAAAAGAGGGGGCCAGGTGGCCCCCCGAACGAGGTGGAGTAGAGGTTACGTGGGCCGGTCCAATTCGAGGATAGCCCGTTTGGCGTCGGTTTCGTCGAGGATGGGCTTGCGGTCGGCAAAGCCGATGAGCAGGCCGTTGAGGCAGACGCGGTTGAGCTGGCGAGCGATGCCGTGGCTGAACTGGTGGGCAGCGGCGACAAAACCATCCGAGAAGGGACAACGTTCGGCGCCCACGACGCGGAGGTGGTGCTTGACGTAAGCCGCCGACTCGGCCAGGTCAAAGGGCTGGAGATGGTAGCGGACCTGGATACGTTGGTCGAGGGCGGCGAACTCCTGGAGCTGCAACCGGTAGCGCAGGTCGGGCTGGCCCAGGAGCACCAGGGTGAAAGGGGTAGCGGCATCCAGGTCGGCGTTGAGCCAGAAGCGGATCTCATGCAGCAGGCGGGCGCTGAGCAGGTGGGCCTCGTCGACGACGATGAGGGGCTGGCAGCCGCGCTGGGCCAGGTCGGCGAGGGTGGTCTGCAGGCGTTCGCCCAGGCCGCGCGGGTGGTAAGAAGGCGCGACACGGAAAGTGGTGAGGAGTTGGGCGAAAAAGGCCTGGACGGTGAGGTAGGGGTTGGGCAGGTAGGTCGTGAGATAGATGTTGGGGTCGAGCGACAGGATAAAGGCCCGCACGGCGGTGGATTTGCCAATCCCGACGTCGCCGGTGATGAGCGCCGGGAAGCGGTGCTGGAGGGCAAAGCTGAGGCGGGCCTGGACCTCCTGATGGGCGGTGGAGGGGAACAGGTCGCGGACGGGCAAGGCCTTGTCGAAGGGCAGGCGCAGGCAGTTAAAGAAATCACACAGGGCTTGGGACATGGCGGTTACACTCCTTCTGGGGTCAGACGAGTGAAGGGAATGGGCGGCAGTTGTTCGCGCAACAGGCGCTCATGCTCTTGCCGTAGCAGGGCCAGATAATCCACGCCGGTGGCCGGCGCCGCCGGCGGCGTGGGATCGAGGGCCAGGCCGGGCTGGCTGGCGGTCTGGAGGTGGTGGATAGTGGCCGGGACCAGGGGTTGGCCGCGCAGCCAGACCTCGACCTGAGTCAGGTCGAACGGATCATAGCGCAGCTCGATCTGCTGGCTGACCAAGTAGCCAGGGACGGTGTAGCGATTGCCCTGCAGGTGGACCTGGCCGGTCTTGTTGACTCGCCGGATCGCGCGGAAGAGAAAGGCGTTGCGCAGGGTCAGGGGGTCCACGGGGCGGATGGTGGGTTGGGGATCCTGGCGATAGCGATCCAGGGGCGCCTGGCCGGTCTCGCTGTGGACCTTGCGGTGGTAGACGACTTCGAGCCAGGCCAGGAGGGCCTGGTTGAGGTCATCGAGGGTCTGCACCGAGTTCGAGCAAGCCAATTCGGGCAGGAAATCGGACTGGACGAAGCGGAAAAAGCGTTCGATCTTGCCCTTGGCCTGCGGTGAATACGGTTTGGCCAGGATTCTCTGCACCCCCAGGGTGGCGCAGGCGGCGTCGAACTGGGTGGCGCGATAGACCTGGCCCTGATCGGCATAGATGGCCAGGGGGCAGCCGTAGCGCAAGATGGCGTGTTTGAGGCAATCCTCCAGGCGGGGGAGTTGCTCGTTCCAGTAGAATTGGGCATGCGGGACGAGCCGGGTGTAATCGTCGAGGAAGGCAAACAGAAAGGTTTGGCGCTGGGCCTGCGGGTCCGCCGTGTCGGGCAGGCGGGGGCCATCCATCGCGTCGGATTGCCACAGGTCGCCAAAGTGGCTGCGCTCAAAGCGGCGGTGGGCCGTTGGAGGCCGGCGCAGGCGGGCGGTGGTCGCGCCGCGCGCAGCCAGGTGGCGGCTCAGGGTGCGGGGTGCCAGGTGCTCTTCGGGGATCGGACTGGTCTGGTCCCGTTGCAAGATATCGATGATGGTGCGGACCGAGCGGGAGGGCAGTTCGCGCTTGAGGGCCTCGGCGCGGTCCAGGGTGACGGTGGAGATCGCCCGCGCGGCGCCGCCATCGGTGCGGCCCCGTGGCTTGAGCGCCTCAAAACCGCCGGCGCGGTAAGCCTTTTCCCAGCGGCGCAGCGTGACCTCGCTGACGGTGCGCCGCTGGGAATGCGGGATGTCGTGGGTCTGGGCGGCGATGGCGTCGCGCAGGTGCTGCTTGGGGCCATCGCGATGGCGGTCGTGGCGCAACAAAGGCAAGATCAAGGCATAGCGGAACAACGCGACCTCGACCAACCAGGTCGCGGCGGGGCTGGCGGGCTGGCCAGCGGGCGGTGCGGACGGGTTCTGGGTCATGGGACACCTCCTGAGTTGAGTTTCAGGCCCAGTGTACCACGTCCGGCGCGCCGGGGCGATACATAACTGTGTGGGTGCTGGCCGCGCGCCGGGCCGGGCGGCGGCGTGGGGGCGCGGGCCAGATTGGCTGAGCGGGTCAGGCG
>JAHJIN010000260.1 GCA_018823415.1 Chloroflexota bacterium | reverse complement strand
GCAAAGGGCACGGTGGACGAGCGCACCAACTGCACGCCCAGGGCCGGATCGTCGGCCACCACGACAGACGCCTGGAGCGCCTGCTGGCGAAACTCGTCCAGGGGTGGTTTCATCCGCCCCAGGATCTCGCGTTCCGTGGGGTCCAGTGTCCAGCGGACCAGGATCTCGCCATAGACGATGTTCAGGTCGCTCAGCCCCTGCGCCAGACGCGCAGTGACTGGCTGGATTTCCTCTGGCGGCAGATTCATGAACCGCAACACGGAAATGCGGAATACGTCGGATTGCACCTGCTCGCTCAAGACGACGAAATCGTCCACCACGCGAATGCGCTTCAGAGCAATCTCGTGGGCCTCTTTCAGCGCCACATATTGTTGATTCATGCCATAGATGGCTAGCGCCGACACGACGACCAGCGCGAGCACGAAAATCGCCGGTGGAATCAGCACCTTGATCCGGATTGAGGCATCTCGTAAGAATCGCATCGTCGCCTCCTTACTGCTCCCACTCGAGCACGCAGATCACGTCATCCGGGGTCAACAGGCCGCACCAGGCCGCCATGAGCCCCACCTCTTGGGTGACCGGGTTGGGCAATCCGCCGGCGACGCGATAGTTGCCACCACCACCCTGCTGGGCGTCCCCCTGCGCGGCTTGCAGCAGCCCGGCCAGCAGGCTGGCGCCCTGCGAGTCCCGGATCCCGCTGATGCTCATCCCCGGCTTGAGTTGTCCCGAGTTGTCCAGAAACACCGTCCCCTGGCGCGTAAAGCCCAGGACGTGCAAGCCGGCCCCTTCCCGGTCCAGGAACCCCTGCGCCGGGTCGCGCAAGATATCCCGGGCGTCATACAGGTTGTGCGCCTGCAGCACCTCGAGCGCGCGCACGCCGATGACCTGGAGCCGGGAGCTGTGGCTATCCAGCGTGGGGATGGGCGCATACACGCGCGTCAGCGGCGCCTGCCAGTAGACCTCGTCCAGGGGTGAGTGACAGCCCCAAATGGACAGCGGGGGGTTACCCAGGGCCGCGTTGTAAACCGTATAGATCGGCAGCACGTTGATCCAGACGATGGGCACATCCTCCGTGACGATCTGTTGAAACTCGGCGTACAGCGCCTGGCGCTTGTCGATGTCTATCTCTTGCTCGGCCTGGGCCAGGAGCTCGTCCACCCGGGGATTGGCATAGTTTTGCGTATTGGACCAGACCACGCCCTGGCGAATGTTATCGGTCAGATACGTTCGATGGACGCCG
Organism: Chloroflexota bacterium; assembly: GCA_018823415.1. GTDB lineage: Bacteria > Chloroflexota > JAHJIN01 > JAHJIN01 > JAHJIN01 > JAHJIN01. The sequence continues at coordinate 3,445 of JAHJIN010000260.1, read as the reverse complement.
ATGACCGGGTCGCCCCAGTTATAGACTATATCCATGGTCATGTCAAAATCCCAATTGCCGATGCGTTCGGCCCACGCCGGAAAGCTGGCCGACTGGCGTACCTGCACGTCGATGCCGATCTGGGCGAGTTGTCGGCTGAGATAGAGCGCCACGTCCCGTTGTTGGCTGGGTATTGCTGGAATGTAGTCCAGGGTCAAGGCCAGGCGCGTACCGTCCGGTCTGATCGGATACCCGGCCGCGTCCAGCAATTGGTTCGCCCGGTTCAGGTCCAGATCGTACTTGTGAACGTTGGCCGTGTAGAAGGGGCTGGCCGGCGCGATGGGGCTGAGCGCGCGCTCCCCTTTGCCCCGGTTCATATATTGAATAATGAAATCGGGGTCCACGGCGTAGGCAATGGCCTGCCGCACGCGCCGGTCGTCCAGCGGTTGGCGCAGCAAGTTAAAGGCCAGCCAGTTGAGCGGGCCCAGCCCCTCGATGCCGCGCGGGGTGACGACCAGATACGGCTGGCTGCTCAGCCGGTCCAACCCCGCAAAATCGGTGAACAGGGGCAGCAGATGCGCCTCCTGACGCTCCATGTCAATCACCTGGGCGTTGGGATCGTCCTCCAGCCGGAACACGATCCCGTCCAGGTAGGGGCGACCGGGGATAAAGTATCCTTCATAGCGCTCCAGCACGACGGATTCGCCGGGAGTATATCTCACCAGCTTGAACGGACCGGAACCCACCGGCGCCAGGTTGGCGGGATGGGTGAGTAGGTCCTGGCCGTCGCCGTACACGTGCCGGGGCAGGATGGGCAGCAGCGCCGGCGACATGGCGAGCAGGATGGCCGGATGGGGGCGCGCCAGGCGGATCACGGCCGTGTGCGGATCGGGCGTGTCTACCCGGTCCACCGGCGCAAACATGGACTTGAAGGGATGGTACTGCTTGACCGTCATGACGGAAAACGCCACGTCCTCCGAGGTGATGGGGTGCCCATCGTGAAAGGTGGCCCCTTCCACCAGATGCAGCGTAACTGCCAGACCATCCGCTGAAATCTCCCAGCTCTGGGCCAGATAGGGCTGCGGGTTCCAGTTTTCATCATAGCGCAGCGGGCTGGCAAAGATCTGGGTGCCGATAATCGCCGTCGCCGAGCCAGAGACCAGCGCGGGATTGAAATGTCGGGGCACCCCCACGCCATCAGAGACGACGAGGATGCCGCCCCGGCGCGGGGGGACGCTGGCGCCGCCCGGGGTGGGGCTGGTCGCGGTGGGCGTGCCGCTTGGCTCCACCGGCACGATCGCGCAGCCCGGCACGCCGGCCACCAGGACCAGCACCACGAGGGCAATGGCAAGGTATGGGTTCCTGATCATCTGGTCCTCCTGTTTCTTGCTCTCCCATCGCCGGGCCAACTCTGGCTACTCGGGGCTCGCGTCGGCGCAGACCCGGTTGCGCCCCTGCAGTTTGGCCCGGTACAGGGCCCGGTCAACTTGATCAATCAGCACGTCTTTGGTTACCTCGCCGGGCCCCGAATCGGCAATCCCCAGGCTAACCGTCAGGCTGAACCGCTGCTCGTTCACCGCAAACTCGTGGCCGGCCACGGTCCGGCGGATCCGCTCGGCCAGCACGCGGGCCGCAGCCTCGGCCACCAACCCGGCCCCGGCATAACCGGTCATCATCACCATCCGGGCCTGGGGATCCGCCACTTTGAGTGCCCGCAGGGTGTCCAGGCCGCTCTGGCCGGGCAAGAGCACGTCGATGAGGATCAGGTCAAAGGGTTGCTGCTGCGCGGCTGCGACGGCCTGCAGGCCCTCTTCGACGGTGACGACCTCGTGGCCCTTGTGGGCCAGGATCAAGGCCAGGGTGCGACACAGGCTGGGATCGTCGTCTACGATCAGCACGCGAGTCTTTTTTTCGGTCATGGATCACTCCTCCTGTAGTGCTACTCGAACTCGAATCCCTGCTGGTAAAAGAGGTTCAGGCAAGCCATCACCACCTCCCGGTCATACAGCCGGCCCTGCTGTTGAGAGACCTCCTCCAAGGCTGGGCCGATACCCAGCGCGGCCCGGTAGGGGCGGTGCGCGGTCATGGCCTCGACCACATCCGCTACGCCCAGGATCCGGGCTTCCAGGATGATGCTGGCCCCGGCCAGACCAGCCGGGTAGCCAGAGCCATCCAGCCTTTCGTGATGTTGCAGCACGATCTGGGCCACCGGCCAGGGAAACTCGATGGTTTTGAGTATCTCGTGCCCGGCCAGCACGTGGGTCTGGATCAGGCTGTATTCCAGATCCGTGATCCGGCCGGGCTTGCTCAGAATCTCGGCCGGGACATGGATCTTGCCGATGTCATGCAGCAAGCCCGCCACCCGGATCCCGGCGAGCCGTTCCTCAGAAAGGCCCATGGCCGCGGCGATGGCCCTGGCCAGCCGCGCCACCTGCCGTTGATGGTTAGCCGTATAGGGGTCCCGCGCTCCGACCGCCGAGGCCAGGGCATTGACGATGCCATCCAGGGTTGTGCGCAAGCGCGCGACACTCTGTTCCAGCGCGGCCGCGGCCTGCTGGCGCTCGCTGATGTCGCTAAAGACCAGCAGGGTGCCGCTCCACTGATCGTTCTCGAACCGGGGACTGATGCTGGCCAGGACGGCCAGCCGCCGGCCGTCCTGGTGCGCCAGTTCCAGCTCGTGCTGCTCGACCAGACCGCGTTCTTGGGCCGCCTGGCTGAAGGCGGGCTGGTCTGGCGAGACGATAGCAGTCCAGGGCTGGCCGACCAGGCCCGCCGCTGCATAGCCCAGCATGTGGGCTGCGGCTGGGTTGACAAAGTCAATCACGCCGTCCTTATCCCCGACCACGATGCCGTCGCCCATGTTTTGCACGATGCTCTCGTGGAAGGCTTGCAACTGCGCGGTTTCCGCAAAGAGCCGGGCGTTGTGCAGCGCCACCGCGATCTGATCGGCCAATGTCTCCATGACGGCCACGTCGCTCGCGGCAAAGACATGGGCCTCCGGGCTTTGCAGGTCCAACACTCCCATAGTCTCGCCGCGCAGCCGGATGGGCACGCCGAGTTCAGCCCGGGCCGGGATCCGGTCGGGGTAGAAGTTCACGTAGCGGGGTTCAGTGTCCACATCGTTGGCCAGCAGCGTCTCGCCGTGACCGGCTACCCAGCCCACTATGCCCCGATCGATGACCAGTCGATGCTGCGCGGGGTACAGTTGGGCCCAGTCGCCCGCCCGGGCGCACATCACCACCGCGTCGTGCTCCCGATCCACGGTAAAAATGGCGACGTGCTGGTAACCAAAGCCATCCCGTACCAGGTGCACGGCCCGGTCCAGCAACCGATCCAGATCCAACTCGGTGGCAATCTCCCGGGCCACCTCGTTGAGCAAGGTCAGCTCGCGGTTGCGGCGTTGCGCGTCAGCGTACAGCCGGGCATTCTGGATCGCGATGGCGGCCACGTTGGCCAGGCCGGCGAG
>JAHJIN010000259.1 GCA_018823415.1 Chloroflexota bacterium | reverse complement strand
TGGTATGACGACCTGGTAGCGCCCTGGATCAACACCACCACGGCCGTGAGCACGGATACCCTGCAGGTCACCCTCACCCAGCCCTTTGCGCCCTTCCCCTCGCTGCTGGCCGTACCCTTTATGTCCGTCGTGCCTTCGGAGACGGTAGACACCATCGCCACCAGCCCCGTGGGCTCGGGGCCGTTCCAGTTCCAGAGCTGGACGCCGGGGAATAGCATCGATTTGGCCTACAACGACGACTACTACGCCGGCCGCCCCTACCTGGACAGCATCACCTACCAGTTCTACGCCGACGAGACGGCCATGTACGACGACTACCTGCTGGGCCACCTGGATCTCGCGCCCGTGCCGGCCGATCGCATCAGCCAGGTCGTCAGTAGCCCCAATGCCATTTTCATCAACAACCTTGCCCTCTACTATCTTGGGATGAAGGTGGACTGGCCGCCCTTGGACGACGTGCGGGTGCGGCGGGGACTGAACTATGCCGTGGACAAGCAGGATCTCGTGGACCATGTCGCCTCAGCCTATGGCTACGCTGTGGTGGCCGAGGGCCCGATCCCGCTGGGGATGCAGGGCTACGACCCGCCGGTCCCCTCCTATGCTTACAGCCCCACCCTGGCCCTGGGCCTGCTGGCCCAGGCTGGCTGGACGGACACCAACCTGGATGGCATCCTGGACGACGGCGCGGGCACCGATCTGACTATTGAGCTATGGTACAGCACCAACCCGCGCCACGAGGCTGTGGCCAACGCCGTGGCCGGCGATTTCCGCGACATCGGCGGCAGCGGGCTGGGGGCTACGGTGGTCATCAGCCACACCGACTGGTCAGAGTACCTCAACCACCTCGACCTGTACCCCATGTACCGCCTGGGCTGGATCGCCGACTACCCCGATCCCTACAACTTCTTGGACCCCTTGTTCCACACGGGAAGCCCCGCCGCTCATACCAACTATGGCAACGCCCAGGTGGACACCTGGCTGGATCAGAGCGCGTCCGCGCTCGACCTGACCGCGCGCCAGGCGCTGTACGAGAGCATTGAGACGCAGGTGCAGGACGACGCCCCCTTCATCAATCTCTTTTACGACGGGGCGGTCTATGTCCAGGGGGGGAGCGTGCTGGGGCTGGTGATCCCATCCTGGGGGCTGGACGCCATCCAGATGGAAAAGGTGCAGCTCTTCTTTCAGACCCACGATGTGGCGGTGCAATCCATCCTCCAACCCAAGTCCACCGCCCTGATCGGGCCGCTCACCCCCTCGGCCAAGGTGCGCAACGCCGGCTCCAGCGCCGAGACCAACGTACCGGTCCGCTGTCGCATCCTGCAGGGCAGCACCGTGCTGTACAACCAGACCCAGACCAGCGCCAGCCTCTCGCCCTTTGCCACCTCGGTCGTGGTCTTTCCGGCCTGGACGCCGCCGGCCGCCGCGGACTATACCTGCGAGTTCACCACCGAACTGCCTGGCGACGGGGACCCTAGCAACGACCAGCAGACGCAGGTCGTGACCGTCACCGATGTGGCTTTCTACGACGCCTATACCAAGGACCAGCCCACCGACATCGGTGCCGTTCCCACCAGCCAGTGGTGGCAGAGCCCGGACATCATTGTTCGCCACCAGGACGACGGCATCCGCCGCCACCAGGACCCCATCCTGGGCCAGACCAACACGGTCTACGTCCAGGTGCGCAACATCGGCAACGCCACCATCTCTGACGGTCAGGTCAACGTCTACTGGCACGCGCCGGCGGCGGCCATCATCTGCGGCAGTTGGACGCTCATCAATCCCACGCCTATCCCGGTGGGGACGTTGGGGCCGGGGCAGAGCACGTGGGTCAAGACCAGTTGGGTACCGCCGGTCGCCGGCCACACCTGCCTCTTTTCCCGCTTCTGGTCCAGCCAGGACCCGGTGACCCACGAGTGCGACGTGCCCTGGGACAACAACATCGCCCAGCGCAACGTGGAGGTGGTGGAGCTGGGCGGTGGCGGGTTGCGCGCCCTGGCGCAGACCGGGCAGGCTGATGTGCGGTTCGAAGTGGTCAACGTGCGCGACCTGCCAGCCGCAGTAGACGTCATCGTGGAGCGGGGGACCTTCCCGGCCACCGGCACCCTCACCCTGGAGTTCAGCCAGGACCTGTTCGCCCGCTGGCAGGCAGCGGGCGGCACGGTGGCGGGCGGCGCGGTGGTCCCGGGCACCACGCGCATCGCGATCACGCACCCGGTCTCAGCCACAGTGGTTGGTTTGCCGTTGGGCGTGCGCGAAGCGCAGCAGGCCCGGATGTATCTGATCGGTCCCCCGGCTGCCGAGTTCGCGCTGCACGTATCTGAGCGCATTGAGGGCGACATCGTCGGCGGGATGACCTACCGCACCGAGATTCCGTGGGTCCTGTATCTGCCCCTGGTCTGGCGGAACTACTGATGTGGACCGGGGACATCGGGGTGAGTAACCGGCTACTCCGGTGCCCCACTCGGCCACCGCAAGGTGCGGCTAATCATTGGTCGGCGGGGCGGTCGTCTGCTGAGCATAATCCGCACTGGTCACAGCGGCCGCGCTGCCGGTGCAGCAATCAGACGACTCGCCCAAGTAGGGGGTGACGAGCCAGCCCCCAGGCTAGATCATTGTACCGACTGTGTGGAGCCGACGCCCACTCTTGCGCTTTCAACCATCGCGTCCTGCCCGCCAAGGTGTCAGTGATTCAGGTGGGTCTTGCCAGCGGGGGCGGGTGGGCGCGGCTCACACTGACCGTTGGTGCGGCCCCGTCGCTAGTGGAGAGATGCTCAAAAATAGGCGGGGTTTTTGTAAGTATGGGAGATTTTCAAGACCAAGGAGATTTCTCGAGCTTGCCCATCTCGGACCTGCCAGAAGATTTGATCGAGAAAAGAGCAAGCGATTCGGAGGCACTTTGACAGAGGCAAGAGTGCGGTAAAAGTCAAGTCGGGATTGGAGACGTAAAACGCACCTAAATAACCGAAATTGGGACGTCTTGAACCAAGCCTGCCCATCACGTTTTTTTCGCTCATGGGGGCTGGTAGCAGTTCTATGAGGGCCAGTGCT
>JAHJIN010000258.1 GCA_018823415.1 Chloroflexota bacterium | reverse complement strand
GGCCGGCCCGGCCACGGAGGTGGGCGGTAGGATAGCTGTGAAGCGGCTGCGGTGGCGGGGCAGGTCGGTGACCACGATGGTCCAGGCCCCGGACAGGGGACGTGCCCCGGGCTGGACCGTGTTGTCGGCCACCCGCTGGGCCAGGTCCTGAAAGTAGGCGTCGTCGGCCCGGGGGCCCAGGCTCTCCACGCGCCCGTCGTCGTGGACCACAAAGACGTGGTGGCCCCGCACAATGACCTCCTGCACCCCCTCCTGGTGCAGAAGCGGCTCCAGGACCCCCAGGCCCATGAGCCACCCGGCGCACGCGGCCGCCACGGCCGGCTGGTCGTCCGGGGCCACGGCCAGGCCCTGGGCCCGCAGCGCGCCGTCCAGCCGCACCAGGGCCTCCAGGACCTCGGCCTGGTAGGTCTGCGCCGTGCGCGCGTCGTCGTCGCGCCAGCCCGGCGGGGCCACCCCTTTCGCCAGCAGGTGCTGGCGGAGGGCCGGCACCAGGCGGGCCAGGTCGTAGCGGTCGGTCAGCACGGCAGTCATGGCCGGGCCTCCTTGCCGGTAGCCGGCGCCGCCAGGGAGACCCAGACGTCGGCGTTCAGGTGCACCTCGCCCATCAGGGTCACCAGTTTGTGGGTCTCCGAGATGGGCAAGGCCACGGTCAGGATAGTCAGGGGCACCGTCTGGCTGCCCCGCTGGGCCTGGCTTTCCAGCTCGCTCTCGCCGGCAGGCCGGCCCACCGGCTCGCCCCGGGAGCTGCGCACGTCCACCACCAGGACGTCCGGCAGCAGCAGCTCGCTGGCCGCCAGGGACGTGCTCAGGGCCGCCGTGGCGGACAGGCCCTGGGGCTGGCCGCGCACGATGCGCCAGACGTTCACCCGCTGGCCGATGCGCACCTGGCCGCCCACGGCCTTGTTGGGGTCCACCGGGAAGGAGAGCACCTCCAGGGTCAGGTCGTCCACGTAGCGGAAGGCGGCCGGCAGGACGGCGTAGGGGCGGTAGATGACGGCCCCGGCCGGGATGAAGGTTGTGGTCAGCTTGCCGACCACCTGGTGGGCCTCGGTGTAGATGTCCTCGTCCGCCAGCGGGGCCGGCAGGTCCCGCACCGTCAGCATGTCCGCGGTGACCAGGGTGTACGGCGGGATGGTCTCTTTCGCCACGACGATGGGCCGGGAGACCACCAGGGCGTCGAACCACTGATAGGCCAGATAGCCGACGATGGCCGCAGCCACGAGGGCCAGGATGCTGATGACCAGGGTCGCCTTGCGCATGACCGCCTCCTATACCTTCAACCCCGGATAGACCCGGGTCAAGAGTGTCTTCCCTAATCTTGCCTTGTCCCCGCCCACGTAGGGCAGGGTGACGTCCCGCTCCAGCCCCGCCAGCGCCAGGCGGTCGCGGGCCTGGACGGCGTTGAGCACCCGCAGCACCGGCCCCGGCGCCTCGTCCCGCAGCCGCTCCACCAGGGCCGTCTGGTTGGCCAACTTGTCGGCCTGGGGCGTGGCGGTCACCAGCCACATGGCCTCTCCCAACAACCCGTCCAATAGCGCGGCCCGATACGAATGCGGCCAGGCCACGTCCAGCACCGTCAGGACGTGGCCTTCCTGCACGCGCCGCAGGGCGGCGACCCGCACCGGTTCCGGGACCCGGTCCGCCAGGTCGCGGAGCATGGGTACCACGGTCACGCCCTCGTGCTGGGCCGGGGCGGCCTGTTTCATGGCCACGTCGTAGAGGGTGGGGACCGGGCCCAGGTTGTGCAGCGCCGCCAGGGCCGAGACGCCGGCGCAGACCTCCACCAGGGCTACCGGCAGGTTGGTACGCTGGCGGAAAACGCGGACCAATTCCCAGGCCAGGGTCGTGCGGCCGGTGCCCCCGGCGCCGGCGGTGAGGACGACCGTGCGCGCCGGCAGCGCCTCCAGGTGCCCGGCCGCCCGGCGTGCCTGCTGTACCCACTCCAGCGGCTGGTCCAGGAACTCGGCGCTGGTCAGGGTCAGGCGTTGCGCCAGCACCGCCTCCAGGAGCACCCAG
>JAHJIN010000032.1 GCA_018823415.1 Chloroflexota bacterium | reverse complement strand
GTGGCAACATGATCACGCCTGGGAGCGCTACGATTACACGTACAAAGAGGAAGAGCTGGCCGAATGGGTGCCCAAAATCCAGGAGATGGCCCAGCAGAGCGAGCAGGTGTACCTGTTCGCCAACAACCACTGGCAGGGCCAGGCGGTAGACACGGCCCGGCAACTCGAGATGCTGCTGGGCATGTGAGACTCGCCTATCTTTCCAGTGAGGCACCTTTGCTCCCCGTGGTATCGCGGAGACCTGGCCCTGGCACTGCCGGAACGGAACCAGCGCTGGATCCTGTGGGCTGATGCGTGCGTTGCGCGTCAACCATCTTGGTGTATGTGTCCCCGTTCCGCGCGCACGCAGAGCGGCGAGCGAGTGGAGCGGGACCGGGCGGTGCAGCGCGAGCGATTCGCGCAGCGGGACACCCCCTTCACTACCAACGCCGACACACCTGCGCGTGCGCCGCAGGTGCATGTGTGGGGCCGGCGGAGGTGCGCGACTGCGCAGCGTGCCCCCTCCCTGCGGGCCCCACCAGCAAGAGCCTGCTCAAGGCCGCCATGAGCCAGTTGCACATGGCGGCCCGGGCCTATCATCGGATATTAAAGCTGGCCCGGACCATCGCAGATTTGGCTGACTCCGAGGCCATCCAGCCGGCTCACGTGGCCGAGGCGATTCACGCGTAGCGCCGGCCCCGACAGTTTGCGTAAAGGTGGTTGCACACGGCAGCGTGAGCTATCACCAGACCGAGTGTGACGCTTCGCGCCCACACCCGCAGGGGGGCTGTGCCGGGCACTGTGTGTGGCCCGGACCATCGCGGACCTGGCCGGGTCGGAGAGCATCCAGCCGGCCCACGTGGCCGAGGCGATCCACGCAGAGCGTCGACCCCGGCAGTTTGCGTGATATAGACTTTTCCGAATAGGGTCATTTTCTAGGCCAAACGTGGACGTGAAGATCTGACACAAGTCGCTGTGTAAGGTGGCAAAAACAACGCGGTGGACAGATCTGGAGCCTTAAAATGGTCAATTCGTCGCCGTGTTGCGCCAGTTTTCCAGAGACACAACGCTTCAGATGTCAGATTTTGACAACAATACAGATGCTTGAAAACTACCCTAACCGAAAATCTCTATGATAACCACGTAACCGAGGTCCCACGCCCCCGCCAGCCTCGGCAGTTTGCGTAACCGTGAACAAGGCAAGTAGGTGCTGGCCCTGGCAGTCGATAATGTGCGCAAACCAGGTGCCTGTCCGCCGGACCTGACCTCGACTCGCCGGGGCCTGCTGTGCTCTCGGAGATGGTGTTTCCTATGGCTACTGACGCAATACCAACGGCAGATAGATCTGGTTCGCCTCCGTGGCAAAGCTCCACACATAGTTCGCCGCCAGCGGGTTGCCGGACGTGTCGCGGATGCCGGTGGTTACGGTGGCCGTGTAGGTGGCCATCAGAACCAGCGGCTCGTGCAGCACCAGGACAGCCGCGTTCGACGTGCCGTCGTAGAGCACCGCACCGCCCAACCGCCGGCCCTGCGCATCCGTCACGAACAGGGTCTGTGTCGTCACCGTGGTGGCGCTGATCGGCTCGGAGAACCAGACCCACACGGCCGGCGCGTAGGTGTCTGTATAGACCGGCGTGGCATAGACCGGCACGTCCGTCTCGTCACGGGCTGGCGTGGTGGCTACCACTTCCGGCGGGATCGTCTCGGCGCCGGTGTGTACCACGATGAGCACTTCGGCGGGCGCGCTCCGGTTCACCCCGTCGCTCACCCGAAAGGTCAGGCCATCCAGCCCCTCAAAGTTCGCCGCGGGCGTGTAGAGCAGGTTCGGCGCGGCGCCGCTCAACGTGCCGTTCAGGGGTTGGTCCACGATCTGGTAGCTCAGCGGGTTGCCGGTTGGCGAGACACCGCTCAGCGTGACGGCCACGGGCGCGCCCTCGGTCGTCTCGATCCACTGGGGATAGGCGGCCACCGACTGCACCAGGCTCACCACGTCGTTGGTGGGCGTGTTCTGGGGCACGCTGGGAAATTGGATGGTGGCGCTGGCGGCGATGAGCGTGCCGCTGACGGCGCTAGTGGGGACGCGCACCTGAAAGCTGACCTGACCGCTGACCGCCGGCCCCACCTCGCCAATGTTCCACAGCAGCAGGCGGCTGCCCGGCAGATAGGCCCCGCCATCGGCCACCAGCAGGGTGCCGGCGTCCAGTTCCGTGGGGAGCACGCTTTCGACGGTCACGCCATAGGCCGTACCTTCACCCACGTTCTCGTAGGCGATGGTGTAGGTGATCATCTCTCCTGGCACCACCTCCATCGGGCCGTACATGGCGTTGGGGTCCCAGGCCGTCCGCACCTCGATCAGTTTCCTCTGGCAGATGCCGACCTGGCACATTGGGCAGTTCGGAACCTGGCAGGCGCAGTCTGTTGCTTTGGGGTATATGGGGATGCCATCCTGAGAGCAGCAACCGATACCGTCTATGCAAACGCTCTTCTCAGGGCACGAGTGCTTGACGGGTGGCTGGTTGCTGTAGGTGCAGGTGGCCGGGTCGCAGAGCCAGGTCAGCGAGTACTTGTCCCAGCCGAGCTGGAAGCACTTGGTTTTGTTCTCCAGGCACCAGTGCTTATTCTTGTCGTCAAAGAGGCCATTGCAATCTTTGGCGCATTTGGCAAAGAAATCCTTTCCCTTGCCGATAGCTTTGGCCATGTCCAGGGCGCAGGCCTGGCAGTCAGCCAGGCGGCCCCAGGCGTAGCATTCCTTGCAGGAATCCGAATTCCAGGCCAGGGACAGCACGCCCCCAAACGCCCCGCCCACTCGCTTTTGCCCACTCATCCAGGTGGCGGCGCTCTCCATCAGGCAGTTGCGGTAGCACTGTTCCGTGGTCAGGTTGGGGCAGATGGCGCTCCCGGCGTTCTCTCCGGCCACCTGCCCCCAGTGGGTGGGGTCCAGGTCGCCCCAGAAGCTCCATTCGCCGGCCCAATCGTCGTACAGCCAGCCGCCCGTTGGGCTGACCTCGGACAGGGCGGTGCCAGTCAGGCGGATGATGGACGAGCGGTTATTGATCCGGCGCACGACGAGCGCCTCGCGCCACTGGTCGCGATTCATCAGGAACAGGTCCAGGCTGGCCGCCCCATCGCTCAACGTCCGGCTGACGGCGACGTCGTAAAAGGTAAACCCCTGGGCTTGGGCTTCCTGGAACCGGGCTGCCAGATCCGGATCGGCGGCCAGGGTGGCGTTGACCTCGCCAGTCGTCAAATAGTGCTCGGAGGTGATGATGACCGGCGTATAGTCCAGGTACTCGGCCGGATCCAGGGCGGGGTTGGACAGATTACGGGCCGCGGCCAGGGCCTTGAAGCCGGTCCAGGTATGCGGCGATAGGCCCCACAGGTACTGCACGCGCGCCACGGCGCTAAATCCCACGCCTGGCGCCACATCGCCAAGCCGCCAGACCACCTCGTGCCGCTCCGGCCAGTATTGGCCCCCGCCGGTGCTGTACAGATAACCTGCTTCCTGGGGCAGTTGCGACACCACCACCACGCCGCGCAGCGTATCAGTGGCCGCGTTGGTAAAGGACACGCCGAGGTTGACCGCCTCGCCGGGGCTGGCGCTGGCCGGTGCGGAGGCCCGCACAAAGGTTTGTGGTGAGACCGGCACGGAAGGTGTGCTCGTCAGCCAGTGGGTAAAGATCACCCGGTCGCTCACCTCTTCGCCCACGCCGCCGGGGTTGCTGGGATGGGTGGGGCCGCTGGCGTCGCCCCACCAGTTGTAGGTGGCGACGATGTGCCCGCTGAGGCCGGCCTGGTTCGCGCCCAGCCCGGCGTTGAACTGGATCGCATTGCCGGCGTCCGGGTCGCCGCCCAGCACGACGGTGGCCTGGCCGTTGTTGCGCACCCCGCCGGCCTGATTCGGCGCGGTCCCATTGTCCACAATGAGCGAGTTGGTCACCTTGAGCAGCGCATCGTCGCCGTTCACGACGGCCGCGCCGCCGCTGTTGCTCTCCAGCGTGCTGCCGGAAATCAGGACCGTGCTGGACCCGGCGATCTGCAAGCCAGTCGATCCATTATTGGTCACCGTCGTGCCGTCCAGCGTGACCTGACTGTTCGCCGCGTACAGCCCATAGCTGGAATTGTCGAGCACCTGGCTGTTCTCCAGGCGCACCTCGCCGGCCAGCACACCCAGCGCATAGATGCTGGCCTGGCTGCCCAGGCTGTCGGTCTGGCCGGCATAGCGCACGGTGGTGTGGCGCAGGCGGCCGGTGCCACCCTGAAAGACCACCCCGGCCCACTGCCCCGGCCCGGTGTTGGTGACCGAGGTGAGGATGACAGGCTGCGTCGCCGTCCCGAGGGCGTCCAGACGGCCTTGCACGAGCAACTCGACGAGGCTGCGCCCCATGATCGTCACCCCCCCTTCCAGGGTGAGCGTGACCGTGGGCGGGATGATCCAATCATCCAGCAATTCATAGCCCTGTAAAATGGTCTGAGGGGACAGCCGCGCATCGGCGGCCATCATCGCGCCGGGGTAGAGCAAGACCCGGTCGTTCACGTTGTTGACGAACGAGTTGGCCGTCATGGTGACCACGCTGAGCGCCCCGACAATCTTCATCGGCGCGTCGTTGTTGCCGCCCCCGCCGCCGTTCTGGGTAAAGAGCGTGTTGCTCACCGCCACGTGGCTATCCTGCACGTACAGGCCGGCGTCGGTATAGTCGCTGCGATACTCCTGGCGGATCACGCTGTCGCTGATGCGCACCTCGCCGGCAAGCACATTGTGCGCGGCGACGTTGGCGGCGCTGCCCAGGCTGTTGGCCGCGCCGGCATAGCGCACGGTGACGTGGCGCAGGTCGCCCGTGCCGCCGTTGAAGGCCAACCCCTTCCATTGCTGCGGCCCCGTGTTGTAGGCCGAGGAAAACAGGATCGGCTGCGCCTCCGTCCCGATCGCATTCAGATGGCCTTGCACCTGCAGTTCGCCGTTCGCCAGGATGGTGACGCCCGGCTCCACAGTCAGGGTTACGGTCGGCGGCACAGTGAGGCCATCCAGCAGTTGATAACCTTCCAAGATAGTTTGCGGGGTCAGGCGCGCATCGGCGGCCATCATCGCGCCGGGATAGATCAACACCCGGTTGATCGTATTGGTAATGAACGAGTTGGCGGTCATCGTGACCACGCTCAGCGGCCCGGCGATCTTCATCGGGGCGTCGTTATTGCCGCCCCCGCCGCCATTTTGGGTGAAGAGGGTGTTGCTTACCACGACGTGACTATCTTGCACCAGCAACCCGGCGTCGGTGTAATCTATACGTTGCGCGCCGCTGATGATGCTGTCACTGATGCGCACCTCGCCGGCGAGCACGTTCTGGGCCACGATGTTGCCGCTGAGACTGCCGCTGTTGGTTGGGCCAGCATAGCGCACGGTGACGTGGCGCAGGTCGCCGGTGCCGCCGTCAAAGAACAATCCCTTCCATTGCCCCGGCCCGGTGTCCACCTTCGAGGTGAAGAGAATGGGCTGCTCCGCCGTGCCGATGGCAACCAGTCGCCCCTGCACTTTGATTTCGGCATAGTAATCCGTCTTGACGGTGACGCCGGCCTCGACGGTGAGGGTGACGCCGGCGGCCACGGTCACGTTGCCGTCCACGATGTAGGGGCTGTTGGCCAGGGTCCAGGTGGTATCGGCGGTGATGGTGCCGGCCGGGATGTGCGTGTCGCCGGCCGGTCGCACCGCAGGAGCGGCGGTCACGGCCATCGCGGATCCGAACAGTAGCAGGATCAGCAGCGCGGTGACAGACAGGGCCACGATCAGGCTCGTGCGGTTTTGGTTCCAGGTGTATCTGGCTTCTTTTGGGGTGTTCATGGTTCGCTCCTCCTATTTTGCGAATCAGGGTGCTTCTTTCCACTCTCGATAGTTTCAGCTTCGATAAAGCGCGCCAGGTCGGCCACGCCACGGACGTGGGCGCGCTGGTCGCTGCTCACGCATTCGACCTGGCCCTCCCAGGCTGGCGCTTCCGCCTGGGGATCAATCCACAAGCGTAGGATGAAGGTGACGAGGGTGCGCATGAAATCTCTGCCTTACCTGGCCCCGCCGATGCACGGCACTTCGCCCGGCTCGGTGGGGGTGCCGCAGACCCGGCACTCCCAGTTGTATGTGTCAGCCCCCGCCGGTTCCCAGGCGCAGCAGCGCGGGCACCAACGCAACGACCAGGGTTTCACCGAGGGGGGCGCCCACTCCGGGGCGGCCCCCGGCGTCCAGCCGGCCCCGCCGCCGGTGGGCGCGGTATACCCGCCGCCAGATACTTTGTACCCCTTCAACGTGCCCAGCACGGCCTCGTAGATGGCGGAGGCCCGGTTCCACTCGGCTTGGTTGGCCTCCAGACCCTGCATGGTGAACGATCCCCGCGAGATGCCGTCGCCCACGTAGGGCATGGGGTTAAACAACACCAGGAAGTTGGTCCACATCTGGTCCTGCCCGGCGCCCCAGTGACCGGCCCAGATCCGCCCGCTGTCCGGCAGGCTGGTCAACGGCTGGCGCCCGGCCTCCTGAAAGTCTGGATGCGTCTGCTGGTAGTCGGCGCGCATGGCATCCAGAAACTCGTCCACGTTGCGCGCCTGATCGATCGCCGTGCCGGGGTCCGTCCCCACAGAGGGCCAGAACCCTATCTTGATGGTACTCTGGGGATCAGTGACGATCACGGCGACAAAGTTCTGGGGGTCGTTGGGGATATACTGCACCTGCCAGCCGGCCGGGATCCGCACGCTCCAGGTGAGCGTGCCGCCAAAGGTCTTGCCGCAACAGATGGACTGGCTCAGGGGAGGCACTGTGCCGCCGGCCTGGGGCGTCGCCGTCGGGCCGGTCTGGCCGCCGCTCCCCCCGCTGCCCCCTCCGCCGGCCGGGACGCCAAAGTTCTTCTGGATAAAGTTCTTATCCGTCACCCACTGCCCGGTCTGCCGGTCGTAGATCTTGAAGACGTACCTGGCCTCGAACTCCTGGCCGGTCAAGTGCTGGTTGATCCAGGCCACGAAATCGGCCGGGGCCACAAAGAAGCACAGGATATAGCGTTCCTGGTAGACCAGGCCGCACAGGTAGGTGGTGATCCGCGAATCGGTGTACGCCTGGCTCAGCGCGTACCAGCCATACACGGCCTGCCGGCGCGCGTCGTCATCGAACTGGGCGGAGGCCATGTCCATGTGGGCATAGGCCACAGCGTCCTCCAGGCCCACGCCGCGCACCGTGTAGCCCTGACTGGCCAACTGCGCGCGGACCAGGGCAGCCGGGTCCCCGGCCTGGCCGGCGGTGAGGGTTGGCAGACGAAAGGGTGGCGGGGCAGGGCGGGCCAGGGCCGGGGCAACCGAAGCCGCGAATACCGTCAAGGCCAACGAGATGGATAGGATCGCCCGTGTCATTCGTTTTGTACGCAAAGTCCTTCCCTCCTGAACGAATCTGAGCGCATGACCCACTTGCTCATCTGGTAGGAGTGTAGCATGGGGCTATAACAGGAGAATAACAGGGACAAAGCAAACCTCCCGCGGGTTTCAAACCCGGGGGAGGTTGGGGGTCTACGCATTGAGCCGCCCGTAGGAGGCACCATGATCTAAAACCTGGGTCGGGGCTGCGCTCCTTGGAATCGGAGCTATCGGGGCGCGGTCCCCGCCTGAAACACCAGCACCGTCTGCCCAACCACGATCTGGTCCCCGGGTCGCACCGGCTGGCTCGTCACTCGCGCCCCGTTGACGTACGTGCCGTTGCGCGAGTTCAGATCCCGGATGACCCAGGCGTGGCCGGCCCAGTCCAGGCGCGCGTGCTGC
>JAHJIN010000257.1 GCA_018823415.1 Chloroflexota bacterium | reverse complement strand
CTGCGTGCGAGCCAGGACTTGAGCCACCATCGGCTCCATTTGAGCCTTGTCACTGCCCGTGTTGACTACGTCCACCCCAGTGATGACAAAGTGGACCAACTCGACGCTGAATTGCCAGTTGTAGGCCGGGCGATAGCCGCCGTCCGGCATTTTCATCACCCGAGCCGCGGGGTCGGTACTGGAGACCCGGGCCTGGTCGCGGTCAGCGGCTTTTTTGGCCGCGCGGGCCGCGGGCAGCTCGGCCAGGGCCGCGGTCAGGCGCTCCACCCGTTCGCGGGCCGCGCGTTCCTGGGCAGCCTGGTGGGCCGCGGGCCGCGGCGGGCTATCCGTCGCTGCTGGTTGGGTGATCTGGGTGTAGGTTTCTTGGGCGCGGGCCACGGCTTGCGTCAAGGTCGGCTCTCGCCGGAAGGAGGCCGCCCCAGCACTCGCCCGCACGCGCATCCCATCCTGGGCCTGGGTGGTCAGATCGACCTGCCCCGTCTGCACCAACTGCCCGAGCACCTGGGTGAACAAATCGTCCAACTCGGACTCGTAGTCGCTCCGAAAGTCGCTGATGGTATGATAGTTCATCGTCACGCCGCCACAAATCCACATGTAGTCCAGGTGCTTGACCCGCAGGTTGTCAATCTCGCGGGCGCTGGTGACGCCCTGACTGGTGGCGTACAACCAGAGCGTGATCAAGATCTGGGGATCGATGGCCGGGGCCCCCGGCTCGCCTTCGACGACCTGGATGCGCGCATAGAAGGCCGTTAGGTCCAGACTGCCCACCAGGTCCCACAACTGACAGACCAACTGGTCCTCGGGCACCAAGTCGGCCAGCCGGGCCGGTACGGGCACGACCGCGTGGCGATTCGCCCGGCGGAGCCGCAAGCGCCGTGGGGTCGTGGTGGGATCAGGGGCCGGGGTTTGGGTCGTAGTCATAGGGGCACAACTCCAAGATAGATTCTGGCGCGGGCGCCAGTTGGCAGGCCGCCCCTATTCTACACGTTGTTCGATTATCTGGCAAGATCCGTATTCGGTACCCTCCGCGCCGACGCGGATATTTTCACAAGCTCTGAGTGCAAAGTCTCCAAGCCCACAGTGCGCAAAAATGCCCTGGGTCTCTGTAGAGCACGGAAGCGGTGGTCGATAAGGAGAAGTTTATGGCTACAGAAACTTATCACGGGAAGCCGTGTAGGAATTGCGGCGGAACCGAACGTTACCGGAGTAATGACGTATGCGTTCTCTGCAAAGTAAGGCATAACCGCCGCTACTATGACACCCATCGGGAGAAACGTTACCAGAGAAACCGTGAACATTATCAATCCTACCGGGAAGAAGAAAGTAGGAAAAGCCACGCCTACTATCAGACCCACCGTGAGCAGATCCACAGAAAGAAGCGTGAATGGCGCGCAGCCAATCCCGACAAGGAATGCGCCCTGCACCACCGTCGTCGCACTCGCAAGACCGAGGCTGGCGGCTCCTACACAGCTGCCCAGTGGCAGGCCTTGTGTGACCACTATGGGAATATCTGCCTCTGGTGCGGCCGGGACGACCGGCCCTTGTTCGTTGATCATGTGATACCAATCTCACGAGGCGGGTCCTCTGACATTTCTAATTTGCAGTGTTTATGCGGTCCCTGCAATTCTGCCAAAGGCGACAAGTCCACCGACTACCGGCCCGATCAAGGGGCTGACATCCCTCGGCAATTGAGTTTATTTTAGTCAGCAGTTCAGATGGCAAGAGATGCCCGCCATCCGGCTTTGGCGAGTACAAGCCGTTCTACTTGATGACTCGCCCATTTTCACGCGGATGCACGAGCGCGTATTGTAGGTTGAATATGTCACAAGAAGCGATTCCCCAGGAAGCTCGGTTCCAGATCAAGGCCGCATTAGCTCTGATATGCTGGTCCAGACTTGCTTTTTGGGACACCGATACTCTCACGCTTTGCCCCATCGCTATGAAAACATACGAGTGTACTCCGCAAGGTCACCAAGGCCTGCATCAACATTTCGGGCGACTCATTTCTTGGATCGCCTTTTCCGTTGGCGCAGAATATCTGGCGAAAGGTGTCTGCCTCGCAAAGAGTACTCTAAAAGTGGGGAATCCGAAAAAACTCAGGCCTCCTGTTCCCAACAGCGACATATCTCAATGGATAGGCTCTGTTCTTGCGAACTCGCCTGACGTGAAAGAGACTTGTCTTGACTATGGCACCTTGGGTGCTCTGCTCCATGTGTCTAATTCCAGTTACTCACAGAGCAAGTTGGGGCAATTGTTCACGGATAACAGCGTTCAGCGGGATTTGGTCATTGCCAGCTACAAGCTGCTGAAGGATATCAGAGATCGGGACGTGCATAACTACACTATGAATGTACGTTCGTTCCATTTTCATGCAGTGGAAGATTTATTTTTGCCAGCATTCAACGAATTGCTTTCGTTGCTCGATCCTGCGGAACTGCGTTCGCTAGCTGATCTTTAGGTTCACAGGTAAATCGCGCTTGCCAGTGACGTAGAATTCGCGCGAGCGAGGTAAAATCGCATTATCTCGCTACACTATTGCGTCGCACATTGCGCGATACAGGTGTGCATGAAAGGAACGCCGTCCAATCCGGCATGCGGACCCGCAAGACTACGTGGTAGGCTGATCACCGGTTCATCAGGGGCTATGAACACGATCAACGACTCGCTCATCAGCGGCTGAATGTATCGTTTGGGGGCCAAAACAAGGGATCCCGGATTGGATTCATTGCGAGGACGAGCGCCTGCGACCAGGCCGGTCCAAACGACTAACAACACCCACTTGTCTACAAGCATCCAGCCGAGAGAGGGGCAACTGGTGAACAATGCCTTTTCTACCAAGTCGATTGTCCCGATGTTGGTATTCGCCGTGCTCTTGCTGCTCTTGCTCGGACTAGCATGCACGACTACACCGGATCCCTCGCCCACTCCACCATCTGCCAATCCTAATCCGACGGCAATTCCCCGGCCCAGCCCCACCTCGGTGCCAACGCTGCTGCCTACGATTGCCCAAACGCCCACGCGCCCAGTTGCCTGGACGGTCTACATCATCACCGACACGGTAACCGGGGCGCTCGTAGGCGTAACCGACGACGCCCGGGTCTACCAGATGGTGGAGGATGACTATCTGGCCGCGGAGCAGTGGTTTTCGACCCAAATCCTGGCCCTGACCCAATCCAGCGCTCCCGTCGATCTACTTCAGCAGTATTATACCGGACAGCGGCTCCAGGAGATGGTGGGCGCGGTGGCTCTTTTCCGAGACAAGGACCAGTCCTTCCGCAGCGAGCTGATTGACCGGCGCATTGAGGTGAAGAACTTTTCCGCCGATGGGCGCCAGGTTTACCTGGGCGATTCGTGGGCGGGGGGCACGGTGTGGTGGTATTCGCTCACGACCGGCGAGATTGTTGAGGAAAAAGAAGTGCCGGGCGGGATGGCGATCATCACGATGCTCTACGACGACCAACTGGGACGCTGGCGCAGCGCCGCCGTGCGCACAGTCGAATAACCGCGTCCAATACGCTCAAGTCATAGCTGAAGAACTGGCCCCGCAAGGGGCCTTTTTCTTTTTAACTCGCTTGCACCTGGGAGCCGGGCGTTCCAATAGCCTGACGGAGTCACCGGGGCACTCGGATCCGTGCACGCGCCGGACACCCTCCATTACGACAACTGCCAATCACGTCTACCTTTGATGATAAATTACGTCTGGTGTAACCAGGTTCGCCTGGTTCTATTCCAAACTGATTCAAAACTTACCACTATCTATATTGACTATATGCATGGTTATTTTGTAAAATTAGGTTCGTGACAGATAGAGGTTTAGTGCATGACCCTGGTTCTGGTTGTCCATCCCGAAAACAATACTCGATCAACCATCTCACATGCACTGGGGGCACTAGATCTGAACGTGCAGGTCGTGGAGTCCAGCACGCCCCAACAGGGGATAACCCTGGCCCGAGAATTGCGGCCCGATCTGATCTTTACCAGTGTGGATTGGGCTGACGAAACCCTATCGTTGACCTTGCGCGGATTGTCGGCCCGCGTGGTCCTGCTGTTGAACGACCTGGCTGATGGCGTACTGCTGGGGCCGGTAGACCTGGCGCCGGTGCAGGATGTCGCCAAACGACTGCTACAGGAATAGGACATATGCCGTCAGCGGACGACGGTGCTCCGGGCAACCTTCTGGATCTTATTCGTGACGAAACTGCCAATCCACTGGATCGGGCCGCTGCGTTGCAGCAACTGCAAGAACTCCGGGGGTGGACCCAGGACGAATTGGCCGTGGAGTGTGGATATTCGGCCCGCCAGGTCCGCGCACTTTTGGCGCTACCCCGTCTGCCCGATCATCTCCGGGACGGTCTGCGCGCCAGTTGGCTCACGCCCACTCACGTGCAGATCCTGACTCGGCTGGAAAAGATAGCCGACCAGATCTACTGGGCCCAGGTCGTGCGTGAAAAAGATCTCTCGTCACGAGAACTACGGCGGGCCATCCAGAAAGGCCGCCCTGCGCCACACGACCCGGACGCTGCAATTCAACCAGCTCCGTCTACCGCGCCAGACTCCCTGGCCTCTACGGCAGAACCGTCAAGGCTCACCGCGCCTCCGCCGGCCCCGGCCCCACTTCCGGTATCAGCCCGCGATCAACAACGGGTAGCGGCCCTGCTGGTGTGCCATCCCCACCTCGCGCGTCCCGTGGCCGAGGCCATGATCCGCTTCCTGCGCGAGAACACCGGTTTTGCCGCCAACGTCCTCGATCCCATCGAAGACGCCCTGGCCCACATTCCGCCCGACTTGTCAGACCTGACCGGTAGCACCTGCACCGTATTGCTGGTGCTACTGGACCAGCTCATCCAAAGACTGAGCACCTTGCGCGCTGCCGTACAGCAGCAGTTCAGCCGCACCCAGTAAAAGGAGTGGTCCACAGTGAAAACCTTTCGCAGCTTGACCTTCTGGCTAGGCCTGATCATGGCCGTCATGGCGTTCGTGGCCTTTCTGTTTGTGGGGCGCATCTTCAACCCGCCCCCCGCCCACGTGGTCATCGTCATCCAGGACGTGCCACGCTACGGCGTCATCACCAAGGATGTGTTGGGGGTAGATGACCAGGTACTGCACCCGGATATCGCCCAGAAATACGTGATGGAGGGCGAGTTGGACCAGTACCTCGGCGCCGTCGCCATCGAACCACTCTATCAGGGCGACCCGCTGACCAAGGCTCGCCTGATCAGCGGCGACCTGGCCCGCGGCCTGGATCGGTTGGCCTTGCAACTGGATCAGGCCGACCAGGTGGCCATGGTCATCCCGGTCAAGCCGGACACTTGTCCAGGGGGTGTCCGAGCCGGCGATTACATCAACGTCGAATTCTCCCTGGGCCAGGTCCGCCAGCAGGCGACGACGTCCGGGGTGTATGGCATGAGCACCCCTACCCCGGTCGCAGCCCCAGGAGGTCCCCTGACCGTCACCAAGACCATCACCACCGGCGAATACGTGACGACCACGGTACCGTGGGCGGTCAACGTAGACCCACTGCCGCTATCCAAAGCCGTGTTGCAGCGCCTGCCGGTACTCGCCGTGGTCCGCGAACGGGAAGCCAACCCTCAATATGGCGCATCCAGCGGGGAAGACCAACCGGCCTACGTCGAAGGCGATGTCATCGGGCTGGTTGTGGCCGTGCCCCACGATGCCCAGGAAATCCTGACCTTTGCCATCGACAACGGGATCGTGCGCGTGGCCCTGGTATCGCCCCTGGCCCTGGAAAACGGAGCCAACTCTACATTAGGCATCACCTGGGAAGACATCGTGGCCTACATCCGAGCTGAGCGACTGCGCGCGCTAGACCTGCCCCTCACCGGCACCCTGACCGCCCCCACCATCGTAACCGGTATTATCTCGCCGACCGTGCCCGCTATTGTACCGCCGACTGTGCCAGCCCCGCCGCCGACGATGACCGCAGAATAGGATCTCCAATGGGTAGTCTAAAAGACAGATTTCAAAGCAAGGCGGCGCCATCCCCGACTGAACGCCCGGCGCCAGAAATCATCAAGGTGGCCATTGGCCTACGGCATTGGGGGGATATCAGCACCCTATCAGTCGAGTTGCGACCGGAGAAACGCACCGACATCCTGGGCGTGGCTAACGCCGCAACGATGATGGAGCTATATGACGCTGCTATCCAGCACGACGTGGATGTGGTCATCCTGACTCCCGATCTACCCGGCTTTGAGCAAAGCGGGTTGGACCTGGTTCGGAAACTGTATCAGCATCCCGATCACCCCATTATCACCGTGGCCCTACTGCCGCCCGGGTGTGGCGATTGGGCGCGGACCCTGGAGCAGGCCGGTGCAGCGTTCCACGTGACCAGTCCCCTACGCGAAGCCGAAGTGGCTCGTTTAATCGAAGGTATTCCCCGCGAGGTGCTGCGAGCTTACCAGCACCGGGGAACCGCCGGGACCTTGGCCCGCCTGGACCAGGAAACGGCCCAGATCGTCGCCGCGCAAGCCTGGGAGCATCGGACCGTGGCTGTCTGGAGCCCCAAAGGGGGGACTGGCAAGACCTTTGTTGCGGTCAACCTGGCTTGCTTGTTTGGTGTGGTGTGTAACCTGGACACGATCTTGCTGGACGTAGACATGGACACCGGGGACCTGTTCATCAGCCTGGATGGCCTCGGCGGTGATTTTGGTCATACCATCCACGAACTGGCTACCCGGTGGTCCAAGGGTGAGCCCTTGACGACCAAGCTGGTGGAATCGTACCTGATCCCCTACCAGGGGCGACTGAAAGTGTTGCGCGGCATCTTCGACTCGACCGAAGGCGGTATGGCGCCCCTGGTAGAAGCTGAAGCGATCGCGTTCATGGGGGAGTTGCTCCGCATCGTGCGTCAAATGGCCAGTATGGTTGTGGTTGACATGGGCCTCAGCGCCGCGCACCCGATGCACCTGGGAGCCCTGGACCGCGCGGATGTCGTACTGATCGTGCTGGCACCCACGCATCCGTCGTCGTTTCGGGCGTGGTCGCACATGGGGGCGCTCCAGAGGGAGATGGAGATCAGCCCGGCCCGGTTCAAACTGATCCTCAACGGTTACGCCGATAACATGGAGTTTGATCGCCAGGGGACCATCCAGGAACTCGGTCTACCCGAGTTCGTAGTGATTCCCCAGGATGTGGAGAACGAAGTAGTACGCAGCATCAACAGAGGACAGCCGTTGGTACTGTACGAACCACACCGGGAAGTTTCACGCCAATTGGCCGTCCTGGGGGCGCACTTTTACCCACCTTTGAACACTATCTGGTCGCAATATGGAGGCCGCGGGCTACTCCCCAAACGTTCGCTATTGAGACGCAGAAAGCACTGACCGCGACCAAGAATAGGATTCGAGCATGACGACAACGCGCAAACTGCCAACCTGGAGCAGCCGGTCGGAAAGCCCCATGTCCGAGCGGGCCCGGCTGGCCCGCGAGTCCGGCGATGTGGGGCCAGATCCTTATGACACGGTCCTGGAACGTCTGCGCGAAGGCGGATTGCAGCAGATCCGGCCTGACGACTTGCATCACCCCACGGCCGAGACTCGATCCCAGGTGCGGCAGTTGATCGAGTCGGAGCTGACGCGCTACCAGGACGAAGCCCGGGCGCAGCGCTGGTCACCAGTGGATGATCCAGCCGAACTGATCCGGCGCATTGAGGCCATCCTGCTGGGTATGGGTCCGCTGCAGCCGCTCATGGATGACTCCGAAGTGGAGGAAATCATCTGCAACGGGCCCCAGAACGTGTTCGTCATCCGTGCCGGTGATCTCAAGACTCGCTATCCCCAGTTCTTTTTCGACGTGCCCGGCGGGGCCACGGCGGCTGACCAACTAACGGCGTTTGTCAATCACCTGGCAGCCGACAACTACCGCCAGGTGAACCTGACCACGCCGATCATGGACGCGACGCTGCCGGATGGCAGTCGAGTCAACATTGTCATCCATCCCCTGGTTCGCCCTTCACCCGCGGTGACCATCCGGCGGTTCCGCGTGGTAGCCCGGACCCTGGACGATCTGGTCAGTCTGGGCACCATCTCGTCATTTGCAGCCCTATTCCTGCGTACCGCCATCGCCGCGGGATTGAATATCCTGGTTTGTGGGAGTACGGCTAGCGGTAAGACCAATTTCTTGAATGCTCTGTGCTCCGTGGTCCCAGTGAATGACCGTGTCATCACCATCGAGGACACCCTGGAACTGCAAATCCCCGGCAACGACGTGGTCAACCTGGTATCGCGAGCGGCCCGCCTGGACGGAACGGGCGGGATTACCCAGACTCACCTGCTGGCCAACGCCATGCGGCAGCGCCCGGATCGCATCATCATGGGCGAGGCCCGCGACGGCGCGGCCTTTGAAATGCTCGTGGCGGCCAATACTGGGCACGAAGGCATCCTGGCGACGGTTCACGCCAATAACAGTGCCCAAGCCCTGAGCCGCCTGGAAATACTATCGAGCATGCACCACTCGACCGACAATCTGAACCAGTACACGCTGCGTACCCTGATCGCGGCTTCGTTTCACATCGTGGTGTTCCTGGAGCGCTTGCCGGGCGGTCGCCGGGTCGTGCGCGAGATATTGGAAGTAACCGGCGCGCTGGAGGGTCAGAACGTGATTCAGAAGCAACTCTTGTACCAGGCGCAACCGGATGGTCAGAACCTGCGCCGGACGGATTACGCCCCCCAAAAGCGGCTCCGCGAACATCTGGAGCGCAAGGGCATCGACCCCCATCAGTTTGCGAGGTAGGACCATGTCGCTCAATCTGCTGTATGCCCCCAACGTCCTGGTGGCCCTGTTTGGCGCAGCGGGGGTTTTTGTCGTCTTCCTATCCATCGTCCTCTCGCCGGTGGTGCGCGGTCGTTTGCGCCGGACGATCCAGGGTGGACTCGTACGTGACCCCGAAGCAGCCGCGCCCCTGACCTGGCAGGACCGGCTCCAGGTGCGCTTGAACCAGGCCGACCTGGACGTCAGCGCCAACGAGTTCCTACGCGTGGTGTTGGTTTCGACCCTCATCGCCGGCGTGGCGGGCTGGCTGCTACTGGGCGGCGTGGCCGCCGGACTGATCACCGCGCTGTTGGCCTTCATCATGTACTGGACCTACCTGGAAGATCGGCGTGACAAGCGTCGTCAGCAATACCAGGAGGCGCTACCCGAAGTCGTGGATGAGATTTGCGCCAGTTTCGACGCCATTTCCGGGGCGGCCATGGTCCAGGTGTTCGAGAACGTGGCCGCACATGGACCGACCGCTACCAGGTTGGACTTTGGCCGCATGGCGCGCGGGTTACGGGAGCGCCAAGACCTGGCGATCGTACTGGACGAGGTTGAAAATCGTCGACAGGACATGATCCTGACTAACATCCTGGGTACCCTGCGCCTGCAGCAAGAATTCGCCGGCAGTGAAATATCGGGGATATTGGCCCACCTGGCGGCGGCGGTGCGCAATATCGTGAGTATCCGCAAGCGCATTCGGGCCGAACAGACCAAGATCACCTGGGAAGGGCGGATCATGTGCCTGGCGCCGTTCGCGTTTCTGTTTGTGATCCAGATCACCGCGCCCCAGTATAGTCGCCCATTCTACAACTCGCCTCTCGGTCAACTGGCGATCCTGGCAGCTGGGGTCCTCAGCCTGGCCGCCTATTTCGTGTCGCGCCGCATCGCCAACGGGATATTCAGCACCATCGATAGCCGGCCTTACCCGTCCCTCCAGAAGTTGGAGGAGGAAGCCCGACCGGAAGCGCCGGCACCGGTTTGACGGAGGACAGACGTATGTCGCCCGAGAGCATTGCCCTGATTGGGGCCGTTGGCGTTCTGTTACTGGTCTGGTCATTGGAAGGATTGATCCCCCAACGCCTGCGGTTGCGGTCCCGATCGCGCTTGCAAGAGGTCATCGCGGCCAGCCAACCCGAGCCCTTGACCATGTTCGAGAATAGCCCCTTGCTGGATCGGTTGCTAGGGCCGCTATTTACGTCCTGGGGCGAGCGGCTGCGTCAATTGCTCAAACGGGCCGACCGCGATGTCGAGATGTTGGATCAAGCCGGCCGGCCGCGCCGCTACCGCACCGTCAATGACCTGTACGCCTACAAGATCCTCTATGCGCTGGGGGCGTTCATCGTGGGGATCTGCGCTGTGGCCTTGTTAGGGCTAGGCCCGGGCCTGTTGTGGTTGCCCCTGATGCTGGGCGTGGCGGGTCTGTTCTGGCCGGATTTGCAGGTGCGCCGGCTGATCAACCAGCGCCGTACAGATCTGCTGGCTGAGATGAGCTTTGTCCTGGATCGCCTGTCAGTGCAGGTCGCGGCGGGCAAGACCATCGACCAGGCCATCGCGGAATTGTCCCGCCGGCGCGGGGGGTTG